>JBEKYD010000390.1:0-6411 GCA_049511335.1 Bryobacteraceae bacterium | reverse complement strand
ATGAGCAGCCGTTTCAAGTATTCCGTGGTCAGCGCATCCACGTGTCTTTCCCTCATGCTTCTGATTGGGAGCGTGGTTGGCAAAGGCGCCGACCAGAACGATCCGCTGAAGCAAATCGGTGTTTTCAGCGACGTAGTTGGCTATATCAAGAGCCAGTACGTGGAAGAGCCCGATATGAAATCGGTCACGCTGGGCGCGCTCAACGGCATGCTCGAAGCGATCGATCCTTTCGCCAGCTATCTCAACGCGGACCAGTACAAGGAATATAAGGTCTACCTGGATACCAGGCAGACCAAGCCGGGCGACGTCGGGCTGGTACTGTCGAAAAAACCCGGTTATATGGAAGTAGTGGCGGCGGTTCCGGATTCTCCGGCGGCCAAGGCGGGATTCGGCACCCGCGACATGATCGAATCGATAAAGGGAATCTCCACCCGCGATATGCCGTTGGCCTACGCCAACATGCTGCTGGCGGGCAACCCCGGTACTACGGTCGAAGTGAGCGTAGTGCAGGTGCGTCATCCCGAGCCGCAGACGATTACCTTGACGCGCTCCAACGTTGCTACTCTGCCGTTAGTCATCCGTCCGCTCGATAACCAGACCGGATACATCGGCGTCGGCACTTTGTCCCCGGAACGGGTCAAAGAAGTGGCCGCGGCCATCCAAAAAATGCAGAAAGACGGCGAGCAGCGGCTGATTCTGGATTTGCGCAACTGCGCCACGGGCTCTCCCGACTCCGGTATCGCTATGGCGAATCTGTTCCTCGGTAAAGGGCGCATCACCTATCTGAAGGGACAGCGCGTGGCGCAGCAGAATTTCGATGCCGATCCCTCCAAGGCGATCACCACCCTGCCCCTCGCGGTACTGACCAATCATGGCACGGCCGACGGCGCCGAAATCGCCGCCGCCGCGCTGCTGGGAAACCAGCGGGCTCAAGTAGTGGGCGAGCGTACCTATGGCGATGCCGCGCAGCGCAAGGCGCTCGACATGGACGACGGCGGCGCCATCCTTCTCTCCGTGGCCAAATACTACTCGCCCGACGGCAAGGCGATTCAGGATACCGGCGTAACGCCCAGCACCACGGTTGCTGAACCGGAGCCGCAGATCGAGTTCGACGAAAATGGCGAACCGATTCCCACCGCGCAGGAGCAGCAGCCGCAGCAGAAGAAGCTGGAAGACGATCCGGTGGTGAAGAAGGCCGTGGAAGTGCTCGTGTCGAACAAGGTGTAGATCGCTCTACTTGAAAATAGCCATAAAAATGGCTATAATCGACTTGTGGACGTAAGCATTGCTGACGCCAAGAACCGCCTGCCGGAGCTAATCCGTGCCGTCGAAGGCGGCGAACAAGTGGTAATCACTCGGCACGGCAAGCCGGTTGCCCAGCTCGCCCCGGCGCCGCCCGAGCGTCGCCATGTCCGGCTAGGCGGCATGAAGGATCGAATCAAATTGCTGCCCGGGTGGGATGATCCCGTCGACCTCGACCGCTTTTTGTCGGGCGATCTGTGAGCGGCTACCTTCTCGATACGAATATTGCCCTGGTAGCTCTCGCCGAGCCCAACCGGCTTTCGCCGGCCGCGCGAGCGGCGATCATCGCCGGTCCCAACATCCTGAGTGTGGTGTCGTATTGGGAAGTGATGCTCAAATCCATGAAGGGAAAGCTGCAGGTTGGCGACCCGCGTCTCTGGTGGCGCGATGCGCTGGGGGAACTGGCCGCCGTACCACTCATGCTCCGGCCCGATCATGTCGCCGAGCTTCATAGCTTGCCCGGCATCCACCAGGACCCATTCGACCGGGCACTGATCGCCCAGGCGGCGGTAGAGGACCTCGAGATCGTGACCATCGATCTCACGATTCCGCGCTATGCGTCCGCTCGAGTGCGGGTGGTCTCGTGACCTACCGCAGCCCGCTCCATTGCTCGGAAATCACGATCGAGTTCGCCGGGTTGGCCGGGTCGTAACGAACCGCAACCGCGGCTGTAATCGGCTTTTCGGAGGGCAGGTATGCGCTTAGTTGCGACAGGTCTTGGGAGGCGGTGTATTCCACGCCGCGAACCGAGTAGCAGTAGAGCACCAAGTCTTCCCGCAAGTCCACCAAGGCGGCATCGCACATTTTGCCCTCGGCCGCCAATAGCGCACGGCGCCGCCGCTCGCGTTCCTCCGGCGGGATCTGCGAGCGCTTCCAGGCCCGGAAGCCCAGGACTCCAATCAGAACCGCCAGCACGCCGGCCAGCAGCAACGTTACGGTCCCGGCGGCCGATTCGAACCAAGCTTCAGCGCCCGCCATCGGATAGGTGAATTAACTTCCGACCGGCTCTTCCTGGAACACTTTGGCCCAATCCTTCAGGAACTGTTCCAGGCCCTTGTCGGTGAGCGGGTGGTTAAATAGCATGTCGAGAACTTTGAAAGGCATGGTGGCGATGTGCGCGCCCGCCAGCGCCGATTCCGACACGTGCGTCGGCGAGCGCAACGAAGCCGACAGGATTTGTGTCTTGTAGCCGTAGTTCTTGTAGATCTGCACAATCTGGCGGATCAGATCCATGCCATTCCAGCTTATGTCGTCGATCCGGCCCACGAACGGGCTGATAATGTAGGCGCCGGCCTTGGCCGCGATCAACGCCTGGTTGGGAGAAAAACAAAGCGTCACGTTGACCCGGATCCCCTCGCCCGTGAGCGCCTTGGTGGCCACGATGCCATCCCGCGTGAGCGGACATTTGACCACGATGTTCTTGTGGATCTTCGCCAGGGACTTGCCCTCGCGAATCATGCTTGGCGCGCCGGTAGCCACCACTTCCGCGCTGATATCCCCATCCACGATGTCGCAGATGGCGCGGATCTGTTCTTCCAGCGGTTTGCCTTCCTTGGCAATGAGCGTGGGATTGGTCGTCACACCATCGACGATTCCCCAAGCCGCGCCCTTGCGTAGCTCGTCCAGGTTTGCGGTGTCGAGAAAAATTTTCACCGGTCTATCCCTCCAGCCTCAAACCAGTTTATCACCAGCCTTAATCGGGCTCGCGCGCCTCGTGTTATGCTGCGGTTTCTATTGTAAGAAACGCCACGCGCGCGGGGTAAATGGCCATGTCCTTTGTCCACGACGACTTCCTGCTGGAGTCCAAGGCGGCACGCCGTTTGTATCACGAATTCGCCGAGAACGAACCCATTTTAGACTATCATTGCCACCTTCCGACCGAGGACGTGGCCGGCAACCGCTCCTTCCGCAATTTGTTCGAGATCTGGCTCGAAGGCGACCACTACAAATGGCGGGCCATGCGCGCCAATGGCCTTGACGAGCGCTATTGCACCGGCGACGCGGCGCCGTACGAAAAGTACCTCGCCTGGGCGCGCACCGTTCCCTTTACCGTGCGCAATCCGCTGTATCACTGGACGCATCTGGAACTGAAACGGTATTTCGGCGTGGACGAGCTGCTGGATGAATCGAGCGCCGAGCGCATCTGGAATACGGCCAACGAGCAACTTGCAACGCCGGAGCTTAGCGCTCACGGCATCCTCGCCAAGTTCCACGTCCGCGCCCTCTGCACCACCGACGACCCAACCGACAATCTCGCCCATCATAAGGCCATTGCCGCCTCCGGCCTCAAGACCAAGGTCTTTCCCTGCTTCCGGCCCGACAAGGCTCTCAACGTCCATCTGCCGGAGTTGTTCAATCCCTGGGTAGACCGTCTGGCGGCAGCCAGCGATACCGACATCGGCAAATTCAGCGACTTTGTCGCCGCCCTCAAGAGGCGCCACGACTTTTTCCACCATATGGGCGGCCGGCTCTCCGATCACGGCCTGAACCAGGCCCTGGCGGACTTCCCATCCGTAGCCGAAGCGGCCGCGATCTTTTCCAAAGCCCGCTCCGGCCAGGCCGCCTCACCGGCCGAGCACTCCCGCTTTGCCTCTTATCTGATGCTGGAATTCGGCCGCTGGGACGCCGAAAAGGGTTGGACCAAGCAACTGCACCTCGGCGCGCGGCGCAACAATAATACCCGCCGTTTCCATCAGGCCGGGCCGGATTCCGGCTTCGATTCCATCGGCGACTGGCCGCAGATCGATGCCTTGGCCCAGTATCTGGACCGGCTGGATCAGGACAACGCCCTGCCCAAGATGGTTCTCTACAATCTGAACCCCGCCGACGATTACGCCCTGGCTGCCATCATCGGCAACTTCCAGGACGGTTCGATCGCCGGCAAAATCCAATTCGGCTCCGGCTGGTGGTTCCTCGACCAGAAAGAGGCCATGACCTGGCAGATGAACGCTCTTTCCAATTGCGGCTTGATCTCCCACTTCATCGGCATGCTCACCGATTCGCGCTCTTTCATGTCTTATCCGCGGCACGAGTATTTCCGGCGCGTGCTGTCAAACCTGTTCGGAGAAGACATGGATCGGGGAGAGCTTCCGGATAGTTACGAGCTGGTCGGCCCCATCGTTCGTAACATCTGCTACACCAATGCCCACCGGTTCCTCGGCCTGAACGTCGACTGAGACACTAGTTCACAGGCTAAGTATAAAGCCTGTGCCACCCATCACTGTCCCGCCACCGTTCCCCCACCGCTCGAGGCCGCCGCATTCGTGGTGGCGCCTGCATGCTGCCAGATGTTGTGCAAACCGCCCGAGACGGCCACTATAATAATCAGCCCAACTATGGCGATCAGCGCCGTGACCAAGCAGTACTCGGAGAGGTTTTGTCCTTGTTCGCTGCCGAGGAACTCCTGGACCCGCGGCGGGGCCGATCTTTCCATATTTTCATTCTTCGGCTGGGAGCCTCATATGACTACCACTGCTTTAGCTATCGGCCATTGGTAGTCCCTGCCGGAACTCCCCCCAGTCGCGCGCCGGTACGTCTAACCTTGGTTACTTATCGATAGTTAGTAGTACCCTGTTGACGAAACCATTAGTACGCTAACGATGAGGCGCGAAGTTGATTTCTGCCGTGTCCAAGGGGGACAGTTAGGGTGGATGCGGCACGAATTTTGGACACCGCGAGCCGGTGCATATGTATGTTTGGTAGGCGCATTCCTGGTGTGGGCAATCTGGTCGGCGGTGGCGCCCGGACCTCCCTACAGGCTGGTGTTGGTTCCGCCGCTTTTCTATGCAATTTGCCGTTCTTATCGCATGTATGTCCGGGGCTGCGAGGAACGCCGCCTCCACCGCGACCAAATCGAGGCCCAGCATTTAAGAACCATTGAGGCTCTGGCACTGGCGCTCGACGCCAAAGACCCGGAGACTCGCAACCACCTCGGCCGCGTCCGTGTCTACGCCGTTGAACTGGCTCGGGAAATGGGGGTCCACGACCAGGAGTTGGAGTGTCTGCGCGCCGCCGCCCTGCTGCACGACATCGGCAAGCTCGCTCTGCCGGAACGAATTATTTCCAAGCCGGGCAAGCTGACCCCGGAGGAATTCGAAAAGGTAAAGGCCCATCCGCTGGTGGGCGCCGAGATTCTGCAACGCGTCGGCTTCGATCCCCTGGTGCCAGCCATCGTGCGCGCGCATCATGAACGATGGGATGGCAGGGGTTACCCGGACGGGCTGCGCGGCGATCAGATCCCTTTGGGCGCACGGATCCTTTCGGCGGTCGACGCGCTCGACGCACTCTCGACCGACCGCCGCTATCGAAAAGCCCTGCCGCTTTCCGAAGCCATGCGCGAGGTTTCGCTCCGCGCAGGCATCAGTTTCGACCCGGAGGTGGTGGCGCTGCTGGCGCGCCGGTATGAGGAGTTGGAACGTAAGGTTTCCCGGCAAGCTTCCGCTTACGCCAAGCTGTCGCTCGATGTCCGCGTCGACCGCGGCGTGGCGCCCGCCGCCGGCTTCGAAACGGCGCCGCTACAACAGTCCCTGACTGAGTCCGGATGAATTGCGCTTTTTGCCTAGTAAACTTAGTACTTCTGAATTCATGATCTCCACGATCGGCGGCATATAATCAAGTTAGTAGGCCGGATAGAAAGCGATTTACCGGCCGAACTAGCCGCACGACCATTGGAGTAACATGCCATTCGATCTCTCGCAGCAGGACTCCGCTATCTGGGACTTTCCTCCGCTGATTCTTCATCCATTTAATGAGCGGGTTTCACCTCAATCGCTGCTCGAGAACTCCAAAGCCGCTTTGGTGCTGAGCGGTTTGCTGCCGGGCGATGGATCGGATGAGGAAACCCTGAAGTTGAAAGTGTTGACCGGGCGGTACACCGAGGTGCGTATGCTTTTCTTCCTCGGCAAGGACTTGTTCCGCTGGATCGATCAGTGCGCGGAAAGCTGGAACCGCCGGCTGGGCCGTGGGAGAAACTCTCTCCAGCCCCAAAACCTAGCGGGAGTTTACTGAGAAGGGCCGGAACAAAGGCGTAAGTAATTGTTTCCTTAGCGGGTTACGAGTTGGCCTGCGTATTACCCACGCGGGGTAATACGGAGGTGCTCCAGCCCCAGC
>JBEKYD010000389.1:0-6450 GCA_049511335.1 Bryobacteraceae bacterium | reverse complement strand
CTTCGGATTGGGCCTGGTTGACCTCGTTCTCGGTGCGATTGAGGTTGGCCAGGTAGGACTGAGTTGCTCCGCTGATAGGAAACATAGAGTTGGCTCAATCATGCAAGAGGTTGGATCACCTGCATGAGGGATTCCGCAATGTTCTCCAGAGTAGTGAGAACCTGGGCTACCGACTGATAGGCGCGCTGGAACTCCATCACGTTGACGGCCTGCGCGTCGAGGGAAACGCCGGATGCGTTATTGACCGCGGTGGTGGCGGTGGCGACAACCTGCTGCTGGTTTTGCTGGTTGTCGGTTGCGGTGGAATTCTCCTGGCCCATAGCGGAAGCAATCTGGCCGAAGTATTGAGTCAGGCTGACGCCGCCGAGCGCGGGGAGGGCGGTATTTCCCAGCGCGGCCAGGGTATTGGCATTGCCGTTGGAATTACCGGAAGAATCCACGGGCGCCAACTGAGAGGTGGCGATGGAGGGGTTGACGGACAGGCTGGCAGCGGCGTTGGTGGCGTTGGTGGTGTCGTAGGTGAACAGAGCGGAGCCATTGGCGGCGCCGGCAGTGGTGGAGACAGTGCCGGATTGGAGAATCTGATTGACGGTGGAAGCGAGGGTAGAGGCGAATTGGTTCAGGGTTCCGGTCTGCTGGGAATCGCCGATGACGGACGCCAGCACGCGGTTGGCGCTATCGAGCAGACCGCCGAGCTGGCCGCCGGTGATCTGAGAGGTGATGTCGTCGCCCTGGGAATCGTAGATGTGGGCGGTGGGGGGAGAGGTGGGGTTGGCGGCATTGGCGTCCACCGAAAAACCGGCGCTGAGCGAGTACTGCTGGGTTCCCATCACCAGCGGCGAGCCGCCGCCTAACAACACCGTGACGGTGCCGTCGGACTGAGTCACGGTGGTGAAATTGGTGAGCTGCGAAAGGCTGTCGAGGGAGCTATAAAGTTGGGCCTCCGCGGCCGGATCCGGGGTGGTCTCCTTCAGCCGCTCGGCATTGTAGGACTGGATCTGGGAGGCGATGGTGTTGATCTGGGTTACGGTGGAGCTGATGGAAGTATCGGCTTGTTGCGCCTGTTTGGACAGAGAATTGAACAGGCTCTGGACGGCGGTGGCCACATTGCCGGCATCGTCGATGACGGTCTGGCCGGCGGTGGCGTCAGTCGGGGTGGTGCTCCAGGCTGAGAATGCCTGTAACAGGGAACTGAGTGCGGAAGCCACGCCGCTGGTGCTCGAAACGTCGAACAGGCTTTGGATCGAGCTGGTGGTTTGGGCCTGGGCGGTGTAGAAGCCGAGCGCCTGGGTCTGCTGTTGAAGCTGTTCCTCGGCGTATGGGTCGCGGGAATCGGAGAGGCCGCCCGAACTGACACCGCCGCTCAATCCATCGCTGACATTCAGGGGATCGGCTTCGAGTTTGAGTGTTTGCGTGGCGTAGCCCGGAGTAGACGAGTTATTGACGTTATTTTCGGTGACGCTTAAGGCCTGTTGGAAAACATCCAGGGCATTTCCGGACGACTGCATGATGGACTGCAGGGTTGACATGCGAGTTCACCCTTGCATGTCGTATGCCGAAGAGACCGAAGCCGGAATCGGGGCGCTACCCTTTGGGGAATATGCCACTGCCATGGCGCCGCAACGCGCGGCCAAGCCGCGCTGGACAGCAGCGCAGCCATCGACCAGGCGGAGAAGGGATGACACCTCGCGTTTGACGCGGGCAAGCTCGGAACCGAGCGGGACGGCTACCGCGCCGGGTTGGCGGCGGATCTGCTCCGCCCAAGCTTCGAATTCCGCGGACGCGGCGCGCAGAATATCCAGAGCCTCAAGCAGGCGGGCGAGATTCGCCGTCCGGCACGCTTCGCGCGCCTGACGGAGACGTTCCAGGGTGCGCTGGAGGGTTGGCGCGCCGCCGTTTGGGACGGGGTTCGGTGGCATCAGTCGTCGTTCTCCACCGGGCCGGAGGCGAGGGCGTGGGAAACCAATGCGTGGCTGAGCTGGACGGAGTCCACCTGATATTGGCCTTGGGCATAGACAGCGGCCAGATGGCTGACGCGGTCGGCCTGCTGGGTTTCGAGCGCGGAACTGGCGTTGGCGACGTTTTCCGACAGGGAGGAAATCTCAACCTGGTCGGCAGCGCTGCTACCGAGCCCCGAAGCCGGCGTAGCGGAGGAACCCGATTGCGTCAGATTAGTCTGGCTCGCCGCGGAGGTACTGGCGCCGGCAACGCCATCGTTCTGAAGTCGAATTCGCATAGGAAGCGCCTCGGCATGGTTCTCATGCGAGGCATTACTCCTTCTACTCAAAGGTGGCATGAACACGGTCCATGGCGCAATACGCAATAGGAAAAGGCCCTAATAATAACCGCGGTTATCTACTAAATCATACCCAAATACTGGGTAGAATCCCGAGACGCGTACTAGTTACACGTAGTACATGCAGTTGCAAAAGCTGTTGTGGTTGTCACGCGCTGACTCCGCATCCGCGCCTGGAGACCCGAACTGGTTCCAGGTTCCACCAACTTTCACGGTGGTAAATGCCGCGAGCACGCCAGAAGCCATTACGGCGTTGAGCAAGGACGACTTCGATTGTGTGCTGGTAACGGCCGATATGGCGGATGCCAGCCGTATAGAAGTATTGGAAGTGATCCACGGAATCGAACCCACGCTGGCGGTGGTCTTCTGGAATCCGGAACTAAGTCCGGCCCAAGGGGTTCGGCTATTTCGAGCCGGAGCGTACTTCTGTTTCGGGCAGCAGGACTCGGCGGAGGCGGTGCGCGACTGCGTGGAGACCGCGATGGAGGAAAAGCGCGGCCGCGAGAGCGTGGCGGGAGCGGAGCCGTGGCGTGCCTTCCTGGTGGGCGACAGCCGGGCGATGGAGACGGTAATTGAGACCATTCGGCTGATCGGGAACCGGCGCTGCACGGTATTGATCGGGGGCGAGACCGGGACGGGCAAGGAAGTAGCGGCCAGGGCACTGCACGCCGCCGGCCCGCGGGCGAACCATGCTTTCGTGGCCATCAATTGCAGCGCATTACCGGAGAACCTGCTGGAAGCCGAGCTTTTCGGCCATGTGAAGGGGGCTTTCACCGGCGCGATCCACGCGCGCATGGGGCGTTTTGAGCAGGCGCACAGGGGTACTCTATTCCTGGATGAGATCGGCGATATGCCGCTCGAATTGCAAACCAAGCTGCTGCGGGTGTTGCAGGACCGCGAAATTCAGCGGTTAGGCGGCTCGGAAAGCACCAAGGTGGACGTGCGGGTGATTGCAGCCACACACGCAAATCTTCTGGAGCGGGTGCAGCAGGGCCGTTTTCGGGAAGACCTGTATTACCGTTTGAACGTGGTCCCGTTGCAGATGCCGCCCCTGCGCAAGCGGACGAGCGATATCGGACTGTTGGTGGAGCACTTCGTCAAGCAGATCTGCCAATCGGAAGGGATCTCCGTCAAGACGGTGACGCCTGAAGCGGTGGAACGGTTGCGGACGTGCCCGTGGCCGGGAAATGTGCGGCAACTGGAGAATGCCGTAGAGATGGCGGTAGCACTGAGTGGAGAGAGGAATACGCTCTTCGCCAGCGATTTCGGTTTGGGACCCGCGGTATCGGTCGAGCCGGAACCGGCCGAGTGCATACCGTTTCCCGTTCCGGAAGCCATGGATTTCGAGACCGCGGTGAGCAACTTTGAGCGAGGTATGCTGGAGCGCGCACTTATGACTACGGCGGGAAACAAGACCGCGGCCGCGGAGTTACTAGGACTCAAGCGGACCACGCTGATCATGAAACTGCGGAATTACGAAAGCCCCGCCCTTTACGCAGCACGGTAGGTACAGCCGGTGGCAAAAGTGGGGACAGTCCGCCGCCAGGGTTGCTAGAGCGCGCCGTACGTCCAGGATTTCGAGTACTATCTATTCGTCGAACTGGACGGCTTCCGAGCAACCGTGGCTGCGTTGATGAGCTCGAAAATCCTCGCGTGCCGCGCGCAGCTTGAGCCGGATCTCATTCCATAAATTCCAGTAAGGCTCCGCCTCATCGATATGGCTGGTTCGATACGCCGATAGAAAGCGCGAATGCGCCCGGTCGTACTCGTCCAGCGCGTCCAGATACCTCAGCAGCAGGCGTTTGGAATCCTCGCACATGGCGGTAAGCACACAGTCTAATGAAATGCCGGTGGAGCTAGCTCGAATCCGAGTTACTTGGTGGATCTATTAGATTCGAAGCTCCGAGAAACGTCAATATGTTTTCCGTACCGCTTACCTCCGGTACGAACGTTTACCGGCGTACTAATGGTTTCCGAGTCATGGCGCGGTTTGGTTGGAGTCATCCGGCACGAGACGAGAAGTTGTATCCAGGCGATCGAGCGGGCTCGCGACTTCGGTGATCTTGATGGCGTAATTGCCTTGTACCGAAACCACGTGGCCGAAGGCGACGACCCGGCCGTTCACTCGCACTTCGACGGGGTCGTCCAGCGCACGATTGAATTCGATCAGCGAGCCGCCTTCGAGGGCCATCACTTCACCAAGCGGTAGGCGGGCGCCGCCGAAACGCAGACTGACGGGCAATTCGATGTCGAGAAGCACCCCCAGGTCGGGATTGGAGACTGGGAGGCGGCCGGGCTGGGAATTCCGACTCACGACGCTATCTTTCTGGCGGGCTGGGACAGCCAGACGCGCTCCAGGTGACTGCGGAGCCTCAAAATGGCTTGGGTACGCAGTTGCGCCACGCGGGAAAGATGCATGCCGACGATTTCGGAGATTTCCCGCAGAGTCAGCTCTTCGAAGTAATACAAGTGCAGCACGGTGCGTTCGATCTTGGGCATTCGATCGATGGCGAGGATGAGCAGGCGCTCCAGCTCCGAGCGCTCCACGATTCGCGAGGGGATGGATTCCGGGTCGCCGGAGATGAAATTCAGCAATTGCTGTCCACCGTCTTCGCCGGCGCTTTCCAGGCGTTCCAGCTCGACCGATTGGACCTCGCCGAGCCACCGCTGGTAGTTCTCCAGCGAGACGCCCAGCTCGGCGGCGATCTCGTCTTCGGTGCCCTCGCGTCCGGCTCGCTGATTGACCCGATGAATGGCGGCTTCGATCATTTTGGATTTTTTGCGCAGTTCACGGGGGGCCCAGTCCATGTCGCGCAGGCCGTCCAGAATGGCGAAGCGGATCTTGCGCTCGGCATAGGTCTTAAGCTGGACGTTGAGGGAGGGATCGAAGTTATCGATGGCGGCGAGCAGACCGACGACGCCGGTGGATACCAGGTCGTCCAGGCTGATATAGTCCGGCAGGCGGTCGTGGATTCGCTTGGCGATCAGGCGTACCTGTGGGAGGTGCTGCAGCACCAGGGCTTCGCGCCGAAGTGCGACGTCCGCTTCCAGGGCGGGTTGATATCCATAATTGCCGGTGGCCATGGGACCTTGGTTACGCGCTCGTTAGCCGGCGTTGCTCGGACAACGCTAATGACGGCATTGGCGGCATCGATCAAGCGACCGCCGCTAGTGTGTAGGGCAATTGCCTTACCAATGATCGGGCGATGGCGGCTTTGTCGGCCGGCTCGAGATCTTCGGGGACGGACTGGCCGGCGGCTAGAAAGGAGAGCGGCAGGTTGCGGCGCGCCGCGACGCAAAACACAGAGGCCATGGAAGATGTCTCATCGAGCCTGGTGAAGATCAGTTTCGAGGGGCGGAACGAGCTGTAGAGCGCCGCGGCGCGGTAAAGGTCGGTAAGGCGCATGGATGCCGTCAAAACCAAGTGGGTGTCAATCTCTTGACGGCGGCTGAGGTACGCCGCGAGGCCGGAACCGCCGTCCTGCAGCATGCGGGCGCTCGATCCCGGGGTGTCGATCAGGACCAGGGCATCGGCCGGAGCAGCGGCGATGGCTTGGGCGAGATCGGCGATACCGTCGGCGGCCTCAAAGGGCATCTGGAACGCGGCGGCAAAGGAGTGGAGCTGCTCGGCGCCGCCGATTCGTTGCGTATCCGCGGAAATCAGGCGCACGGGGCGCCCGGCGGCCAGGCCGTGGGTTACGGCCAGTTTGACCAAAGTGGTGGTCTTGCCGGACCCGGGAGGGCCAACCAGCGCGGTGACGCGGCCGAGCTGCGGTGCAACCGAAAAGCGACTGGCCAGCTCTGCCTCGGTCTTGCTCCACAGGGCGCGGGAAGCCGCTTCCGGAAGCAAATGTGGCATACCGGCGCGGCGCGCCAACGGCGGGACGGTTCGGCGCCGCGCGGCCGCTTCGATTTCCTCCGCCAGAGCGATTTCTATGCCGGCGTCTACCAGCCATTCGCCGACCTCATGGCGCGGCTGGGGACTAGCGGAAGCGGGCGCCGCCGCGGGTCGCTTGGGGCTGTTCCGCAGGTTGTAGACTTCCCTCAAGCGTCTTAGGCCTCGATAGACTCCCTGCAAGCGGGCCTCGGCGTTGGGCAGCTTGCTATCGAACTCGGAAGGCGCGAGCGGAACGGTTTGAGATTCGGGTACCGAT
>JBEKYD010000388.1:0-6479 GCA_049511335.1 Bryobacteraceae bacterium | reverse complement strand
CGCGGTGACCGTGCCCAGCAGTTTGAGCTTGGGCAGCGCAGCGGTGGTGGTAACGGTAGGCAGCCAGGCCAGCAACAGCTCGAGCTTCACGGTTACACCGGGCATTACCAGCCTGTCGCCGACTTCGGGCGCGGTGGGCGCGCCGGTGACGATCGCGGGCACCAATTTCGGGGCGACGCAGGGCACCAGCACGGTGATGTTCAGCGGCGCCAGCAGCAGCGCAAGCGTGACAAGCTGGAGCGCAACCAGCATCGTAGTGACGGTGCCTGCCGGGGCGACCACGGGCAACGTGGTGGTGACGGTAGGCAGCGGGGCCAGCAACGGCGCGAACTTCACGGTAACCGCGGCTCCGAGTATCACCAGCCTGTCGCCGACTTCGGCCGCGGTGGGTACCCCGATCACGATCTCGGGCAACAGTTTCGGGTCGGCACAGAGCACCAGCACGGTGACCTTCAACAACACTAGCGCGGGCACCGCGACAACCTGGAGCGGGACCGGCATCGTGGTGAACGTGCCCAGCGGCGCGACCACGGGCAACGTGGTGGTGACGGTAGGCGGCGCGGCCAGCAACGGCTCGCCGTTTACGGTAACGCCTATCGTCACCACGACTTCGCTCCCGAATTTCGTGATCGGTCAGACGTATAACGCTCTGGTGACGGCATCTGGCGGGACACCGCCGTATACCTTTTACATTAGCGGCTTGCCAGCCAATTTGGGCCGTTCCATTACGAACACGACCGGCGTCATCAGCGGCCCAATCTACGGAGCCGGAGGCTGTCTTTCGGGCTCCTGCGCGGTCCAAGTCTACGTGACCGACTCGAGCCAACCGATGCTGACGTCGCCAACTGCAACGTTCAATACCCCTATCGGTAGCGTTACCACAGGACCGCTCACCCTCGTAACGACATCGCCGCTGCCATACGCCACGATCACGACGCCGTACAGCACGACGTTCACCGCTACCGGGGGGACGGGATCGTACACGTGGTTGTTGGCCGGAACGCTGCCGGCCGGTTTGAATTGGGACGCGAACGGTAATGGCGCTTGCGGCACACCCGCCACGATTTGCGGTACACCAACCGCTCTTGCCACGGCCTCTTTGTCGGTTACGGTCAGCGACACCGGCAGCAGCTCGGTAGGGCCCCAAAACTTCCAGCTCTACGTCACACAAAACGGTGTGTTGGGGATGATTACGGTGCCAAACCTCAATGTGGGTTATGGCTTGGAAGTTCCCCTTAACATCGCGTTAAGCCCCGCGCCGACTAGCAATGTCAATCTTACAATTAGTTCGGGTACCCCTACATCGGTAGTGCTTGGCGCAGCAGGGCTGCTCGGCAACGGTACCGTTTCGGCTACCGTCACTGGAAGCCCCCAAACAACTTATGTCCAGGCTTTGGCGAACAGCGGAACCGTGACCATCACGGTTACTGTGCCCGGCTATCAGACTGCCTACAGCACGGTGACGCTCTTTAACTCCGGATTTGTCGTTACGCCGCCAGGTGGGGGCACCACTCTGTCGGTTTACGAAGGTTCTCAAACCCAGTTGACGATTTACGCGTCTCGGCTCGATTCCAGCGGGATCTTTGCGGAAGCCCAGGAGGTAGCGCCGATGCCGCCGTTAGGCTCCACTCCCACCGTACAACTGTTGGCTTCGGGCGCGGGCAGTGTGTTGCCTATATCGCTCGCGTTTCCTACCGCCACCAGTTCCCTGACAACCGAGTTTACGGCTAGCAGCACGACGACGGGTTCGGCCACAGTTACCGCTAACCCGCCGTCCGGGTCCGGGTTCATCGTTCCGACCAGTGGTGGCTCCCTCAATATTAGCGTGGCCCAGAGCGGCTTGATACAACCGACAGCCGTGACGATTGGCAATAACCTGGAAGTGCCAATGACTGTGTACCTTAATGGCTCAGCCGGCCCCAGTGGAGTATCGGTTACGGTGACGAGCGGGAGTCCCGGTAATCTCCTGTTTTCGAACACCGCAAACGGCGCCGGGAGCCCTAGCATTTCGTTCACGATTGCTGCCAACCACGATCATTCGCCGACGTTCTACGCTATGGGATTCGGCAGT
Organism: Bryobacteraceae bacterium; assembly: GCA_049511335.1. Lineage (GTDB taxonomy): Bacteria > Acidobacteriota > Terriglobia > Bryobacterales > Bryobacteraceae > JBEKYD01. The sequence goes on along the minus strand of JBEKYD010000388.1, from coordinate 4,408 downwards.
TCGGGTACATACAGCTACACAGTGGACGCGAGCAGTTCCGGCTTGGGCAGTGTCACGGGCTCGGTCACCCTCGGTCCGTCTGGCCTCGTTATCGTGACGGCCAACGGACAGGGGCAGAACTTCACTATGGCGAATACTGGCACGGCGTTCATCGACGTATATTCCGCGCTCGTCGATGGCAGCGGAACCGTCCAACAACTTCAAAACGTTGCTGGGCCCGTCTCCATCAGCATCGCGGTCACGGCCACCAGCAGCCCAGCCGGTGTGGGTAGCATTTCCAGTTCGCCCATAACACTCGCCAATGGGGCGTCATTTGCAGCCACAACCTTCGTCCCGGCTAGCAGTGGCATGTCCACGGTTACCGCCAGCGCCAGCGCCGGCGGATATTCTTCGTCCTCTGTGACGGTTACCGTTACCAGCAACAGCCTGCGTGTTGTTAACGGCGCGACCGTCGGGCAGTATTTGGAAAACCAGAACACGTTGCTCTTAATTCCAGGGCCAGCGTCCGGTAGTGTAACGGTTACTCTGTCCACGACAGATTCTCGTCTGTTGCTTTCCACCAACGGGACGGATGGGGGCTTCAGCTCGATCAACGTGACAGTAACTGCACCTTACTACAGCGCAACTTTCTTCGTGTACGGGCTGGCATCCACGGGTTCGGCGACGTATTCGGGCCAAGCGCCAGGTTACGTGTCCGGGGCGAACGCCACCGACACCGTGTACTTCGCTCCCTCGGGTATCGTGCTCCATAACCCGAGCGATCAGGCGGGGCTAGCATTCACCGCGAGCAAGGCAGCCGGCGTCCAGAACCTTCTCGTGGAAACCTTCTCGCTCAATTCCGACAGCACGCCGGGCTCGCAGCAGGCTCTTGCGGGCGCCGCGCCCTTGACGGTAACACTTACCAACAGTAACCCGACGGCCGGAAACATTCCGGTTTCAAATTCAGTCAACATTCAGCCGGGTTCATCTTCGGCCTTACTCCCGTTCACGCCCGTGACCGCCGGACAGAGCACGACAATTTTGGTGCAGCAACCGGTCGGGGCGCTAGGCGGATGGACGGCGCCGGTCCCGCCGTTCGGGATAGCCGGCGAAACCTCGATTCAGGCGAACGTCACAAATTGACGCAGCCGGTGTGAACAAGACCCGCGCGCACAACTACGGCCGAGTTCGGGCGCGCGGGTCGTTCCTCGTAGTCGAAACGGATATGGGATATCGCGAAAGGACACGATGATGCGATTCATCGCGAGTGCAAGTGTAGTTGTTTTTTGCAGTGTTGCGGCATACGCTCTTCCGGCCGAGCCAGGTATAAGCCTTCCGAACGTCACGGTGGGACGAAATCTTGAGGTCTCCGCAAGAGCCCGGGTGCCGCAACCAGCGCCGGACGGCGGCTTCAAACTCACCGTATCCAGCGACGATCCGAGCCGGCTGCTGCTGTCCGAATCGCCGGAAACGGCAGGCTCAGCAAGCATTTCCATAGCGGTTCTGCCAACGTTTAACGCAAGCGGGGATTTCTGGCTGCAGGGGTTGGCCGATAGCGGCACCGTCACGTACACGGTAACGGCGGAGGGTCTCGGCACCGCCAAGGGGACGGTAAAGCTGGTACCTGCAGCTATCGTGATTGTCGGACCGGGAAGGGTACCGAAATACCAAAACACTCCCGGAGGTTATCAAGCTGGGATCACTCTGGTGTCTGCGGCACTGGATCCATTGCCGAAGGAAGAGAATTTGGCCGGCGGGTTGAAAGTGGAGGTTGCCATTGCCAATTCGGACCCGAAGGTTGGTGCGGTGAAAGCTCCGAAGCTGACGTTGACCGGTGGCACGAGCACGGCGCTAACGTCTTTCCAGCCTGCTGCGGAAGGTGAGACTACTATTGCCCCGATTCAACCCCCTGGCTTCACGGCGCCTCCCAAGTATGCATCGGTCGTAATGGCTGTCGCCAAGCCGGGGTTGGCAGTCTCCACCGGCATTTTTCTCGGCAAGAACCTCCAAATCGGGGCGATTCTTGGCCTGGGGGAACCTGCGCCTCCCGGCGGCCTGAACGTCACCCTCACCAGCTCCGATAGTTCCAAACTGCTGCTCTCGACGCAGCCGGACAAATTGGGGAGCAGTTCGATTACGGTCAACGTTCCGGCCGGAAAGACCAGCGCATTCTATTATCTCCAGGGGATTGGCGATTCTGGCGACGTGACGTACGAGGCGATGGCGCCCGGATTTCGGAGCCGCACCGGCACAATCGGCCTTACTCCATCGGCTGTGATTATTCGCTATGCAGCACTAGGTCCTCCGGATGAAAAAGCCGTCCTCCGCGACGAGCCGGACGACACCTACCCCGCGTACCTCTCCCTGTCGGCCTCAAAGCAGCATCAGCCATATATTGGTGCTTATTCGGCTTACCTGGGCCGCCGGACCGGGCGAGCGGCGGACATCACAGTCCAAGCGCTACGTCCGGGTGTAAGCGCAACTGTGAAACTGGTGAGCAGCAATCCCGCCGTGGCGACGGTGGAATCATCGCTGACCATTGAATCCGGCCGCTCCTACAATGCCGTCGAGTTCACACCGCTGAGCACGGGCACCACCGTGATTTCGGATGATGTCCCGGCGGGATTCACACGGCCCGACAATTGCCAAACGGTACTTGTGATAGTACGCCCCTAGCGCGTGTTTAGCAGCCGGTCTCTAAGCTCGGGTCGGTGTTTGGGCAGCAAGTGCCGGATCAGGCGTGAGTCTGGCCAGTTCCGTTTTCTTCCGGAATGGATGAGACGAATTGGTGAAGGATGCGAACAGCGTCTTTGAAACGCTCATGCGCCATTTGATGGCTCCTGTAATCCTTGGCGCTGCTAATAGACATATGAGCGAAGACCACGTTCAGGAGGAGATCCGCTTCCCGGCGATCAAGCTTCCGCACTGCCTTGTCATGAGCCATCGGTCCCGTCCGTTAAGATCTTAAAGTTTGAGACAGTACGTCTACAGTAGAATAACTTTGGCGGTCTTGCAAGTCCCCATAGCGCGTAGTCGGAACGGTTTAGCCGGAAAGATGCACTTGCTGACACTTATGCCTCTGCCTGGTTGCGGACGAACGGCAAGGCACAGCAGCGGCCCTGGGAAGTCCTTAGGAGGACCACCCAGATGTACCTGCATCCAGAGAGACTCGCGGACTCCAGGGCCGCCCTTTTAGTATAGCATTACCAGAACTTTTTTGGCCGCAAGGTGTAGTCAAAAGCGTTCAGCGCGCGTGGCGAGGCCAATGCGAAACACGCCGCTATCAGCAATATAAACATTTATTTTTCAGTAATTTACGCACGAATCAAGAGGTAGTGCACGGTTAACCGAACTAAGTCTTTTTCTTCCTGCCGCTAGGCCATCTTTTTGCGTCACGGCGACGTGACAGTGCACGGGTCGGCACCCTCAGGCTTCGGGTGTTTTCGCACTCCGCACCGGCAGTGTTCCTGGAACCGTTCGAGCCGCTGCTAGCGCTCTTGCTGCCCTGCTGGAGCCGCTCGCAACTGTGCGAGCATTTGCCGCGCTGGCTCATAACCGGGATCTATCCGCAGAGCCATTTGCAGGTGATTGAGCGCCTCCGGCCCGCGCCCCGGTATCCGTAGCAGCACCCGGGCAAGTTTCGTGTGCGTGTCGGCATCGGGGCTGAGGCGGATGGCTGCTTCAAAATGGTCGGCCGCCTCCCCTAATCTACTGGGCACCAAAGACAATGCGACCCCCAGGTTGTACTGCACTTCCGCCGAATTGGGCGCGATGCGCTGCGATATTTCGTATTGTGCAATCGCGTCCGGCAACCGCCCCGGAATTTGCATGAAAGCGGATGCCAGGTTGTTGTGCGCGTCCAGGTAATTCGGGTTGAGCCGGATTGCCGTCTCCAAGTGGCTCATCGCCTCCGGCAATCGCCCCGGCGTCTGCAATAAAGCCAAGCCCAGGTCGCTGTGCGCTACCCAAATTACGGGATGGATCCGCACCGCCTCCGCAAGATGGCTGATCGCCCGGGGCAGCTGTCCAGGCATCCGAAGGAAGTAGTCGCCAAGATTAAGGTGTGCCTCATAATTCTCGCTGGTCACATCCAGCGCATGCTGGAATAACGCGGGTGTGTTTCTCCAGTATTGCGCCTGCACGGACGTAACCATCGCCGCGGACGCGCACGCCGCGGCGCCCAATATAACCGCGGCACGCGGCCAGCGCTTGAGAATATCCATGGCGCCCCAAGCTAGTACGACCAGTAGACCGGTCATAGGAATATACATGTAGCGGTCCGCGCGCGCTTGCTCGCCGATTTGTATGACCTGAATCCGGCGTGAAGAATGCGATTTCAAACCTAAATCGGCTTCAGTCGGTTAACCTTGCGCAGGATGCCGTTGGCCAGATCCTGGAGCAGTGGCGACTCTCGGAGGCGAAGAACCGG
>JBEKYD010000387.1:0-6482 GCA_049511335.1 Bryobacteraceae bacterium | reverse complement strand
GACCTTGATTCACCCTCTCAGGTAATCACGAATGAAATCGTTTTGAGCTGCTTTCCTTGCAAGTATATGAAAACTAGCTGGTTCTCGAAGCTGAGAAAAATTTAACGGGACAGGTGTGGGTCCGCCCCACCTGCACAATCGCGGCACTGGTTCCCAGCTACTTCGCCGGCGGTACACTCACCCGCACCGGCGCGTCTCCGCCGCTCCAGGTGAGTTGATACTGCGTAGATTTGCCGGCCCGGTTGGGCTTGGGGAAGTAGAGATAGCCGGCTACCGGGGCGCTGGTGGGGCCGGCGAGCAGGGCGCGGTCGGCGAGTTGGCGTTCGAGGTCGTCGCGTTTGCGGTCTCTGTTGGGGTTGCTGGTTGGGGGCGGAGGCGGAGGAGACGGATAATTGTCCACGCCGACACCTTCCCCGGTGTAGACGCCGCCTTTGCGGCCGTAACCGCCGCTGCTGCTATAGCCGACCGTGCTTTCCGAGGTTGCATGCACGTTGCCGGGCGGCTGCGGCGACGGATCGCGCATGGCCGGGTCGGGAATTGCCGCGAGCGCCACCACGTCGGGGCCGGCAGCCTGGAGGTAGGCGGCTCCGTTGCCCGCGCGCAACACGAAATCGCGCAGCGCCAGATCGGCCGACGCCCCGCCTGCGGGAAAGACGGCGACTTCGAAGACGATGTAGCCGGCATGATCCAGATCGGCCGCGACGACTTTCTTCGCTTCTGCCGCCGTAAGGGCCCCTGCGCCGATGGCAACGGTTTTGGCGTTTGCGCAACCGGCGTATTCGGAACAGCTCGCGCGCGGCGGCAGACCCGAATTCCCGCCGCTCAGGAGCAGACCCGCCGCCAAACCGGTGAGCATCAGGCGCTTCATGGAGATTCCTCCAGCCTCGGTCTTTATATTCTAATCGAACGGGGCGGGAAAGGCAGACAAAGGACTACTCCACAGCGCTGCTATTCGCGGGCGCGCTAGTCGATTTACACTGTGGATGGGGGTACCGAGGCTTTGGCTTCCACCATCTCGACTTCCGGGCTGGCCAATGGCCAGGGATTGCCGTCGGACGATGGCACGTCTTCGGAACGGTATGCGGGGCTCGACCCGGAACAGTTGATTCGCGCTTACCGGCTGATGCAGATGGCGCGGCGGCTGGACGATCGGGAAATCGTTCTGAAGCGCCAGAACCGGATTTTCTTCCAGATCTCAGGCGCGGGGCACGAAGCGGTCGAGGTAGCGGCGGGCATGGTCCTCAAGCCCGGCCACGACTGGATCTATCCTTACTATCGCGACCGCGCCCTGTGCCTGACGCTGGGTGTGACGCCGTACGAGATGTTGCAGCAAGCGCTGGGCGCGGCGGCCGATCCGGCATCCGGCGGGCGGCAGATGCCTTCCCATTGGGGCCATTCGCGCTGGAACATTGTCAGCGCCTCTTCTCCCACCGGCACGCAATTCCTGCAGGCGGCGGGGGCGGCGGAGGCAGGGCGATTGCTCGACCCGGAATCCGATTCGCTCACCCTGGTGGCTTCGGGCGAGGGAGCCACCAGTGAAGGCGAATTCTGGGAATCGCTGAACATCGCGTGTTTGGGGCGATTGCCGCTCGTTTACCTGATCGAAGACAATGGCTACGCCATCTCCGTGCCGGTCGAATTTCAGACCGCGGGCGGGAATATTGCCCGGCTGGTGGCGGCGTTTCCGTCGCTTGAGATCCTGGAAGTGGATGGGACCGACTTCCTGGCGTCTTACCGCACCATGCGGGAAGCGGCCGAGTATTGCCGCGCGGGACGCGGACCGGCGCTGGTGCACGCTCGCGTGACGCGCCCCTATTCGCACTCGCTTTCCGACGATGAGCGTTTATATAAGACCGCGGCGGAGCGGCAGGAGGAAGCCGAGCGCGATGCTGTGATTCGTTTTCCGCGTTTCTTAGTCGACGAAGGGATTCTCGACCGTCAGGCGCTGCAGCGGGTCACCCACGAAGTTGAAACCGAATTGCAGGACGCTGCCCATCGCGCGGGATTGGACGATCCGCCGGCAGCCGACAGCGCGATGCGGCACCTGTATTCGGAAAGCGTGGATCCCTGTTCGGACGATTTCGCCTCGCCGCCGGCCTACCACGGCAAGCCGATGACCATGGTGGATCTGATCAACGCAACGCTGCACGAGGAGATGCGGCGCAACCCAGCCATTCTGGTCTTCGGCGAGGACGTGGCGGATGCCAGCCGCGAAGCCAATTTGGCTGAAGTGAAGGGCAAGGGTGGGGTGTTCAAGGCCACCCAAGGTTTGCAGCGGGAATTCGGGTCGGCGCGCGTGTTCAACAGCCCTATCGCGGAGGCCTCCATCGTGGGCCGCGCCATCGGCATGGCCACGCGCGGGCTGAAGCCGGTGGCGGAAATTCAGTTTTTCGATTACATTTGGCCCGCCATGATGCAGTTGCGCGACGAGTTGGCAACCATGCGCTGGCGCTCCAACGGCGCCTGGAAATGCCCGGCGGTAGTTCGGGTGCCGATCGGCGGGTATTTGAACGGCGGGGCGATTTATCATAGCCAATCGGGCGAAGTGACGTTCACCCATATTCCCGGCTTGCGAGTGGTGATGCCCTCGAACGCGCTGGATGCCTGCGGCCTGTTGCGCACGGCGTTGCGCTCGGACGATCCGGTGCTGTTTCTGGAGCATAAGCGCCTCTACCGCGAGCCGTACAATCGCTCGCAGCATCCCGGTTGCGACTTTCTGATCCCGTTCGGGCGGGCGCGGGTGGTGAAGCCAGGCGCCAGCGCCACGCTGATCACTTACGGCGCGCTGGTTCAGAAAGCGCTGCTGGCGGCGACGCAGATCGAACGGCGCGATCCCGAGTGCAGTATCGAGATTCTGGACTTGCGCAGCCTGGCGCCGTACGATTGGGCGGCGATTTTGCAGTCGGTGACCAAGACCAGCCGCGTGCTGATCGCTCACGAAGACGTTTTGTCGTTCGGATACGGCGCGGAAATCGCCGCGCGAATAGCCGACGAGCTGTTCGACCGTCTGGACGCTCCGGTGCGGCGGGTGGGAGCGCTCGACACCTGGGTTGGGTATCATCCGCAACTGGAAGCGGCGATTCTGCCGCAGACGGAAACGCTGGTGGCGGAGATGGAACGGCTGCTGGGATACTAAGATTCGAAGCCAGGAGACAGAAGTCAGGAGACAGAATATTCTGTCTTCTGGCCCCTGGCTTGTGATTGCTCGCCATGCTGAAGTTCTGCAGGAGTTCAATTCTTTTCCTCGGTGTGATCGCGTTGCCGGCTGGAGAACAACTCCAAACGTCGATCGAAAAGAAAGCGGCGATATTGCGAGCGTTCGCGGCCGGCGAGCGGTGGGACGCGTTTCTTGTTGCGGATCGCGAGTTCGAACGCTACCAGGACGCCTATCCGGATCTTGCCAGCCTGCGCACGAAAGCGCTGCGCGGCAGTCTGAACCAGCATCGCCGGGCTGGCGAGGAATTCTTCGAAGAGCACGCCTATGGACCGGCGTGGCGCGAATTCACCGAGGCCAGCGCCCGCCAGCCGTCGGACGGGACGCTTGCTGAGCGTGTGCGGAGCGCTTGGGCGGAGTATTCGCGTCAGGTGGCGGAGGAGCACAAAAGTAGCCGCAGGCCGCTCAATACCGCCCAGGCCGAAGCGCTCGATCGGGCCCTCGAAGCGGCCGCGCGATACCGGCAGGCGAACCAGCTCGGTGAGGCGCAGAAAAGCATGCTTAGCGCTGAGGCGATCGACCCGGAATCGGTAAAGCTGCTGCTGGAACAAACCAAATTGCTGGCCGTGGTGGGCGAGTTCAGCCACGCGCTGGCCACGCTCGATCGCTACGATCTGCGCGCGACGGGCGAAGAGCGGGCCGCCGGCGCCGCGCTGCGAAACGAGCTTCTGGCGCAACGCGCGGCGGGTCTGCGCAATGTTGAGGTACAGGCAGCCAAGGCTTGGGACGAAGGCCGCTACTATCGCGTCCGGTCGCTGGCCATTGCGGTACGCGCCGACAATAATGACACTGCCTTGCTTTCCTATGCTGGGCGCGCCTCGCTGATCGCGCGTGTGGCGCGCGATGCCCGCGGGTTTTTCATGCAGTACCTGGACGCTTCGAATACGCTCGACGCCAGCGAGCGGGAGCGTTCGGAAGTGCGCGGATGGATGACTCTGGCGGAGGCTCCGGCGGCGCCCGATCGACCGGCGCAATCCGGGGATCGCAACTGGTTTTCCGGCAAACGGCTGGCGCCAGGAATCGCGTATTGTCCGATTAGTCTCGCCTTTCAGGCCAAAATCGATCGCATTGACGGAGCTGGAAGCGAGCCGGTGACCTTCGAGTGGCAGGGTGACCGGCTGCGGGCAATCGACGGGCGCGAGAGGATCGCCTTCGTCTACCAGGATGTGACGCCGGCGGTTTTTTCGGTCGGGACCAGCGGACAGGAACCTGCCAAGGTCCCTTCCGACCCCGACGAGGCGTACCGGCAGACTTCGGTGGTGTTGCTCAACAGCCCCTTGGTCGATCCGGTGGCTGCGAAGCGCTTCACGGGGCACAATGTTGCCGTGACGGTGGCGGGAAATTCGTTCTTCGATCCGTTTGTCTGGAACGGCGTCCACTACTTTTCGATTGAGTACGACGACGCGGGACGGATCGGCCGCGCGGTCGAGATCGACGGACCGAGAGGCAAACCGGTGAACGATACGGTGCTGGAACTCGCATGGGACGGGCAGCGGTTGGAGGCGATTTACGCATACCGCGAAGACCAGCCGCGCCGCAGGAAGATCTATCAGCGCACACTTCGCTATGAAGACGGCCGGTTGGCTGGCGAGGTCATTGAAGCGGCGGGCGGAGTTTCGAACATCCGGTATCGCTATGACAACGGCCGGTTGGTGAGCGCGGCGTGCGATGCGGATCCGAGCTTGGGCGAAGGGGCGAGGCAGGTGACGTTTCGATGAGAGGAGAAGCAAGGGTGGGACAGGCCTCCCGGCCTGTCAAGCGCAGACTAGAATCTGTGCCCTGCATTTTCTATATTCTTGTGGGATATTCCTGGCTGCTGCGGAACTTCTCGTGGGGGGCAGACCATCGTTTTTCGTGGTCTGCCAGCCAAACCAAAACGAGCATCTCTATCGGTGCTGTGCATGGCAGACCACGAAAAGCGATGGTTTACAAAACGTTGGTCCGCCGGCGGCCCTTTTGCGAACAGAAACTGAGGTCTGTACCACCAAGGACAGGCCGGGAGGCCTGTGCCACATTCCTGTTGCTGGCTATGCTGGCCACACTGGCCGCTCCTCATGCCGCGGCCAAAAACCTCGCGCTGGTGATCGGCAACCAGAGCTACAGCCCCGGCGCACTGAAGACCCCGGCGAGCGATGCGCGGCTGGTGGAGCGATCGCTGCGGGACGCAGGCTTCGTCACCGTTCTGCGCGAGAACGCTGGCGGGGCCGAGATGGTCGAAGCCGCGTCCGATTTCGTCAATCGGCTCGAACCTGGAGATACCGCCCTCTTCTATTTCGCTGGTTACGCGGTGGCGATCCAGGGCGAGAACTTCCTGGTAGGAGTGGATTCCGGTTCGGGAGACATTCCGGCGCGGTCGCTGCCGCTGTCCCAGTTTATGGAGCGGGTGGGCGGCCGGGCTGCGCGTACCATCGTGATTTTGGACGCAGGCCGTATCTACATCGTGGCGGTGCAGCGAGGGCTTAAACCGGGCCTGGCCATGCCCCGCAATCTGGCCCCGGGAACATGGATCGCCTCGACCGCCGGTCCCGCCCAAGTGGCGACGGACAATCTTCAACTGGACAACACCGCGTATTCAAAAACCCTGGCCGAGGCCATCGCCCAGCCGGGGTTGACGCTGGAAGAAGTTTTCGAACGCGTGCGCGCTCGCGTGATGGACGAAACCGAATCCGGGCAAGCGCCTTGGTGGCTGTCGACCGGGACCGGGAATTTCTGTTTTTACCCGCCGGAAGGCCCGCAGCCGCACACCGATGCCGCCGTGCTCGATCGCTGGATGGAGGCGGCGCGGCAGAGCGACCGACAACAGGACTGGGACAGGTCCATCGAACTCGTGTTGCGGGTGACGAAGAATGCTCCTGGAACCGAGCGGGAAACCGCCGCCAGACGCCTGTTGCCGTACTTAATGGAGCGGCGCGATGGCGACCTGCGATACCGGGTGATGGATTTCAACGGCGCCGCTATGTTTTATGAGCAAGCCGTGGCCGCGCAACCATCTGCCGTGGACGCAGCGTTCCGGCTGGCGGATGCGTACCTGCTTGCCGGCCGGGTGCCGGATGCCGTCCGCGTGTTACAAGCCGTGCGCGGGCGCGGCCCGTCTCCCGCTGCCGAAAAAGCTGCTGCCATGCTGCAAAAGCTGGCGGCGGTGCGATAGGTGGGACAGACGCACAGCTGTCCCGTTAAAAGTCGAACAGATTCAGTTGGTTAGGGTCGAGGCCTGCTTCCATTTGGACGTTAGGCCGTTCAAACACCTGTAAAATAGGCATTTTTTCGA
>JBEKYD010000386.1:0-6483 GCA_049511335.1 Bryobacteraceae bacterium | reverse complement strand
ATGGGGAGTTTGTTGTCGCGGCACATGGCGATCGAGGTGGCATCCATCACGCCCAGCCCTTTGGCCAGCACGTCGAGGTAAGTGACGCGGTCGAAACGGACTGCGTCGGCGAACTGGAGCGGGTCTTTGTCGTAGACGCCATCCACGCGGGTTGCCTTGGCGATGATTTCGGCCTTGATTTCGAGCGCGCGCAGGGTAGCGGCGGTATCGGTGGAGAAATACGGGTTCGAGGTGCCGCCGGCGAAAATCACAATACGGCCCTTCTCGAGATGGCGGATGGCGCGGCGCCGAATGTAGGGCTCGGCGACCTGGTGCATTTGAATGGCGCTCATCACGCGGGTGGGAATACCGGTCTGTTCGAGAGCATCGGATAGGGCCAGCGCGTTGATGGCGGTGGCCAGCATGCCCATATGGTCGGCGGTCACGCGGTCCATGTGGAGCCCGGCGGCGGAGACGCCGCGAAAAATATTGCCGCCGCCCACCACCAGGCCGATCTGGACGCCCGTGTTGGCTACTTCGGCCACTTCCGCCGCCAGTTCCTGGACGCGGCCGGCATCGATGCCGAAATTCGCCTGCCCGGCGAGAACCTCGCCGCTCAGTTTCAGCAGGATGCGCGTGAACGCGGGCATTAGCTGGCCGCTTGTTCTTCGCTCGATTCGACCGCGGTTTCGCCAACCTTGAAACGGACGAAGCGGGCCACCGTGATGTTTTCGCCCAGCTTGGCGATCTTGGTCTTGACCAACTGGCCCACCGACAGGGCCGGTTCCTTGACGAAGGGCTGCTCCAGCAGGCAGATCTCCTCGTAGAATTTGTTCATCCGGCCCTCGATCATCTTCTCCGCCACGGCGGGGGGCTTGCCTTCGTTGATGGCGCGGGCGCGTTGGATGTCGCGTTCCTTCTCGATGACGTCGGCCGTCACGTCTTCCCTGCGGATAAAGCGGGGGTCGGTGGCCGCCACGTGCATGGCAACGTCGTGCACCAGCTCCCGGAAATCGGAGGTGCGAGCCACGAAGTCCGATTCGCAGTCGATCTCCACCATGACGCCCAACTGGCCGCCGGCATGGATGTAGGTGCCGATCAGGCCCTGGCGCGTGGCGCGGCTGGACTTCTTAGCGGCCGAAGCGATGCCCTGCTTGCGCAGCCAGGTTTCCGCTTCGCTCATATCGCCGCCCGTGGCCGTGAGCGCTTTCTTGCACTCCATCATGCCGGCGCCGGTGCGTTCGCGCAATTGCTTGACTAGTGTTGCGGTGATTTCCGCCATAACGATGCGTTCAGTCCTTCTTGGATTCGTTGCGAGGCCAAGACAGTATCCAGCGCCGCCCTTCGCGCCGCGACGCGGTTTTCATTCTGACTTCCAGCCTCGTATTTAGTGTCCGGCCTCGGTGGCCACCACCGGCTCGGAAGCCGGTTCCGCGGCAGTTTCCGATGCGGGGCCCTTGCGCTGCGACTGGGACGTGGTATCGTCTTCCATGCTCAGGCTTTCGGCCATGATTTTTTCGGCGTACTTCGGATCCAGGTATTCCTGGGCGGCCAGCATGCCTTCCTCGGCCACGGCCTCATCCTGCACGATCTTGTCGGCGGTGAAATCCTGCGCGGTGGCGAGCAGCCGGCCTTCGATCACCGCGTCGGCGATCTTGCTGGCGAACAGGCGAATGGCGCGGAGCGCGTCGTCGTTACCCGGAATGACCCAATCCACTTCGTCCGGATCGCAGTTGGTATCGACGATCGCCACCACCGGGATCCCAAGACGGCGGGCTTCCTTGACGGCGATGGCTTCCTTGTTGGAATCGATGATGAACACCAGATCGGGCAGCCCGGGCATGTCTTTGATGCCGGCCAGGTTCTGATCGAGGTGCTTGCGCTCACGTTCCAGGCGGATAACTTCCTTTTTGGGCCGGCCGGCGTAACCGCCTTCCACCGTTGCCATGGCTTCCAGCTCCTTGAGACGCTTGATGGACTTCTGCACGGTGGCCATATTGGTCAGCAGACCGCCCAGCCAGCGTTGATTCACAAAGAACATCTGGCAGCGCCGGGCCTCTTCCGCGATGGCTTCCTGGGCTTGCCGTTTGGTGCCCACGAACAGGACGTTCTTGCCTTGGGCGGCCATTTCGCCCACGTAGCGGGCGGCGTCCTTGAACATCTTCAGGGTTTTCTGCAGGTCGATGATGTAAATGCCGTTACGTTCGCCGAAGATGTACTCTTTCATCTTCGGATTCCAGCGCTTGGTCTGGTGCCCGAAGTGAACGCCAGCTTCGAGCAATTCCTTCATCGAGATTGCGGGCAAACTACCTCCTAGTAGATTTGTCGAGGGAAAATCCCTCTACCGGCTTTCGACGGCGTTTGGCCAACGCGCGCGCGGTCCAAAGCGAGATTTGCGCGAACCGAGGCCAAACCGAAAGCGAGAAAACTAACGCTTGGAGAACTGGAAACGCTTGCGAGCGCCTTTTTGGCCGTACTTCTTGCGCTCGTGAGCGCGCGGATCGCGCGTGAGAAACCCCAGCTTTTTGAGCTTCGCCCGCAATTCCGCGTTGAACTCCACCAATGCCCGGGAAACCCCCAGACGGGCAGCACCCGCCTGGCCGGCAACCCCGCCGCCATCGGCGAGAATCAGGACGTCGAACTTATCGATCGTTTCGGTTGCCGTCAGCGGCTGCCGCACCACCGCGCGCGTGCTTTCGGTGACAAAATACTCGCTGAACGCGCGATGATTGACCGTAATGTCGCCCTTCCCGGGACGCAAAAACACTCTAGCCACCGACCGTTTGCGGCGGCCCGTACCCAAATACTGCACCAATGTCGCTGCCACTAAGCTTTACCTTCCGTTATTTCACGCCGCTATTTCACCGTCAGCGCGACCGGCTGCTGCGCCGCGTGAGGATGCCGGTCGCCGGCGTACACCTTGAGCTTCCGGTACATCTGTTTGCCGAGCTTGGTCTTGGGAAGCATGCCGAAGATGGCGTCTTCCACAATCCGAGTGGGCTTTTCGGCGCGCACTCGCCCCAGGCTCTTCTCCACCAGTCCGCCCGGATAGCCGGTGAAATGGCGATAAACTTTTCGTTCTTCTTTCCGGCCCGTGAGCCGGACTTTGCTGGCGTTGATGACGATCACATGATCGCCCGTATCCAAGAACGGCGTATAGATTGGCTTGGTCTTGCCCATCAGCAGCATAGCCGCCTTCGAGGCCAGCTTGCCCAAGACCGCGTCTTGGGCATCGATGACGTGCCACTTGCGGGCGATACCGTTCTTGGAAGGGAACTCAGTACTCATTGACACACGTCTCCACCTAAAACCAGTTGCAAACTTTTAGGTTAGCCGGACCGGGGATCGTTGTCAAATTGTCATGACCGAACGGACCGAACGGCAGAACCGCGGGCGACGGGAAAATCTCAAAGAAAAAGAGCCGGCCGGGGGTCGGCTGCGGACCCGGGGGGCCGCCCTACTGGCGTCACCCTTCCAACAATCCCAAGCCGGCGATCTGTTCCAGCCGCGCGGGAAGCAGCGCTGCGATTTCGTCGGGCGTCGGGGCATCGGCGCCCGCGGTCAGGTCTCGGGCAAGAGCGGCGCGATCGCGCGTGCCATCGAGTAGCAGCACCAGGCGGCGGCCGAACTCATCCATATTAATAACGGCGTGGACCACATTGGCGAGTTGCGGCGAGCGCCGGGCCTGGTAGCGCGCCAGCGCGGTGGCACGCGGGCGCTCGGTGACGGAATCCTGGCAAGGGAAGCCGTAGGAGTGGCATTCGGCGAAGCCTACCGAGATCAGGGCCAACAGGATTTCGCGCAGCTCTTCGGCGCTGCCTGCGTAGGGCAGCAATTCCTGAAACGCGACCGGCAATGGATAGCACGCGCCCATGGCTTTGGCGACGGCTTCGACGGCCGGCTGTTTGACGCCGATGCGGACGCCGCCGGCTCCCTCGAGGTAACCGTCGACCGTCTGAAACGACGCCGAGAAGCATAGCCGCTCCATAATTTCGGCGCGGGGCGGATAGCGAAGCTTCACTTCCTTGCGGCAAAGCAAGGTATGGCGGAAGGAGCGCAAATACAGGAAATCGGTATACTGTTCGCGCTCCAGCCGATCTTCGGGAAGCCAGGCGAGCAGGCCGCGCGGGTCGAACATACGGTCGACGGTGGAATCACCCAGATATGCGAGGCCG
Organism: Bryobacteraceae bacterium; assembly: GCA_049511335.1. Lineage (GTDB taxonomy): Bacteria > Acidobacteriota > Terriglobia > Bryobacterales > Bryobacteraceae > JBEKYD01. Next base: position 2,329 of record JBEKYD010000386.1, on the reverse strand, counting down.
TGGGCCGCGGCGTGGGCCATGAAATCGCGAAAGTAAAGCGGATGGTTCACCTCGGAAAGATCGTCGTGAGCCAGACCGCCATCGGTGTATCCGAGCAGGGTTGCGGCGTCTTCCTCGATCAGTTTGCGGAACGAGGCGGGAGCGAGGCACGACTTCGCCAGCCAGTCCAGAAACCAACGCGCGTGTTCCACCCGCTCGCGCGGCGCGTCGCCGCGGGTGTGATGAAACACCATCTCGCGCAGCATTTGGCGGATGTGGCGGCCGGGATAAAGGTTGTAGCTGACCAGAGCCACGCCGGAGGGGGCCAGCCGTTCGCGGCATACGGCCAGCAGGCGGTCGCGCACGTCTTCCGGCACCCAGGAATAGACCCCGTGGGCGATCACGTAATCGAACTCGCCGTCGTCGCCCCCCAGATCGCGCAGATCGCGCGCGGCGACTTCGATATTGGCCAGGCCGAGGGCGCGAATGTCGGCGCGCGCCTGGGCGATGGGATCTTCGGCCAGGTCGATGCCGAGGAAGCGGCTTTGCGGAAAGCCGTAGGCCATAGGCAGGAGATTGCCTCCGTTGCCGCAGCCGATTTCGAGCACGCGGCAACAGTCGATGGGAGCGGGCTCCATGCCGAAGAGCAGGCCCACGGCTGCCATGCGGTCGGGATGAGTGGCCAGGCGCGGAAAGGTCGGGTAGGGAATGGAATCGTAGGTGTTTTCGGCCACGGGTATATTATCCGGCAGGGCGAACCACAGGCTAACGCGTGTGCCACATACTTTTGTGTCCGCGACACACCCGCATAAGTTGTAGGGCGGCCCCCCGGTCCGCAGCCGGCCCCCCGGCCGGCTCTTCGCCGGTATCGGAGACTTGGTGCTGGGGGAAAAGAGCGGGACGAGGGCGTCCCGCGCAGACCAGGGTGTCCGCCCTACCCGCTGCTACGGAGCGATTCTGGCGATTGCCTTGGCGAAATCCGCCGGCGTGACGACCACTTCAGTCTTGCCCTTGAGCTTGGCGACCAGGGAGCTGATGATATCGATGCCCAGCGGCTCACCCAACATCTCACCAGGAAGCACGACGCCTTGGCTCTGGGGATAGTTCGAGAGATCGGAGGTGTCGCGGGCGGAGCTGGGGCCGGCAATGGACGGCAGATAATGGCGAACGGGATGGTCGATCGCGATATAAAAGACGCCGGGCGGATCGGCGGTTGGGTGCACGGCTGCGTCGAGCGGCGGCTTGGTTCGAGAGTGCAGGTGCGGCCCGAGGAACAGCACCAGATCGGCGCGGTTCGGCGCGTCGATCTCGCCATTGACGAGGCTGGCGAGAAGGCCGGAGGAGCCCGCCGGATTCTGCAGCACATTCACATCCACGGTGGCGAGCTGGAGGCGGAAGAGAGCGCGGCGAAGCTCGCGGAAACCGGCGGAGCCGAATTGGTCCTGGCGAAAGATTTCCTTTTGCTGATCGAGGTTGAAAGCCACCACGCGCACGCTTCGGGCGGGGATCTGCTCCACCGCGCTCGAAAGGGCGTCCAGCAGCTTCATCGTGTCTGTGGCCTGCAACCGCGACAGGCGGGGATTGGCGGGAGCCGCATTCAATAGCACGGTCAGCCGCCCGATGGCCGGCGCGCGCGGCGCGGCGTCTTCCGAGGCGCCGGTCGAAGCAGATGTCGAGCGCCGGAAGAGCGAGAGCGGCGCCACGGTATTGGGCGGCAGGTTCACGTTCAGCGTTCGCGTTCCGCGCCCGCGCTCGGCGGTCGATTGCCAACTGGTGCGAAACACCCGGCCGGCATCGTCGAATACCATGGCATTGGCGGTGTAATGTCCTTCGCCCAACAGGTAGCCGCCGCCCACTTGAGCCCACATCTTGGTGGCAGGGATTTCGGGCAGACGATAGCGCGATGTCAGATAGACGGTGCGGCGGCCGCCATCCTGCGGCGTCACGGCCAGCACCACGCGCAGGGAATGTCCCGCGCCCTGCCACTGATTCAAGGGCAGGCTGAGAACGAACCCGGCCTGAAACCGCAGTCCGAAATTGAGCGCGGGCGGGAGCGGAGTGAACTCGCCGCGGAGGGAAATCTCACCTGGATTCGGCGTGTGTTCCGCGAGAACGCGCTCGGCCCGATCGGCGTCGATCGGAACCTGGGCATGCGCCGCCGCAACAGCCAGCAACGGAATCCATGGGCGCCCTCGCATTTGTCTTTATTATGCGGCTTATTTGCGGCGGCGCCAACGGGGGGCTACGGTCGCGTACGCGGGCAACCGCTCCCTAAGAAGCTGTGAAAATCAAATTTGAGCCGCCGATGAACACCGATGAACGCCGATAACTTCATTGGTTTCTTTATCGG
>JBEKYD010000385.1:0-6499 GCA_049511335.1 Bryobacteraceae bacterium | reverse complement strand
CAGGGCGCGCATGGCGGCGATCTTCAGATCGCGACTGTACACGGTTCGGGCCAAATCCATTCCTCACTCCATTCAATGTATTTGGTCCTTAACTTGGTGTCTCAGTTTTGGGGTTCACTCCACGCACCCGCGCCACCCCTGCCAATGCCACCCCGTGCACTCAGTGCCCTAACGCCTCTGCGATCGGGCCGAGCGCCAAGGCGGGCAGAAAGCACAGCGCACCCGCCAGCAGAATCGTCGCGAGGACCAAGGCGCCGAACGCGGCGGAATCGCCGGGCAGCGTTGCCGCGGTCGTTGGCCTGTGTCTTTGGGCCGCGAATCGGCCAGCCAGGGCCAGCGCCAGCGCGGCCAAGCCGAACCGTCCAATCAGCATAGCGATCGCAGTGGTCGCATTATAAAACACGTTGTTCGCGTTCAGACCGGCCATGCTCTGTCCGTTGTTGGCCATGCACGAGGCGTACGCGAAGATCACTTCCGTAAAGCCTCGCGGCCCACTGTTTGTCACTAATCCAGCCCGGCCGGCATTCGTGGCAATCGCCACAGCCGTTAGCACCAGCACCACCATCGGCGTCAACAGGGCATACAAAGCAGCCAGCCTGGTCTCCCCAGCCGTGATCCTCTTCCCAAGGTATTCCGGCGTGCGGCCGACCATCAGGCCTCCTAGGAACACGGCAATCAGTGCGATCGTGAGCATGCTGTACAGACCGGTTCCGAGCCCGCCGAAGACAACTTCCCCCAGCAGCATGTTCATCAAAAGCACAAGTACGCCCATGGGCCGGTAGGAGCCGTGCATCGAGTTGTACGAGCCGGTGGCGCCATTCGACGTGACCACCGCCGCCAGAACCGAGCCTCCAACGCCGAAACGGACTTCCTTTCCTTCCATGTTCCCGCCGTAAATATGCAGGCCCGCGAGTTGCGGCGGGGCCGCGGCCTCGGCGAAATCGCACACCGTCAGACCGCCAACCAACAACACAACCATCACCGCAAGCAATACCCAGCCGGCGCGAGGTCTGCCGGCCATGTGGCCGAACGCGATGGGGAACGATGCCGGCAGCACGGCGATGGCCAGCAGTCCCAGCAAATTGACCAGCGGCGTCGGATTCTCATAAGGATGCGCGCCGTTGGCGTTGAAAAAACCACCCCCGTTGGTCCCCAAATTCTTGATGAACTCTAACGCCGCCACCGGTCCTTGCGCGATGGTCTGAAGTCCTCCCTCCAAGGTATGGGCTTCCGTGTACTGCGCCAGGTTGAGCGGCACGCCCTGCCAGACCAAAACCAGGCTGCCCACCAGAGCCAGCGGCAACAGGACCCAAAGAAGGGCTCGGATCAAGTCCACCCAGAAGTTCCCCAGCGTGCCGGAGCGTTCCCGCGCGAAGCCTCGGATGAAGGCAATCCCCACGGCAAGGCCGGAAGCGCCCGCCAGGAAATTTTGCGAGACCAATCCCAGCAGTTCGGTGAGATACCGCAGAGTGGTTTCGCCGCCATACGCTTGCCAGGTGGTAGTCGTTGAAAAACTGATTGCCGTGTTCGCCGCCAGGTCCACGGTCATGGGCGTGGTCAAGTAACGGTCGGCAGGCCCGCCTGGCAGCCAACGTTGGGCCAGCAGCAGGAAGAACAGCCCCAGGGTACCCACGGCGCTGAAGACCAGGAAACAAACCGTATAGGCGCCAGCGGACATCTCTTCGTCGCTGTGGACCCCCAAAAGCCGGTACAGAAACGATTCGGCCGGGCGAAGTGCCGGATCGAGGAACGTGGGTGCTCCATCGGAACACCCTGGCCAGATAGACCCCCGCGGGTCGAGCCAGCCCTACCACGAGCGCCAGAAAAGTGAGGTATTCCAGCCAGCGCATAAGATTGCCAGAGAGGGCGCGGGGCGGCCAAGCCGGGAGGGGCCCGGCACATCGCTTGGACTCGAGTCACCGCGCAAGACGCCAAGAGGTTCCTCTGGATCGTACATACCTAGAGAAGAATAGCAGGTAGCTCGCTCGGCGCCTAAGGACACACCGGAATCCCGCCACTCCGGGACTCTGCCCGCCCGTTTTTTCTGCGGGCCAGGTTGCCAACAGGTGAGGCATGCTTTAGCCTGCCCTAAAGGTCTTTCTTAAGCGCTGGCGCCCTGTCACAGTGCCAGCAGCGCCCGCGAGCTTATTAGCCGGGGGAAACCAGGCGAAACCAGGAACAGGCTGGACCCCTGGTGGATGGCCCCCTGGTTCCCCTCACATCCATCATCCGCGACCTCGCGCGACAACCGCAGTCAGAGCCGCGACCGTCAGGGAGCGGTTGCCAGCCCCGTCATTCACCCTCCAGTTAGTCTCCGCCTCTGACGATTCACTCCGCGTCCTAATTAGTGGGTTGGACCGCACCGTCCCCTAACCGACCGAGTAGAATAAGGTAGCCCGTAACAAGGCTGCCATGCCCCTCACCATCCGCATCGCCCTGGCGCAGCAACACTCCTTCGAGCTGCACTGCGGCACTCAATCCCGCCTCGTAAACTGGCAAGACATCGAGTCCCTGGCCGAAACCGCCGGCCGCGACTACTTCGCCGCCGCCCTGAAGTTCCCGCAACTCACCGCCCTGGGCCGCACCCTGTACCAGTGGCTGGATGGCAAGGAGGGCTGGCTCCGCGCCGGCTTGGCCGATCGAGAGACCGCCGTGCTGCTCGATCTTGCGGCCCCGCTGGAGTCGCGGGAGCTGAATCCCGCCACCGAGTCGCTCGTGCGCAAGCTCGCGCATCTCCCCTGGGAGTTGCTGCATGACGGCATGGCCTTTCTCGCCGAACGCGGCATCCAGCCCATTCGCGTCATGCAATCGCGGTGCGCCCATGCCCAGCCCGCCAACCGCCCGCTGCGGCTGCTCCTCATGGCCACGTCGCCCGAAGACGTGCTCCCGGTCCTCGATTACGAACGGGAGGAGGCCACCATCCTCGCAGCCACCCGCCAGCAGCCCATCGATCTCGTGGTGGAAGAGAGCGGCTCCGTCTCCCAGTTGCAGAACCTGGTCGCCTCCTTCGGCGACGGCCATTTCGACGTCTTCCACATCACCGGCCACGGCACGATCCAAGATGATACGCCGCAGTTTCTCACCGAAGACGAGCAGGGCGCCGCGCAGCTTACCACCGCGGAGGAACTCGCCGAAGCCTTTGGCCACCGCTGGCCCCGGCTCCTGTTTCTCTCCGGCTGCCACACGGCGGAGGCTCCGGACCGCGGCATGATCCCCTCCATGGCCCACGCCCTGGTGAACGCCGGCGCGGACGCGGTCTTAGGTTGGGCGCGGCCGGTGTATGACGCCACCGGCATCTTCGCCGCTACCCATCTCTATCGGGCCTTGGCCATCGGAGAGACGCCGCTCGAAGCCGTGGCCGCCACGCGCCGCGAAATGCTGCGAGAGTTTCTGAAAGACACCAAGCGGGCGCGCTGTTCGGATTGGCACCTGCTGCGCCTCTATCAAGGCGTGCCCGATACCCCCGCCCTCGTTACTCCGCTGAAGACCCGCAACCGCGAGCAGATCAAACAAAAGCTGCCGGAGGCCGAGTTTCTCGACGCGGATGGCAAGGTCAAAGTCGCCGCCGCTTCCGCCTTTTACGGCCGCCGCCGCGAGCTGCAACGCTGCCTTAAAGCGCTCGCTTACCCGAGCGACTGCTACGGCGTGTTCCTGCACGGCATCGGCGGCTATGGCAAGAGCACCGTCGCCGCGCGCTTGTGCCGCCGCCACGAAGCGCAGAATCCCGGCTTCGAGCAGGTGGTGCTGGTCGGTCCCGTGGATGAAGACAGGTTGCGCCAGCGTCTCAGCGACAAGTTCGGCGGCATTCCGGAAGTGATCGAAATTCTGAACCGGCCCAAAATCGAGTTCAAGCATCAGCTTGCCGGCTTCTTCACCATCATCGAGAGCCAAGACCGCCGGCTGCTGCTGGTGCTCGACGATTTCGAGCAGAACATCCCCGAAGCTCGCGTGGAGGATCGCTCGCTGCGGCTTGCCACCGGCGCGTATCGCGCCCTGGAAGCTCTCTGTTTCGCGCTGCAGGAATCCGGCGCCGCCAGCCGCCTCATCGTCACCTGTCGCTACCATGCGCCGAAAGCTCTGCCCGCCAACCGCCTCTTCGTGCAGCCGCTCTCCGGCATGCCGGCCACGGACATCGGCAAAAAGGTTCACTCCTTGGTGTTCGGCGTGGAGGAGGCCAAACGCAATCGCAAGCGCGAGCAGAAGATCGTCGAAGTAGCCGACGGCAACCCACGCCTGCTCGAATGGTTAATGAAGCTAGCGCTGCAAACGGACTTGGTCGAAGACGCATTCCTTGACGGTCTGCGCGCCGTGGAAAACGAATTCCGCGAGAACATCCTGGCCGAGAAACTCCTCGGCGCGCTCAGCGAGCCGGAGCGCAAGGCCCTGGCCCGCATGACCCTGTTCCGATTGCCGGTGCCGCAGCCCGTGGTCGCGGAACTGTCTCATGGCGCGCCCATGGAAAGTGCGATCAGCCTGGGCCTGCTGGAGAAGCAGGTCGCCCACGGCGAGGATCTCTTTCGCGTGACTAGCGTCTTGGAACCGTTGCTCCGGCCGGTTCTGAGCGAGGCAGAGTGGACCGAAGCGCGCCGGCAGGCGGCGCGGAAGCTCCACCAAGTGTGGTGGGACGAACCGGAAAAGCCGCGCGAAGACCGCGCGTTGGAGGTGGCGCGGGTAGCTGTCGGAGCGGGCGAACAGGAGCTCGCCGTCGGGCCCGCCGATTTGATCGCTACGCACTGGTTCGACCAGAGCCGCTACCAGGAGGCGGTCGCGCTGTGCCGCTCCGTCCTGGCCGCATTTGACGACTACCGGATCCTGGGAACCATCGCGCGCGCCGAGAGGGTGCTGGGCGATACCGAATCAGCCAGGAGCCACTACGAGAGGGCTCTCTCCGGCTGTCCCCCATCGGATGAGCGACGGAAATCGGCGACTCTGCACAATCTCGGCGGACTCGAAGCCCAACAGGGCAATATCGAGCGAGCGCTCCGGCTCTGGCAGCAGTCCCTGGAAATCAAAGAGCGCATCGGCGATGCGCGAGGCAAAGCCGCTACCCTGCACGAGATGGCCTGGGTGATCGCGCAGCAGGGGGACACCGAGCGAGCGCTCGAGCTCTGGCAGCAGTCTTTGGAAATCCTTGAGCTCGGCGACGTGGGAGGCAGAGCCACCATCCTCAACAATATGGCCGGGGTGATCGCGCAGCAGGGCGATATAGAGCGAGCGCTCGAGCTCTGGCAGCAGTCCTTAGATATCGAGGAGCGCATCGGCGATATGAGGGGCAGAGCTGCCACCCTGAGCAATATGGCCAGGGTGATTGCGGATGAGGGGGATATCGAGCGCGCGCTCACGCTCTGGCAGCAGTCCCTGGAAATCAAAGAGAGCATCGGCGACGTGAGGGGCAAGGCCGCCACCCTGCACAACATGGCCGGGATGATCGCGGATCGGGGCGACATCGAGCGCGCGCTTGCGCTGTGGCGGCAGTCCTTAGAAATCGAGGAGCGCATCGGCGACGTACAGCGCAAAGCCGCCACGCTCGCCGAGATGGCCTGGGCTGCCGGCCAATCCGGCGACCACGCGCGTTGCGATGACCTCAACCGGCAGGCGGCCCAGGCGCTCGGTTCGGTCCGCGCCTACGTCGACCTGATCACCGTGCTCAGCAATCTGGGCGCTTCTGCGCAGCAGGATCGGGGGATCTTCGCGGCGCAGGCTGCGTGGCTGGTGGTGAAGGTGCAGGCGCCGGCGGCGAAGTCCCTCCGGGCCCTCCGCGTACTTTTCAACCTTGTTCCCCGGGGCGACCCATTGGAACCGTTGCTGGGAGCCGCCGCGACGATCCTTATAGCCACGCGCGCCGAAAAGCACCCGCAGCGGGAGAAACTCCGCGAAGAAGCAACCAAACTGCTGTCCATCGCCGCCGCCAACGCCGGCATTCAAAATCAGGAAGCGTTCCAGCACTGGTTCGCGCAGAATCGCCTCGCCGACCGCACCCACGTTTTCCCGCGCCTTCTCGCCCTGCTGGAACAACTCGTCGGCGACCGCTGGCTTTTCGACCGCGCCCCGCTCGACGACCGCGCCGGCCCCGCTTCCGCCAGATAACGGAGCCCAGTAGGGCGGACCCCCCGGTCCGCGCGGGACGCCCCCGTCCCGCACATGCTCCCCAAGAATCGACTCTCCACCGCCAACAGAATAGCCGCAGGGGGCAAACAACGTGGCGCGGGCACTCCTGCCTGCCGTGTCGGGACTCATCCCGACACGCTCCCGCGCTACGAAGAAAAAGAGGCGTAAAATGCAAAAAATTGCACAAAACGCTCCCCGTAGAGTAGGCCTTCGGCCAGCTTCTCCCCGCACCGGTTCCCCTGTCCGCACCCCCGTGAAAACCCGTTCACACGCGAGCCTCTTGCAAAAGGAAGCGAAGTTGTTGAAATAAAACAAAACCACCTGATTTTGTTTGGAAGGCGGGCCCCACGGAGTTAAGCTGTTGCTGTCAACCAAGCAGCCAAAACCGGAG
>JBEKYD010000384.1:0-6506 GCA_049511335.1 Bryobacteraceae bacterium | reverse complement strand
TAACGGCTCCCGTTGACCTGTGGGCGGCCGCGGAAGATACGAACGTTCCTTACGCGACGAATACGGAAATCATTCGGAATGCCCTGCGCAGTCCGGTACAATTCCACTCTGTCGAGAAGGCCGCTCATTATGCTTTTCTGAAACTGTGTGATCCGCAGATGGCCACCGCGCTTCCCAAACTTTGGACGAGACTCTGCGTCGATGTACCCGGCTTCGACCGAACTGCCTTTCATGCCCAATTCAACGCCGAAGTCGTGTCCTTCTTCAACTCACGGTTAGTTTCAGACCAATAGCACCGCGGGATATTCGGCTCCTATCCCAAAAGTGTAACGGTGCCTGAAGCCCTTCAAGTGCTTAAACTTGCGAGTGGGCGCGGTTTCCACGAAGCGGCTGGCTCCGTGTTTTTCGGACCCTGCCGTCTCGAGAAACGCCGACGGTGCTCAGATCCCCTTTCCCATAGAAAGGGGATCTGAGTTTGTCCGGGGTACTCCACCATGCGCGGACTGAAACCACACGCAAGCGCGGCTTTAGCCGCTTGCTCGCGGTGCTCCTTTAGGTCGTCGGCTGTGGACGAGATGAAGACAACGGGATCGCTGGCCATCGCTCCGCCAATTCTAACCGAAAACGCTCCTGGCCTAGCATCAGCCCCCGGGAAATGCTGACACGCCGTCGGCCTGGAACTGCGGCAAGGGAAACCTGCCTCGGATTGAATCCCCGTCGCGAAATCCCCATCGCGCCAGCAATCGTCTCAAACCTGAACGTCACGCTCCCCCACCTTCAGTTTCGCTTGATGTCCCCGCACCCCCGAGGTAATGTTCAACTGGCTACCGATATGGCCCATTAAGAGGATTTAAATGACTGATTTGATTGTTGTTCCGCAGGCTGCCCAATGGCAGAGATTGAAGCGGCTGGTGCTGGACAGCGTCTCCTCACCAATCACCCGCCGCGTTTACAATTTGGGGCTCGACGAATTCTTCGCCTGGTACGGCCAGGAGCCGCGTCCTGGCTTCACCAAGGCGACGGTGAGCGCGTGGCGCGTGGCCCTGGAGGCGCGCGGGCTCGGCGCCGTTTCCATCAATGTGCGGATCACCGCAGTTCGAAAGCTGGCAGTGGAAGCCGCCGACAACGGACTGCTGGCGCCGGAGCTTGCCAGCGGCATCACGCGCGTGAAGGGCGTGGCATCAAAAGGCGTCCGCCTCGGGAATTGGCTGTCCCTGAAGCAGGCACGGCGACGAGTACGGTGACACGACGCTGGTCCAGCGGGAGAAAGTCGTAAAAGTCGCCCGCCACTGCGGTCATGGGCCGGTAAGATGCCGCCAGGCGAAGTCCGGGAAGCGCAGGCAGGGCACGGGGAAGGATCGAGGTCTGGATGCGGCGAGCCGTCGCGAGTTCGCTCTCAACCGCCGCAAGCTTCTGTTCCCGCGAGATCGCGCGTTGCGCCGCTGTATAGGCGAGGCCTCCGATGAGCACCAGAAAGCCGAGAGGTTCCGGATCGTGTCCGGCGATTCGGAATCCGAGGTTGTTGGTGAGCGCTACCAAGAGGAACGCGAAAATGGAATAGCGAAGAGCGGGTGGTATCGAAGTGCCGGAGCGGACGAGAAACAGAGGCGCAAGCGCGAGCGCGGAACCCCCGACGATGAGGATATTATTGGCCCGCTCTATCAAATTCCAGTAGCCGGCCGCGGAACACAGGATAGCGATGGGCGCAAAGACCAGTTGTACCCAGAACCATATCTGGATCGAAGATCTCCAGCCGCGGCCAAGCACTTCACGAAGGAAGAGGACGTAAGGGATTGGAATCAAATACGTGATCACGGCGATGGGGCGCTCGCAGCGAGGGTATGCCGAGAACGATCCGAACAAGCTCGTCTTCCAAGAAAAGCCGGAGGCCGTAAAGCGCGGCAAAGATGCCGATCCAGATGAGCAGGCGGTCGCGCGAACGGAGCAGCGACAAGGCGATTGCAAGTCTGGCGAGCATTGGCAGGCGCTTGGCGACCAGGCGGGTGTTGCATCGGGACAACCTCGGAGTGCCCGACGATCCTTTCGGAATGCTTCATAATGACAAGGTGCACTCCTTCGACCGACGCCTCAACCATGACGACGAGGCTTAGCCTCATCTCCCAGATCCGGACTTAACCGGCGCGTCGGCAGATACATCCGCGGGTCGGACGTCGCACGTCCTTGTGAATTGTTCCCGGTTTGCCCGTAATCTGCTCTCCATTCCACCCCACATCTCTCAAGCTACAATCAGTAGACACTCCAATGCCCATTGTCCCCGGAAGCCGCTTGGGCGCGTACGAGATCCTCGTGTCCCTCGGCGCGGGCGGAATGGGAGAGGTGTATAAGGCGCGCGATACACGCCTGGATCGCGTGGTGGCGATCAAGATTTTGCCCCGGGAGAAAACCGGCGATGCAGGGCGTAGACTGCGCTTTGTCCAGGAAGCCAAGGCCGCGTCTGCGCTCAACCACCCCAATATCGTGACCATCTATGACGTCGGCTCCGAGAACGGCGTCGATTACATTGCCATGGAGTTCGTGGACGGCAAAACCATGGACCAACTGATCCCTCGTGGCGGGATGCGCATCGGCGAGTTGCTCGGTTACGCCGCGCAGGCAGCGGACGCTCTCGCCAAAGCACACCAGGCCGGAATTGTACACCGGGATCTGAAGCCGTCGAACACGATGATCTCGCGGGATGGCCTGGTCAAGGTTCTGGACTTTGGACTGGCGAAGTTCAGCCAGACCGCAGCGGTGGAAGGCGACGCGACTCAAACCCTGATGGCTATCACGGACGAAGGAACCGTGGTGGGCACGGCGCACTACATGTCGCCGGAACAGGCCGAGGGCAAGCCGGTGGATGCGCGATCCGATATTTTCTCTTTCGGAGCGATGCTTTTTGAGATGGCGACCGGCCAGCGTCCCTTCACCGGCGATTCCAAGGCTGCCGTGCTGTCGTCCATCTTGCGCGAGGAGCCCAAACCGGCTGCCACCGTCCGAGGCGATCTTCCGGCGGAACTATCGCGTATCATCATGCGATGCCTGCGTAAGGATCCGGCGCGCCGGTTTCAGCACATGGCCGATCTCAAAGTGGCTTTGGAAGAACTGAAAGAGGAGTCCGATTCGGGCGCGCTAGGGGCCATATTCGTGGCATCGCCGGCCAACCGGCGTTCGCGGCGGGTAGTTTGGGCAGCGGCCGCGGCGGTCGTGGCCATAGCCGGATTCGCAATATGGCGGGTTTTCTTCCTTTCCCCGCCCGCTGCCACGACGCTGTACACCCCAGTGCCGATCACCAGCTATCCGGGCAATCAGGGGTCTCCGAGCTTTTCTCCAGATGGAAGCCAGGTCGCCTTCCACTGGAACGGAGTTGCGGGAGACAATTTCGACATCTATATCAAGCTGATCGGCGCCGGGACTCCGCTGCGCCTCACCACCAATCCCGCATATGATTTTTATCCGCGCTGGTCTCCAGACGGCCGGTGGATCGCTTTCTTGCGGATGGAGGATCGGTTCGACCGCTTTTCCGTAATCGTGATACCCGCGCTGGGTGGCCCGGAACGGCGCATTGGCACATTCCCCAACAATCCGACCGAGGCCGGCATGCCGCTGGAATCCCTCTGTTGGACACGAGACTCCAGGGCGTTGGTAGTCTCGGCGGAAGAGGCGGCCGACCGGCCCAACCGGCTGGTGCTGGTTCCGCTGGAGGGAGGGCCGCTGAGGGCCATAACTCACCCCGGTCCCGGCTTATTAGGCGATGGTCGGCCAGCGATCTCGGGCGACGGCCGCCAATTGGCGTTCCTGCGAACCAGCGCCGCCTTCTCCGAGTTGTTTCTTCTTTCGCTTTCCGCAGCGATGGAGCCAGAAGGAGAGCCTCGGCAGATTGCAGACAAGCAGCAGACGGTTACAGCGGCCGATTGGTTGCCGGACAGTCCCGAAATCGTATTTTCGTCGGGCGTCATCAGCAACTCCAGGCTGTTCCGCATCTCGATCGATCGCGGCGCCGGGGGGCACGCCATACCCGGAATCGGCACCGCCTACGAGCCAAGCGTGTCAGGGCGTGGAAACCGCCTGGCGTACGTAGCTGGGACCGCGGACTCGAATTTTTGGTCGGTGGATCTGACCACGCGGGCGGCCGCGCTGGACCGAGCCCTCTCCTCTTCTTTTCGCGACGTTTTTCCGCAATTCTCTCCGGACGGCAAGCGGGTTGCGTTCTATTCCAGCCGGAGTGGGTCCCAGCAGATTTGGACGGCGAATGCGGACGGCTCGCAGGCCGCGGTTCTTACTTCCATGACCGGGAACACTACGGCCAGCCCGCGCTGGTCGCCCAACGGCGAGCAGATCGTTTTCGATTCCAATAGTGGCGACACGTATCACATCTACGTCATTGGGGCGGATGGCGGGCAACCCCGCCAGGCGGCGTCTGGGGAGAGCTATTTCGGAAGCTGGTCGCGAGACGGCCGCTGGATCTACTTCGCCTCCAACCGGGGTGGTGCCGAACAGGTCTGGAAGGTTCCTGCCGGAGGCGGCACTCCGGTGCAGGTGACCCATGAAGGCGGTTCGGGACCGCTGGAATCGCCAGATGGCAAAATGCTCTATTACGTGAAGCAGAGCGGAACCGGCGGGCTCTGGAAAATGCCGGTGGCAGGCGGCCAGGAGACGCAGGTCGTGCCGGACGTGTACCGCGTGAATTATGCCGTAACCGAAAAGGGCATCTATTTCACACCTCACGGTGGACGGGATAACACGTCAACGGTCGAGTTCTTCAATTTTGCGACGGGAGCGACCACTCAAATCGTAAAGGTAACCAAACCGCTGGATCTGGGTCTGGGAGTCTCACCGGATGGCCGGACCTTGCTCTACAGCCAGGTGGATCAAACCGGCAGCAACATCATGCTCATCGAGAACTTTCATTAGAGAAGGAGACATCTCCACCAAGCCACCGCTTTCCAAGCTAACTCCCGGTTGGCAACCCGGAAGTTAACCCGAAACGGCGATCTTGGGAAGCGCTCTGGGCTGCCCGGTCGGATCATGGGCATTCTGAAGAATGGCTCCGGCAGGAGCGGCAAGCGGGTTCGTGGACAGCGTTATGTATCAATATCGGTAGCTATCTGGGCCTGCTGGAGACCGCGAACGCCCGGCGGGCTCGCATGGTTGCCTCGATTCGAGAGTTCAAGGTCGGAGGCGTTGCCAGCCCGAACTGTCGGCGGTGGCAACGGTGGCGGTAACCGTTCAACGCCCCCCTGTTCCAAAACCGCAGATCTCCGAGGCATTCTCCCGCAGATACCGCTCCGTTTCCTTCGGATTGAGGCCATTCGGGACATTGCGGAGCCATGGACGCCTTGCTCGCGGCCCAGCATGTGCTGGAAATATTCCGGCGTGCCTTGCCCGATGGCGTCTCCCCCAGTTGCCTCGACCGGCTGGCCAACCGCCTCACCAAAATCATCACCGAGACGCGCAAACTCCGCACACCCTGAGAATGGGCAGAGATTGGCCGGTTATGCCCGTTTTGCAGCCGTTATCGGAAAATGCGTGTCCGTTCGCCATATTGGAGTTGTCTTCGCGTAGCGCCATTCCGCCTCAGCCAGCACATCGGTAGACACTTCGCGACGTGCGGGTTCTATCTGTTACAGCGCGAGCTGATAGGTGCAGAACTCCGTGTTCCTTTTCCAGCCCAGCTTTTCGTACAAGGCCTGAGCAGCGGTGTTGGTCAATTCGGTCGAGAGCACCAGTCGGAGTGCACTGAAGCGCCGCGCATATTCTGCGGCAGATTCTAAAAGCGCGGCGCCGACTCCTGAACGCCGGGCGCCCGGATCTAGGAAAAGATCGTTCAATACATAAATTCTCGCGCCAGTGCCCCGCTGGAGAAGCTTGGATAAAGTTGCGTGAAGCCTACGGCGGTCTCGTTCCGCAGAGCAATGAAAATCACGGACTGGTTATGCTCGAAACGGTCGTGCTCAGCCCCCATCTGCGCGACGAACTGCGGTTCACCTGGCTGCACCTGAAGATCCTGACAGCCATCGTCTGTTGCCGCACCTCGGCGCTCGGCGGTCACAATCGAGACCAGCGGTTCGCGGCGGTGTATTTCGGTGAATGGTAGCGCGCTGAGCGGAATAAGAGACCTGGGCAACTTTCATCCCGCATTTACGGACGTTCACGACATTACGGATTCAGCGTAACTTTAGTTTTGGTGCCGCCCAGTTCGATCACATTAAGTTTCTGATTCGTGAACAGTACTGTGGTGGCAGGGAACTTCCGGTCCGCGGTCTCGATTTTGGCCGTTACGACAACCGACTGTTTGCCTTGTGTGAAGGTAGCCTTCGAGTCTACGAAGTTGAGCGTGAGAACGCAATCGCCCGCCTTGAGTTGTGTGCCATTGAGCACCACGACCTGGGCTAGCCTCGATTTCCACGCGTAATAATTCAGTAACGGGAATGGCGTGTTGAGCTGTTGAGCGATGACGTCACGACTCAGGCAAATTGAATGATCAGCTTCTTGCCGCCGAACCAAGG
>JBEKYD010000383.1:0-6583 GCA_049511335.1 Bryobacteraceae bacterium | reverse complement strand
TCCTACAGCGTGCCGGTCTGAAACGGCCTGGAATTTCCAACCACGCCCTCCGGCATACCGCCGCCACCCTTGGTTACTTACACACGGGCGATCTGCGTGCCGTGCAAGAACTACTCGGCCACGCCGATCCGCGAATGACGGCCCGCTACACTCACGTCGTGGACATGGCCAAGAAGAATCCGGCCTTGTTTATTCCGGTGAAGGTGGGGTGAGCGGACACACCTCTGGCGCGGTGAGTCGCAACGAAAGAACCAAGTGTGAGGAGAATCAGCCACGCAGGGGGGAATTAGGCGCGGCTCAGAGAATCGCAATCAGCGTGCGGAACGGAAGGCCCAAGAGGGCGCCGCAACTGACGCCGATACCGTTCGCGATCACATCCCCGAGTTCCACCGAGCGGCCGGGCGAAAAGTGCTGACCACCTTCAAGGAGAACTCCGAGGACGAACATCGAGAGGCCTGCCAGGATTCCTCGGCGCCTGTTCCGGAATCCGATCACCGGCAGAATTGACAGGGCCAGGTAGGCTGCTTTGGGAACTCCCGGCGTCCTCCTGATGGCGCGCGCCGAGGGTGGAGTCTGTTCCAAGGCGGGCTGCGCATCGCCAGAACGTCTCCGTGTCGCCTGTTTGCGGCTCCTGGCGATCCGGTCACCGACTCCCAAGCGCCGCCAACTCCTGAATTCCAGCTCGCGCCTGAGGAAGCATCGACGTTAAACAGCGTTAAATCGGGTCGATTGGCTTTGCAATTTTCATGCCGGACGGAATTTCTGCGCACCACAGGTTAACACTATGGCCCGGGTCCAGACCCCAGCCCTGTGGATATCGTTTACCGCCAGCAGTCACACTCTGGCTGTCTCAAGCCTGCCGTATGCGACCTTCGACGTCCGCGTACGTCAATTCGAGCCCGCGCCGGAGGCTGACTCTGGGTTGCCATCCCCTCAGCAGATCGTGCGCTCTGGAGCAGTCCAGAGACTGTCCCCAGATGACCGTCGGATGAGACGAGTCAAAAACGATCTCGATATCCTTTTGAGACACCGCCACGACTTCACGCGCCAGATCGCCGATCCGCAGGCGCCCCTCTGCTCCCAAGTTGAAAGGCCCCAGCAGCTTCTGCTCCTCCAGCAACTCGGCAGACACCAGTAGACCATCCACAATGTCGGAAACGTAGCAATAGGAGCGTGTCTCGGCGCCAGTGCCCAAAACTACGTAGGGGCTTCGTTTCGGGTACTCGATGGCGCGACGGATGAAAACGGGAATTGCGGAGCCCGTACCAAGCTCAATATCCTGGCGCGGCCCGTAAGCACCGATGATACGGGCAATGGAGGCTCGTATCTCCCGCCCCTCTGCAACGCAATACTCGATCTGCCTCTCGCCAAGCAGTTTGGCCCAGCCATAGGATAGTTCGGGGTGTGCAGGAACTGCCTGATCTTCACGAATTGCCGCCGCGTCGGGACTCGCTTGCAGCTCGATCGGATACACGTGGGCACTGCTCGCGTACACGTACTTCCGAACGCCGGCGTCGAGCGCGGCCTGAAGCATGTGAGCATCGATGAGGGTGTTGTCTAGGAGGACTTCGCCGGGCTTAGAGAGATAGAATCCGATCCCGCCGACACGCGAAGCAAGATGAAAAACGACGTCTATGTCGCTACAGACTCGCCGGCAGCTCGCAGCTTCGCGCAAGTCTTCGTTCAGGAATTCGACCTGCCCGTTGCCGCCGCGCAAATTCGCGAGCGATCCGCGCTCGAGGTTGTCGGCGACCCGCACCGCTGCACCCAGGCCAACCAGACGGTCAACCAAATGCGAACCGATGAAGCCCACGCCCCCCGTGACCAGTACCCTCGATTGCGTCCACGCGTATGTCGCCGTCATTATTAAATCGATTTCCCGGATGACCCGGTGTTTCTCCTAACTCGCCCCAAGGGGCTTCCGTTCCAGATATTCCGCAAACCGCCGCAGCACGACTGTGCGGTCGAACTGCAATTCCGCCGTTCGTCGCGCGTTGTGTCCCAGTTCGGCCGTCCTTTCCGGATTGGCCCGCAAACTTCGGATCGCTTCCGTCAATTGGCCCGCGTCTTCCGGCGGCACGACGATTCCAACCTGGTTCTCCTCGACAAATCTGCCGGTGTCGCTGTCGGGGCTGACTGCGGCCAGAATCGGGCGGCCCGCAGCCATGTAGTAGATCAATTTGCCCGGAAATACGGCGTCCATGACTGTCTTTCGTTGCATGATCAGAAGCACGTCGGCGGCGGAGAGTTGTGCCGCCAGCGAATCGCGAGGCTGCAACGGAAAGAACTTAAACCGGGTAAGACACAGCCCTTGGGCATACTGTTTCAATTCCTGGAGCTGAGGACCTTCACCAATGACGCAGCAGGTTGTCCCGGTGTCTTTGTCCAGGGAGGCGGCGGCTGCGACAAAGGTCTCGAGTCCCTGCTTCGCTGAGACGCTGCCGGAATACAGTACAAGAAAATCGTCCGACGGAATGGAAAGAGAAGATCGAAACCCGTTGGCGGCAATAACGGGCCGGATGAAATTCAAATCAATGTAGTCGGGAAGAACTTGGATTCTCTCCCTGGGTACTCCTTTCGCCACCAAATTGCGGCGCATCCCGTCAGAAATCACGCTTATGCCGTCCAGACGCTTGTAAATGAGCCGCTCCAGCCAATGCCCGATTCGCGCGCCTCGGCTATCCGCTTTCAGCATGCCCACCGCGATAGCGGCATCCGGAACCAGGTCCTTGATGTGCATGAAAATTCGCGCGCGTGTCAGGAAACGCAGTAGCAACGCCGTCAATCCGAGTTGCAGCGGCGGCGAAGTTACTACTATCAGGCCGGGACGCTTGCCAACGAAAATGCCTGCGAGCGCGGCAATCGAAAACGAACAGTCGAACAGAATTCGGCCGAGCGTTTTGCGCGGATCCTTCGGCAAGAACACTCTGGTGCGAAACACCGGAATGCCGTTGACGGCGTCTCGCATGAACAGTCTGCCCCGGTATCCCTCCCAAATCTTCCAGCTCGGCGCCTGAGGAAAGCCCGTGATCACCCGAACATTGTGCCCCCGGTCGCGCAGGTATTCGGCAAGTTCAGCGGTATACGGCCCGGCCGTCGATTCCGGCGGATAATTGACGCTGATGATGAGGATATTCATACGGCAGAGAGGCGCCGCGTAGCCACTCTTAGGCTTGCGTTGGATGTCGCCGACAAATACCTTGGCAGCTACACCGCCGCGATGGAGACCTCGGTGCGGGCCTCGCCACGGTGAACCCGGTACCATTCGACGGTTCGCTGTAGCCCTTCGCGCAGTCCGGTCGCGGCCGAAAAACCGAGGTCCGTTTGCGCCTTGGTCACATCGAACAACCGTCTCACCTGCCCGTCCGGGCGGCTGGCTTCCCATTCCACCTGCCCGGTGAAGCCGGTAATTTCGGTCAAGATCTCCACGACGGTGCGGATGGTGGTCTCCTGTCCCGAGGAAAGATTCACGAGTTCAGAGCGGTTATAGAATTCCGCGGCTCTCAAGATGCCCTCCGCAACATCGCCGGCGTAAACGAAATCGCGGCTAGGCCTCCCGCTGCCCCAAACCGAAACGCGCTTTTCACCGGCCTGAGAAGCCTCGACAAACTTGCGGACGAGCGCTGGAATCACGTGGGCATTTTCCAAGTCGAAATTATCGTACGGCCCATAGATGTTGCCGGGAATCGTGACGATGGCCGGAAAGCTATGTTGGCGCCAGTAAGCCATAGACTGAATATGGAGCATCCGCTTCGCCAAAGAGTAAGGCGCGCTCTCCTGTTGAGGAAAGCCGTTCCAGAAGTCGTCTTCCTTGAGGGGCATTGGCGCGTGTTCCGGATAGCCACAACCCGCTCCCGCGGCGACGACCTTACCGCAGCCCGTCTTCCAGGCGTAGTGAATCACCAGCGTGCCCATCATCAGGTTCCGGTAAAAAAAGTCCGCCGGGTAGGCCTTATTTGCAGCGATCCCGCCTACTAAGCCAGCCAGGTGGATGACCACGTCCGCGGCGCCCGGACAATCGACACTGGTTCCGGGCCAGCCGCTCTTGGCTCCCGAGAGATCACCAAACAGCCGGCTTACCGCCTCTTCTTTGGTGAGGTCGTATTCCTTACTGCTAACGCCAAAAATGTGCCTACAGCCTTTCGTTCGTAACTGCTCCATTACGTGACTGCCCAGGAAGCCGCCGCTCCCGGTGACCAGCACACGTTTGTCATGCCAGTAGGTATTCATTGAGTCCTCATTCGCAATGCCCGCTACAACCGGCTAGAAAGCGCCCCGCTTGTTCGAAAGTCGCTGGTGTGCCGATATCCAATAACCGCGCTCCGCTCCGGTACCCATACAATCCACCACTCGCCCAGGCAGGAAACAGTTCTTTCTCCAACGACACCGGCCGGGCCGGAGGGATTCTGTCCAGGAAGATTCGTGAGAGTAGGTACATTCCGGCGTTCACCCAGCCTGCACCGCCGCCCCGCTTTTCATCGAATCCAAGTATCTGATCGTCCGCCGATAATGTGACTTTACCGAATTGCGTAACGTCGGCGCTGTGCGCTAACGCGATCGACGCGAGCGACCCGTTTTCGCGGTGCCAGGCATAAAAGCAATTCATGTCGACATCGCAATACGAGTCCCCGTTTAAGACCAGAGCAGGATCGGAATCTAAGGCCGGCATAGCCAGCCGGAGCGCTCCTCCGGTATCCATGGCCTGCTCCTCTTGGGAATAGAGAATCTGCAAATCGCCATAACTACTACCGAACGCCTCTCTCACCTGTTCGGCCAGGTATCCGGTGCACAGAACCACCTTCTTGATCCCGGCAGCCAGCAATTGGTCAAGTAGATAAGATAGGAAAGGTCGGCCGGCCACCGGGGCCAATACCTTGGGCCTGCCGTCCAGAACCGGCCTGAGCCTCGTTCCACGCCCTCCCGCGAGAATTGCCGCAACCAAAGTGCCCCTCCCGTCGCTCATAAAGGTTTACCAATCCAGCATTCAGGCAGTGCATTCGAGATCCCGCGCCACCAACAGCGTTTGCTGTGCCCGAAGTTCCTCCTCCTCGTTGGAATAATCCTCCTCCGGATCATAGAAGATCACTTGGCTGCCCGACGACTCGAACTTGAACGGCACTCGAACCAACTTCTTGAGCGACTCCGTAACAGCCTTCTGATTGGGGGGCGGGACAAACAGCAGCATAAACCCACCCCCACCCGCGCCCGTCAACTTACCGCCGATGGCGCCGGCCGACATCGCAGCTTCGTAGATCGCGTCGACATCGCGATTTGACACCATGGAGCTCAGCTCCCTCTTCGCCTGCCAGGCTTCGTGCAACAGCTCGCCAAACGCTCTGATGTCCTGGCCGCCGCTCAGTGCGGCCACGCCTTCATCGACAAGGTCCTGCAGTAAGCGTAGTTGACGCTTCCGCCCGTCCATCTGCCGTGCGTAAGTCGAGGCAACATCCGATGCCGTTCGCTTGATGCCGGTATAGAACAGCATCAGGTGGGCGTTCAGTTCGGTCATCCGTTCTTTTGTCAGTGTGACTGGTCTGACCGTGAACTCCTCGCCCGGATGAAAACTGACATGCAGCAACCCGCCGTGCGCCGCTAGAACCTGGTCCTGCGATCCAACCACCTCCTGGAGCACCTCCTGTTCGAGATGGATACTATCCTTGGCAAGTTCGAGCTTGCTTTTCATCACGCCCTTCAGTGCATAGAGCGCGTTCAGCAAGCCCACCGTGAATGCCGAACTAGATCCCATTCCGCTTCGCGCCGGTAGATCGCCATCATGGTGGATTTCCACCCCCCGCTGGATGGCCAGGTAACGGAGCGCTTCCCTAACCGCTGGATGGGCAATCTCATCTATGCGATCGCAGTTTTCCATCTTGGAATAGACGATACGAATTCGATGCTCCAGAAACGGCGGCAAATACCGACACGTGATATAGCAGTACTTGTTGATCGTCGCAGCAAGAACGGCGCCCCCGTGGGTTCGGTACCAGGCCGGGTAATCAGTCCCGCCGCCCAGGAACGATATTCGATATGGTGTTCGGCTGATAATCACGCGCGTGTATCCTTTACATATGACAGCTAACCGTCTGTCGCCATCGCGGCTAGCTAGCTAGACATTTGAATAGAGTGAGTTGGTGAGCGAGTTGTAGCCCTTAATCAGTTCTGCAATACCGCAGTCGAGCGACCATTTAGGCCGAAATCCGGTGGAGAAGATACGGGCGTTTGATACGATGTAGTCTCGCTTGTCCGGATCTTCTCCAATGGGGGCTTCCAAATACACGAATCGAGGCAGTTGCTTTTGGATTGCCTGGCAAAGTTCAATTTTGGAGAGATTGGCGTCGTCCAGGCCGACATTGTAGGGCCGCTCCTTCATCGATTCGAAATTTTCGATGCAATGCAAAAAAGCGTTCGCCACGTCGCGGACATGGATGTAGTTTCGCTTAAAGTGCCCTTCGAACACTACGAGCGCACGGTCCGTGACAGCGCGGTACACGAAGTCATTGACAAGCAGATCGATCCTCATTCTCGGCGACATTCCAAACACAGTCGCAAGACGGACAGTGATCGAATTACCTTTGTCCAGAAC
>JBEKYD010000382.1:0-6617 GCA_049511335.1 Bryobacteraceae bacterium | reverse complement strand
GACGAACCTGTCTGCCAATGCGACGATGATGAACGAAACCGGCGCGGTCGGCGGCGGCGTGCCTTACATCGTGGTGTCGGCGGGGACGCTGGCGGCGGGGGCGTCGGCCAGTGTGGCGATCCAGTTCAAGAACTCGACGAACGGATCCATCAGCTTTACTCCGGTCACCTATTCGGGGGCGTTTTGAGGGAAGATCAGGCGGCTGTTGGGGACTGCCTGGCTTAAGCCTTGACTGCGCCAAACAAGCGCCGGAACGAGTCCCGGCGTGGCAGACTGAGAGTCCGCTCCACGAAGAAGTAGTTGCGCAGGCTCGCCTCCCACCTGCCCCACCGCGAATTCGCCGGGCTGGCGGTGCAGTTGCAGGCGTTCATCGCCGAGGGCGTGGGACGCGTGGGCGAAATGCAGGCCAAAGGCCTACTCTACTAAGGAGTCTGTGCTACCTTCCAGGCCAGCCAGCGCTGCGGCCAGATCTTGTTCTTCTTCGGGGAAGACGGTTCGCAGATCCAGTAGCAATTTGTCGTTTTGGATGCGGGCAATCACCGGCGGAACGGCGCGGCGCAGGCGCCTCTCGGCCTCGACGGCATCGCCTTCGAGGGCAATCAGCCAGGTAGGGAGGGGTTGTTGGGGAGTGGCGCCGCCGCCAATTACGGATTGCCCCTCTACTACCGTCGCGCGCAGGCGAGGCAGGCGGGCGAGCAAAGCTTCGGCGCGGGTGCGGATGGCCGCGGCAGGCTGGCGGATCATGGCCAGCGCGGGGATGCGCTCCCACTCTTCGAAGAGCAGATGGCGCAGGGTATCGCCCAGCGCCTGGTAGGCCAGCTTATCGAGCCGCAGGGCGCGAAACAGCGGGTTGCGGCGGAGGCGCGCGTCCAGCTCCGGCTGTCCGGCCAGGATGCCGGCTTGCGGGCCGCCCAGCAGTTTGTCGCCACTGAAGGAAACCAGGCTGGCGCCGGCGGCCAGGCTGGCGCCGGCCAGCGGCTCGTCGACGCCGAACGGCCGCAGATCGACGATGCAGCCGCTGCCCAGGTCTTCGTAGAGCGGCAGCCCGCGCTCGCGCGCCAGCGCGGCCAACTCGCGCAATTCCGGGCGGGCGGCGAAACCGGTCATGCGGAAGTTGCTCGGATGCACGCGCAGCAGCAGGCGGGTGCGCTCGCCGATGGCGTCGCGATAGTCGTCGATGCGAGTGCGGTTGGTGGTTCCGACTTCGCGCAGGATGGCGCCGGAGCGCGCCATAATTTCGGGAATGCGAAAACCGTCGCCGATTTCGATCAACTCGCCGCGCGAGACGACGACCTCGGCGCCGCTGGCGAGCTCGTTCAGAGCCAGCAAAATGGCCGCCGCGTTGTTGTTGACGGCGATGGCAGGGGCACCGAGGAGCCGTTCGAGCAGCGCGCCGGCGTGAGTGTCGCGCTTGCCGCGCCGGCCGGTGGAGAGATCGTACTCGAGGTTCGAATATCCGGGCAGGGCAGTGAGGCTGGCCAGGGGTGCGCGGCCGAGGTTGGTGTGCAGCACCACGCCGGTGGCGTTGATCACACGCACCAGGGAAGGCTGCGCGAGGAGATCGAGGGCCAGGGCGATGCGCTCTTCCACGGTGGATTTGGAGACCGCGCCGCCGCGGATTTCGCCACGCAACTCCTCCAGCGCGCGCCGCACTTCGGCTACCAGCAAGTCGTGCGGGAAGCGGGCCAGCGAGCGCGGCAGCCGGTTGAGGACTTCATGCACCGGCGGCAATTCGCTCAGGCTATCGTGCTGTGCCACGGAGACGATGGTACGCGCTGGGCGAGGCGGGTTGCAAGGGCCGGATGAGAAGGCCGGATGAAAAGAAAAGCCGAGAGGACTCTCGGCTCAGCAGGCCGGACGGCCCGCGCCACGAGCTACGAAAGCTACGGATGCGGCCAGGACGGCGGCTACGACGGCGCCTTGGGCGGCGAGTCCGTGTGCCGGGTTGGAGAATAGCTCCGCGAGCGGGGCGCGGAGGGCCAGAGTCCAGAGTGCGAGCATGTAGGCCAAGGGGTTGCCGCGCGCGAAGCGGAAGCAGAAGACCGCGGCGGCGGCAACGGCGGCGAGACCGGCGGCGTACGCGAGGGCGAATTCACCGGGAGTGCGCACGTCGTCAGGCATGGCCGCGAACGCCAGAAGAGCCAACATCGCGGGCCAGTAGCGGGGCCAGCGGCGAATGAGCAGCGCGATTACGGCGAGAACGGCCGCGCGGAACAAGGTCGAGCTGAGAGCGCCGGCCAGCGCGGTGACGGCGGGTGCGGCGCTCACGATCAGCGATGGCGCGGAAGGATCGAACAGAGCCTGAGCGTGAAAGCGGTCCTGAACGAAAGCGACGGCGCGTGTCACCAGAAGGGCGAGCCCAATGGCGGCGGCCAGACACGCCAGGGCATCGGGGCCGAGCGCGCGGCGCGTGGAGCGCCGGAGGGAATCGAGACTTGCGGGAAAAGAGGATGTTACCAGGGCGACGGCCGCGCCCAGCCCGAGAAAAGTCCCGATGAAGGCGATGACCAGGCCGGTGGCGGTCATCGCCTGAAAGACCTGGAGCGAAACCGAAGTGGGATAGCTGCGATAGGACTGGGCGAGCATGAGCAGCGAAGAGACCGCCATGAGCAGGGTTGCGGGCAGGGCGATGCGCATCGCCGGGCGCCATGCGACCAGGCCGCGGCGGATGTTTTCGATCAGCAGCCAGATGCCGGCCACGACCAGCGCCACCGGCACACCGATGCGCAGGATGGCGAGGACGATGGCGATCCAATTCTTTTGCGAGCGGGCGCGCTCATAGGTTTCGGGAACGTGCCAATAGACGCGCCATGCGGAGACGCGGTCGCCGGCGACGGATACTTCCAGGCGGAAGCGCACGCCGTCGAGGTTGCGCGGGTCGCCGGGGCGGGCTTCCCAGACGATGGTGCGGTCGCGGCGGGCTTTCTTCTTTTCGGAGCTGGTTTCCTTGAGGTCCATGGCAGCGGTGTCGAAGCCCTGAGAGGCGGCGAAGGTTTGGGCGATGGCGCGGGCGGAGTCGTCGGAGAGGTCGGCGCCGGGGCGGTCTTCGGGGATGACGTGCTGAAAGCCCAGCGGGCGGCCGGTTTCGGGGTGAACGGAAACCAGCAGCTCCTCCTGATCGAGCGGGCGGTAATAGCGGGTGACCCAGTGCTGGATGGGGCGATCGTCGGCGAAACGCGCCGAGGCCGTCGAGACCGATTCGTGCTCCAGGAAATATTTGGCGGCCAGGCTATCGTCCCCGTCCCAGTGGACGTCGGGATACGTGACGGTGCGAAAGCGGGCGGGGTCGAGCTGTTGGGATTGGAGGAAGCGGCCAGCGGCGGCTCGGGCCTGGATGGCCGTGAGCTTGTAGACCGGGGTATCGCCGAAGTGGGTCACGGGGATAGCCAGGGAAGCCAGGCCGGCGACTAGCAGCGCGACGGCGACCATGCGCGCGTTTCGCGTGAGCGAAGCATAGGCGGAGACGTCGGCGGTGGCCGGTGCGACGGCGGTTGGCTCGGGTTCCACCGGGGCGGGTTCATCGGAGTTGAGCAGGCCTGTAGCCGGTTCGAATCCGCCGCGGCGAAGATAGGCGATCAGAGCCACGGCTACCGGCAATACGACCAGGCCCGCGGCGGCCGCGCCGGAGAGCCGCAGATAAAGGTTATGCGAACGCACCAGCAGCATGGCGCTGTACATGGCGTCGACGGAATAGTGCCAGACCAGGGTGGGCAGGATGCCCCAGCGCAGCATGACGATTCCCAGCGCCACGCCGCCGATGCCGACTTCGACGCCGCGAATATAGAACGGCTGTTGCGGATATCCGGCATGGCCGAAGCCCCAGAGAAACGCAGCCAGCACCACGGCCAGCGGCAGCCAGCGCACCAGCTTGCGCAGGAACGGAATGGCGAACATGCGGAAGAGGAACTCTTCGCTGACGGCGGGGAAATAGCCGCCGAAGGCGACGAACAGCCACGGGAAACGGGTGTTCAGCAGGTTGTCGTAGGGGACGTCGGCGGGCGACCAGGCGCCGTGGCGATAGGCGACGATGTAGAACGCGGTTTGATAGGCGATGAAGACGGTGCAGAGCGTGGCGCCGAGGATGGAGCCGAGAAAGAAACGGCGCGTGCGCAGGCCGCGCGGGCCAAAAAGATTACCCAGCGAGACCTGGCCGCCGAAGGCATGGCGATAGACCGGTTCGGCGCCGGCCGCCAGCACGAAAAGCAAGCCGCCGGCGCCGAGCGCGGCCAGCACGGCTTCGAATAATTGGCGCGAAACGAAACTCGCGAACGAATCGGTGGTGGGGTAATCGAATTCCGCCAGCGTAAACTGGTTGAGCTGGGCGCCGAAGGCCAGCAGCATGCCGATGACGGCGACCCAGGTGGCGCGGCGCCAGCGGATATCCTGGCGGCGAACGCGCTGGACAATGACCACGATCAACCCGGCGACCAGCGCCAGCATCAGGGCCGCATCCACGGTCTGCGCGGTTTCGTTGCGCGAGCGCAGGCGTTGGTAATCGCGAGTCCATTGCTCGGGAATCTTGAGATAGTCGCGATAGGCGCCGGGTTCGTCGCCCAGCATGGTCACTTCGATGCGGTGGGTGGCTTCGTGCAACTCGAAGCCGCGCTCTTTCCAGGTGAAGGCGCGGTCCACGCGATGGGGGCGGGTCTGTTCGCTGACCTCGACGAATTCGAGCGAGGCAGGGTCCCAGCGTATGGTGGCGCGCAGGAACTTTTCGGCGCGCGTGCGGGCCTCGGCGGCGGAGATGGCGCCGCGGGGCGCATCTTCGGCGATGACATGCTCAAAGCCGACGGGCTCGCCGGAAGTTGCAACCGCGGCGCGAAATTCCTCTTTCTGCTGCGGCCGGAACCAGCGATGCTCCCAGCGCCAGAGGTGCAGCCGGGCAGCCATGATCCGGTTAGCGCGCTCCAGGCCGACCTCGCGCTCGAGAAAAGTCTTGGCATTGTCGTCGTAGCGGAACGCGGCGACGTCGCGATAGGCGTCCAGCGGATAGCCGAGCCGCTCCAGAAAACCGGCGGCGCGTAGGCCGGCCTGGTCGCGGTCGAGGCGGAAATCGATGGAGGCTTCGGGGAAGGCACGGTAGAAGTTACCGAAGGAAAACCAGGTGGCGGCGGCGGCCAGGGCGAGGCAAATGGCGATGAAGCGGTAGTCGCGGAGCTCGAGTTTTTCTTTCATAAAAGCGGCCTCACGCCTTGGCGGCCCAATGCAAGCCGATGCCGCCCATCAGGTAACGGCGAGTATCCACGCTGCCGTACCCGGAGCGGCGCAGCAGGGAGGAAAAGTCGTCGATGGAAACGAAGCTCGCCAGCGAATCGGGGATATAGGTGTAAATGCGCGGGCGGAAGTGCAGCAGGGCGCCCCAGAAGGCGCCTTGCGCGTAGAGATAAGCCAGGTACAGGCGGCGGAGCACGGGGCTGGCGGGGAGAAAGAAATCCAAGCTGACCAGGAGACCTCCCGGCCGGGTGACGCGCTGGATCTCGCCTACGGCTTGGGCCAGATTGGGAAAATTGCGCAGGCCATAGCCGACGAAGACGCCGTGGAAGGTGCCATCGGGAAAGGGAAGGGCCGCGGCGTCGCCACAGGCCGCGCGCTCGACGCCGCGCTTCCGGGCGAGCACCAACATACGCTCGGTGAGATCGACCGCCACGGGCCGGGCGCCGGGGCAGCTCTTCGAGACGAGCAGCGAAAAATCGCCGGTCCCGGAGGCGAGATCGAGCACCAGCGCTCCTTCGGGCAAGCGGGCGCGCGCCACTCCCAGGCGCTTCCAACCTTTATCCATGCCGTAAGAGAAGGCGCGGGTGATGAAATCGTAACGCGGGGCGACGGTGCGAAACATGCCGCGCATCAGGCGGGAATTCTGCTGTTCAACGGGTTTCACGGTTGAGAGGATTGTACTAAAAAAGCTGTCAGCTTTCAGCGATCGGCTTTCAGCTTGAATGCACCACGGGTGTTAGTGTTAGCCGATGGCTGACCGCCGATTGCCGAGGGCTGTTATCCTGATCGGACGATGGACATCATCACCGGCAACGTCGGCTGGATCGAGGTCATCTGCGGGCCCATGTTTTCGGGCAAGAGCGAGGAATTGATCCGCCGTTTGCGGCGGGCCATGATCGCGCGCAAACGGGTGGAAGTGTTCAAACCGGCGATCGACGACCGTTACTCGAGCGACGAAATCGTTTCCCACGGCGACTCGCGGTTGAAATCGGTGGTGGTGGCATCGGCGGCGGAAATTACCGAGCGCATCGACTGGCGGACGGAGGTGGTGGGCATCGATGAAGCCAATTTCATGGGCCCACAACTGATCGAGGTGGCGCAACGGCTGGCCGATAGCGGCAAGCAGGTGATTGTGGCCGGGCTGGACACCGATTACATGGGGCGGCCCTTCGCGCCCATGCCGGACCTGCTGGCGCACGCCGAATCGATCACCAAGACTCTGGCCATTTGCGTGCGCTGCGGCAACCCCGCCAAGCACACGCAGCGGTTGCGGGGATCGGACGACCTGATCGTGGTGGGCGCGGCGGACATGTACGAGGCGCGCTGCCGGCGATGCTTCGAGCCGGGGATTCCGAAGCAGCAGGAAATGGATTTTGTGAAGGCCAAGCGGCAGGAGAAGTAGG
>JBEKYD010000381.1:0-6621 GCA_049511335.1 Bryobacteraceae bacterium | reverse complement strand
CAGCAAGACTCATGAGCTGCCGCCGTTGCTCGTACACTCGGCACCGGAGGTGGCTTCCGGCACTGCGGCCGAGCTGGCATCGGTGATGTCAGAAGCCGAGGACATGCTGGCGGTGAGCGACGCTGGCGAGGATGTGGTGGAGCAGCGTAAGTTCGAGTTGGCCGTGCAGCTCGCCGGGCAATACAAGGGGCTGATGGCCCAGTGGTTCTGGGGCGATGGCATCCTAGAATGGATTCGCCAGTGCGAGATCACCTTCGAGTGCGAAGACTTTCTGCGCCAGTTTCTGCACCCCGACGTTTGGCCTCACGCCAGCCGCGCCAGTTTCGTGACCTTGCTGGCGGACAAACACATTGCCACCCCTGGTGTAGCGCTGGAGCGGGCCGTGGGCCTGCGCCTGACCTTCCGCCAGCCGCCGCCCATCGCCTGTTTTTCAAGCCAGTTTCTGTTTTATTTGAATTCCAGCATGGCGGACACGGCCTTCCAGACGTGGTCGCGCCTGGTTCCGCAGACGGCCGCCCTGTTCCCGCCCGAGCGGTTCCATTTTGAAGTGCTGAGTTTGGACAATTAACGCGCGTATGGCACAAGCGTCCGCTTCCGCACATCTTGGTTCAACGGCGAATGGTGGACACCCCCTACACGGGCCTAAAACTCGAAGAGCCAGCGCACCGGACGCTTCCACCGAGCTTGACGACGAATCGTCAACTCGCTCCACGCTCGGCGAGAACGCTGGCGTTGCCGTGTCCATCTGTGCTGCGAACTCGCGCGGATCGTGCGGCGCCGCGGGGAAGCTGACGCGGTCGCGCTCGGGCTCGTCATCCGTGAAGCGCACGCGCTTGACCCCGGCGCGCTACCGAGGCGGCGGGCACGGCAAAGGACTTCGAGCGCGCACCTTCAGCTCCGGGCCATCGACGCTGCGCAAGCGGCGAGGAGCGTCCGCACCGTAGCTTTCGCCGCGGCGCGACGGCGAACGATCGGCTCCCGTCGCGCTCGCCGCGAACTCCGGCGCTGCCGCGTCCAGCCGGGCCGCCTGCTCTCGAACGCGCGGCATCGTGCTGCGCCGCGGAAGGCAGCCGGGGCGCGCGCGGGCACCTCGTCTACGAAACGCGCACGCTTGAACGCGACGTGCCATCGAACACTGCGCGCCATCGGCGCGGCGGATGTCGTCGATTTACCGCGCGCCGATAAGCGCGAGTTCCGCTCTTGCATGCCATGATGCAATAATCGATTCGACTATGACAAAGAGTTTGGTTCTGACTGCGGTGGCCGCGTGCACTGCACTTCTGCCGGCGGCAGAGTTCCCGAACGCGGAGATCACGAATGGCCGGATTCGGGCAAAGATCTACCTGCCGAACGAGCAAAACGGATACTATCGCGCCACTCGGTTCGATTGGTCGGGAGTCGTCTACAGCCTGCAATACAAGGGACACAACTATTACGGACCATGGGTGCAGAGGACGGACCCGAAGGTGCGCGACTTTGTGTACGATGGGCCGGACATCGTCGGCGGGCTCTGTAGTTCGATCGCCGGTCCGGTCGATGAGTTCGGACAAGTGGGATGGGAGGCGGCGAAGCCCGGTGGCCGATTCCTGAAAATCGGGGTCGGCGTTCTGAAGAGGGAGGACGAAGACGCGTACGACAATTACCGGTTGTACGACATCCTCGATCCGGGCAAGTGGACCGTCGGAAACAACCGCGATTCCATCGAATTCACCCAGGAGCTCGCCGATTCGTCTTCCGGCTATGGATATATCTACCGGAAAGTGCTGCTGCTGGTGAAAGGCAAGCCGGAGATGGTGTTGGAGCACAGCTTGAAAAACACCGGAACCCGCCCGATCCGGACCACCGTGTACAATCACAATTTCCTGGTGCTGGATAACCAGCCGCCCGGTCCGCCCCTGGTTGTCACGGTGCCATTTCAGATTCAAACCCAGCGCCCTCCCAACCAAGACCTGGCTGAGATTCGTGGGAATCGGATCGTATACCTGAAGAGGCTGGAGGGGCGGGATGTCGTGACCGCGCCGTTACAGGGCTTCGGTGACAGCCCCAAGGACAACCAGATCCGAATTGAAAACGCCAAGCTCGGAGCGGGCATGGAGATCAGTTCGGATCGCCCGCTCGCGCGCGAATCCTTGTGGTCGATCCGTAGCGTGGTTGCGATGGAACCTTTTGTCGCGATTGCGGTCGAGCCCGGGGCCGAATTCAGTTGGAAGTTCACTTATAGGTACTACACTCTGGCCGGCACGAAGTAACCTACCGCTTTCGTACAGTCTGTCAAGTTCGATAAGGCGCTAAAGCCCGCAGCATAGACTCAATTCAATCTCGTTCACTTTAGTCATGACCCAGTCCGCCAGTTCCGGAAAATCCTCCAGAAGTTGTTCTTGTGCCGTTGCCGGAAAGACCGAAACGATCTCCAGCAGTTCGATCAACGGCGTCGAGGGGAAGACGGACATCTTCATCAGGTCCGCTAATTGAGAGGCCGCATGCACCAGACAGATCAGGGCGTGATCGTGGGCGGGGGGCACCGGCGGCCGTTCGTGAAGCGCAGCCACATTGTGCAGCTCAATCGGGCAGCCCCACTGAGACAAGAGCCACCGGCCGGCTTCGCCGTGGTCCATTCCAAAAAGGTCGCCGCCGCAGCGTCCGCCGCGGTTCCACGGCGAACGATCAAAGTCCGCGGCGCTCGCCGAGAGCGCTGGCGCCGGCGCGTGGCTGCGTTAGTCGAACGCAGCGTCTACTCGTCCATCAAGCGGAGGGCTGCGCGCCAGGATCGGGCACCATCATCACCGGCGGAGCACCCCCACTGGCATATCGACTACGTGCGGAGATACAGCCGAATGGGAAATCGTGCCTCTGCGTTCTATGGTGCAGATGGAAAACGCGCTACCATCTCCGCGTGCGCTACCTGCTTGTCTTCCTCGCCCTGCCCGTGCTGGCCCAACAATCGCAGAACCCGTCTCCCATGGTGGAGCATACTCGCCCACACCCGCGCCTTCAGCAATCCACCCCTCGCGGCCGCCGCTTCAAACTGGAACTCGGCACGCTCTTCATTCCGGTGCATCTGGCGCACCGCCGCGAGCTACCCTTGCTGGTTCATTTCCACGGCGACCCGTGGATCGCGGAGGTGGCTGCCGCACGCTATGGCCACGCCGCTGTCATCACGGTCCAGTTGGGTTCCGGTTCGTCCACGTACGCCCAGCCATTCCAGGATCCGGGCCGGTTCATCGTTCTCTTGCGGGAGGCCGAAACCGCCGCCAAAGTCCGGTTCTCCACGATTACTCTGAGCGCATGGAGCGCCGGTTACGGCGCGGTGCGCGCCATCCTGCTTGTTCAGGAGAACTACGCCCGCATTCATCGCGTCATCTTGATCGACGGGCTGCACACCGATTACCCAAGCGGCAAGCCAGGCCCCAACGAGAGCACCATCGATCCCGAACCGCTGCAGATCTTCGTTCGTTTCGCCCGAGACGCCGTGGCCGGGCACAAGCGCATGCTCGTGACCCACTCCGAGATCTTCCCCGGCACGTTCGCCAGCACCACCGAGACTGCCGACTATCTACTGGAACAGCTCGGGCTGCACCGCCGCGAGGTGGTCCGTCGGGGGCCGATGGGCACGCAGCAACTCAGCGACGTGCGGCAGGGCGGTTTCCACCTGGTTGGCTTCGCGGGCAATTCCGCGCCCGATCACGTCGACGAGCTGCATTCCCTGGCCGAGTCTTTGCGCCGCTAGTGACCCGGCTACACGGCATGGTGGAGTGTCCGGATGCGCCGAAAGCATCCACTGACGACTCGGGTATAATTCGTTTGGCACATCGCCTGCGGCGTGATCACGAAGTAGCGGTCGAAGCGCTGGGGGCTGGTTTCCGGACAAGTGCCGCGTCTATCCGCGCCGCGAGCCCACGCGGCATCGTGCGGCGCCGCGGGAAGGCGACGCGGGCGCGCTCAGGCGCTGCGTCCGTCGGCGCTCGACCGCGAACGATCACGGCCGCCGCGCTCGCCGAGCGCTCGGTGCCGGCGCGGCCATCCGTGCCCAGGGAGCCGCGCAGTATCGCGCGCCACGCCGCTTCTGTGGAGTGTGTGTTCGCTTGAAGCCGGGGTGTCGCCCCTGGTGTCGCCCCCGCGGCCGCCGCGCATGATTCTTCATTGACAAAAAAGGGACATGTCGGGAGGGACATTTAGGGGGGATATCGCCGAGAAGTTCTTCGCACACGTGCTGGCTCAGGCGCGGCTCGCCAACCTACTCTCGGACGAGCACTTCAGCGTGGACGGAACCCTCATCGAAGCCTGGGCGAGTCAGAAAAGTTTTCAGCGGAAGGATCGGCCGGCGCCGCCGGCAGATGATCCCGGCAATCCGACGGTAGACTTCCACGGCGAAACGCGCAGCAATGAGACGCACCAGTCAACAACGGATCCGGACGCACGGCTGGCGCGGAAGAGTGGCGGTCATGAATCGAAGCTGGCGTATTGCGGCAACGTTCTTCCGCCGGATAAGTCGGTTGCCCAAACCGGCGGTCCCGTGATCGGCCCGCTCAAGGTCGGCGTCGACACGCTCCTGGTTCCCGGCAAACCTACCGTCGTGGCATCTATCGACGACCCGGTCACGGCGCGCAAATTCGACGTGGAAGCGACGGTACCAGGATACCAGGATGAACTGAGCGCGCCCGGGCTGCTTCTCGCCCTAAGCGGAACGAATGTTTCCGTATCTGCGCGCGCGCTGCGCGTTTTCCTCGATTTCGTTGCTGAACCGTTGATACGCGCCCACGATCACACAATCCCGCGGCTTGATCCCCCCAAAAGCGGCCTGGAAGGCGGTATCGCGCAATTCCGGCGCCGCCGCCATCCTTCCCGCCGCCAGGATCTTGAAAGCCAGACAGGGTTTTCCCGTCTGCCGCATCGCCGCGAACATCCGCTCCGGATCTTTTTCCAGGTACACCTCATTGGCCGGCAGCGGAAGCTGTCCCAGCAGCTTGCGGAGCTCATCGGGTGTCCGCGTGCGGTTGTACACGCAGCCCATGTAGAAATCCACGTCCCAGCCATGTTCCTCGATATATTCGATCGCCTCCGGCTTGTGCGTGGAAACGCCGACCAATACGCCGGTCTGGCGCGCCCGCTTGGTAAACTCGCGGACGTCGTCCATCTTCCCCTGGCGAAACAACACGTCGGTGACCTCTCCGTGATGCGACACCGCGATCGGACTCATCGCCGCCACGGTTGCCTCCGGCTTCTCCCGAATCAGCGCGATCGCTTGCAGCTTGCCGCCGCGCTCGCGGTAGAAGCGCAGGTCGGTAATCGCGCGCTCATTGCCGTTCGTCTGAAAGGTGTTGATCCCGCTCCGTTCCGCCTCCTGAAGGGCGGCGCAAACGGTTTCGGGAGTGCTCCATTCCAGCATGTGCCGATCCAGCGTGCGGGAGGAGTGTGAGTATCCGTAAAAAGGGTTGGAGCCAAGAACAAGGCGGGTAACTTCGTGCTTGCCGAGCGGGACGGTGGGCAAGGGCGTGGAGGCGGCGCGCGAAGCGCCGGCGGCCGCGATACCGGCCGAGGCTTGGATAAATTGGCGTCTGGTGCTCATTTGATCCGCATTGATGTTCCGGTAAATTCAGACCCTGTACTATTATTATGCGGGGAAGGGTCGCCCTGTGTATCGTCGGCTGTTGCGCCGCCTTTGCAGACTATTGCATTGCTCCGCGCGGTTCGGTGAACGCCGCCGACCGGCAGTCAACCCCGGTTCTGTTGATTTCGGGTGCCAGGCGCGTCCATGCCGCGAACGCGCTCTGAATCATACGGCTATGAAGGCGAGCGCTGCCCCTCGCGGCTCGCAAGTGGACGGCGGCGCCGGCGCGGCCCTCCGTGCCGCGGTCCCGCCCGGCATCTCGCGGCGCCACGGGAAGCCCGCCGCGGGCACGCGTGGGCGCCGCGTCCGCGAAATGCGCGCGCGCTTGAACGCGGCGAACGTCGTCGAGCTACGGCGCGCCGGGCTGCGTCGGGGCTCGACGGAGGATGGTCGACTTCCGCCACGCTCACCGCGAACTCCGGCGCGGGCGGCGCGCCAGTCTGTTTCAGCGGCTTCCGCCCCGATTCGACGGCGAGTGGTGAACGTCCGCCACGCTCGCCGAGAACGCTCGCGCGCGTGCAGAATCCGCCACGACGCATGCACTCTTTGTTCCGCCAGCCCAGTCGTCAAACCCGCATTCCACAACAACCTCGCCAGATTCTCAGATCCCGGCTGGGATGTGAACCTTGTTCGCCGGCAGGGATTCTGGGACCCGCGCTCACCTGCATCCCACGGTCGACAAAGGAGATGCGGGGGATTCGGTGTTTGGCGATGGGGACGCTACTTCCACCCGCGCATTTCGGTCTGCGAGGCGCGTGCCAGTCTTCCTGGGCGCTTAGGCAACAGGATTCGATAGCACATTCGGCGCGGACCTCGGGTTGCATTACTTCAAATTGAGTTGCAAATCGAGGCAACGCGAATGAAGCTAATTGAAGTTCTAAGAATTGCAAGTCTATCACCTGGATCCGGCGCATTCCGGGCGGGGGTTTTGGTCGCAGTGCTGGGTTGACAGGGCGTTCGGCAGCTTCCTGACGTTTCGGGATAACCTAACTTTTGGTGAGGTAATCCCGAAA
>JBEKYD010000380.1:0-6650 GCA_049511335.1 Bryobacteraceae bacterium | reverse complement strand
CGACCG
Organism: Bryobacteraceae bacterium; assembly: GCA_049511335.1. Taxonomy (GTDB): domain Bacteria; phylum Acidobacteriota; class Terriglobia; order Bryobacterales; family Bryobacteraceae; genus JBEKYD01. The sequence continues at coordinate 6,644 of JBEKYD010000380.1, read as the reverse complement.
CCGTCCACTCGCTCCCATTCACCAGGGGCTGCGCCTCCTGGTCCGGCCCTAGTCGATACACGCGGTAGTAGACATCGTGCCAGTTCGAGGCGCACCAGGACTCGGAGCCAAGGGTAAGGATTAAGTAATCATTCGCGCGATTGAAAGGCGAGATAAGAACTCTCTGCAGGGTTTGCGGTCTGTATTCTCCCTTGGTGTATGTGTTCTGCTCGTTCTGCCAAACGCGGACCCACTTTTCCCCATTCCAACTGTAAACGTACGCCGATTCGTCGAAACCGCACTCTATGCCTACTCCCGACGTGATCACCAGGAACGACCCGCTCCGTTGAACAGTCAACGGTCCGACGAAGCCGGACAACGTCCACTCCGGGCACCGAGTCTCAGGCGATCCGTCTTCGCTGCAGGACAGCCCCGCGTCTCGGAGTTCGAGGGTGAGGCTCCGCTGGAGTTCTCTCGCGTCGACGCCTTGGCCCACTGCGCCCAACCGGGAGTCGAGCCAGTCGAGCAGCAGGTGTTTGGCGACGGTTAGCTGTGGGGTCGCCCTACGCGGGCCGGCGGTTTCGTCCGGTTGCCTTGCACGCATCGGAACGAGATTGCCGCGAAGCGCTTCCAAGCGCGGATCACCCGCTTGCAGGGTCCCACAGAGCAGGATGAAAAGTGAAAAACGTCCGATCACATTCTAACGATAACGCGGTTGACCCGATGGACGCAGTCCGATCAATTTCAGCTCAGGCAGATCCACCAACTACTCATTCCGAGTGGTGGCGGCGAGGGTTGCAGAGCCGAGTTGGGCGGCTGTGGAGGAACGAAAAACGAATAATGCCAGGATGTTCTGGGCCGAAAAACGGCCTTTGTAGAAAATTGCCGCGAGCCGTCGGCTATCCGCGCAATCCCGGGCTGCAGCCCTCTATTGGTTCTTGCCCGTTCCGGCCGGCGCGGCTTGCTTCCGCACTTGCTCGAAATACTGCGCGACATACGCTTGTAGCGCCACCGGCACATCGTCACGCGAAATCTCGGAGCCGGTTTGGGCGTGTTGCGCGCTCCGTTGGGCGTATTGGGTACGCAACTGCTGTGTGGTGGATTTTACTTCCACCGTGGCTTCTCCGGTCAGATTGGCGGAGCGCTTGCCAATGATCTCGCTGATCTTGCCCATGGCGGCCAATTGCTCGGCCTGCTTGATGCTTTTATCGCCTTCCTGGCTCCCCACCCCGCTGCCCGGCTGCTTGCTGACCTGCGAAGCTTGGCTTTTCCCGCTGCCCTTGCCCGAAGGATCGGGCGCGTTTTGGGATTTTTCGGCGGTCTGGCTGTCGTCGGAATCGCCCTGTTGTTCGCCCGAAGGCTGTCCGTTTTGGGCCGACTGAGTTTTGGCGTTCTGTTGCCCTTTGCCCGGCTTTTGCCCGGCCTGTTCGCGCGAACTCTGCTCCTGAGAACCGGGGTTACCTTGCTGCGGCTTCATTTTCGATAGCAGGTTTTCAAACGCGTCCTTCACCTTGCTGATCAGGCTGGGGCTTTCGCCGTCGCCTCCGGCATTCTCTTTGGATTCGCGCTTCTGGCCCTCGCCCGCCTTCGGTTCGCCTTTCTGGCTCGCATCGGCGGATTCGTTGGCGGCGGCCGCATTCTGATCGGCGGGGCCTTTTTGCGTATCCTCTCCCTTATCACCGCTATGGCGGGCGCTGCCCTGCTGGTGGGCGGAGTCGCCCGGCTTGGAATCGGGATGGTTGCCGAGCGCCTGGGCGATTTCGTCGTCGATATTAGCCTCTTGGGCGCCGTCAGTCTGGTCGGTACCGGGATCGGCTTCCGCGGGAGGATTCGGCTCAGGCGCCGCGGCCCGGTTCGGCCGGCCACCGCGCGCCACTTGCCGGGGAGGGTTGTCCATGCCCAGTTCCCGTTCGATCATGCCTGCCAGCGGCGGCTTCAGATCGAGACGCCGGCTCAATCCATAGCGCAAGGCAAACAATCCGGAAGCTACCGCCAACAGCGCCAGCAGAACGTAGATCGATCGCGGCACGATCCACGGCACCGCGCTTCTGGCATCGGCTGCCGCCGCCAGCCGCTCCGCTTGTTCGAACTGCAACTGCCGCAATTCTTCCGATACCGGAATGTGGTCCGGCTGGCTGAAGTGGAACGCGGTGGAAAGCGAATCGGCGAGTGTGAGCCGCTGGTCGACGGTGCGCGCCGTGCGATATGCCGAGGGGCGCCGGCGCCAGGCTCGATAAAACCCCCAAGCCGCTGCTGCCAGCGGCACCGGCGCCAGCCACTCCCATTGCAAAAGGCCCGTGCCCGCCACCAAAAGCAAGATCAGCGCACCCAGGGTGATGCTGGCCGCGCGCACGCCCTCCGCCAGCAATCCGTTCCAAAAGAGCCGCCGTCTGGCTAGGCTGATGAGTGCGCGCAACGCCATCTCGCGGGAGCTTCCTTTCTCATCCTAGCACGCGCATTGCCAGCGTTCCGTACATCTTACATGTGACGGCCGCTCCGGGCTGCATCTACCACCGCTTTCGTCGCCAAACCGCGGCGCCAGCGGTAACCCAGCGTACAATGAGGAGGGAATTATCTCCAACGAGGTTTTCTCCTTGAGCCAATCGATCAGAGTTCTCATCGTGGACGACGAAAGCAGCCAGCGAAGCGGCCTCTCCGCCATGGTGTCCGCTTGGGGCATGCAGCCGGAAACCGCCGCCGAAGGCAACGAGGCGCTTGCCAAGTTGGCCGATTTCCCCGCCGACGTCATCCTTACCGACCTGAACATGCCCGGTCTGGACGGCTTCGGGTTTTTATCGCGGCTGCGGGAATCCGGCGACATGCCGCCCGCCATCGTGCTCACGGCCTACGGCAATATTGAAACCGCCGTCAAGACCGTGCACGAACTGGGCGCGTATTGGTTTCTCGAAAAGCCGATTCAGCCGGCCACCCTGGAAGTGCTGGTGCGCCGCGCCGCCGCTCACGCCGGGCTGCGGGAAGAGAAGCGCAACCTGGAGCGGCAGCTCAGCTACAAGGGGTCGCTAGGGCAATTGGTGGGAAATTCTCCGCGCATGCAAGAGATTTTCGCCCTGCTGCAGCAGGCCGGTCCGAGCAAAGCCTGCGTGCTGGTTACCGGCGAAAGCGGAACGGGGAAGGAGATGGTCGCGCGCACCCTGCATGCGCTTAGTCCGCGCCGCCAGGGCCCGTTTGTTGCCATCAACTGCGCCGCGCTGCCCGAATCGCTCATCGAAAGCGAGCTGTTTGGCCACGAGAAGGGTTCCTTCACCGGCGCCAGCGAGCGCCGCGCGGGCTGCTTCGAAGTGGCCCAGAACGGTACCTTATTGTTAGATGAGATCGGCGAAATGCCCCTGGGCACTCAGGCCAAGCTGCTGCGCATTTTGGAAGACTCGAAAGTGCGGCGCGTGGGCGGCAAGCACGAATTCGAAGTGGACGTGCGCGTGGTGGCGGCCACCAATAAGGTGCCCGAAGAAGCCGTCCGCGGCGGCCACCTGCGCGAGGACCTCTTCTACCGCCTCAATGTCTTTCAGGTTCATCTGCCTCCCTTGCGCGAACGCAAGCAGGATATCCCGCTGATCGCCGAGGCACTTCTGGTCGACCTGAACCGCAAGCACGAATGCCGCGTCGCCGAGATTTCTCCGGCGGTGCTCGAAGTTCTGGAGCGGCATAACTGGCCCGGCAACGTGCGCGAGTTGCGCAATGTGCTCGAGCGGGCCGTAATTCTGGCCGGAGAAGGCGCCATCGAAATGCAGCACCTGCCGGCATTCCTGCAAATCCGGACGCCCGCTGGCGAACCCGCTCATACTTCCGGCGGCGCCTCCGGTGCGCCCGCCACGCCAGAGCAGGGTGGAGTCCGTTTTCAGATCGGCACCACCGTGGAAGAAGCCGAGCGCGGCCTGATCCTGCGCACCCTGGAATTCACCCGCAACAATAAGACGCGTGCCGCGGAGATCCTCGGCATCAGCCTCAAAACCCTTCACAACAAGCTGAAAGAATACGGATCAAGCTCGGACCAAAGCGCAGGAGCGTAGTTTCTACCCGCTTGTCCGTCCGCACGTTGTTTGAACTGAGAACTGACAACTGAGAACTGAGAACTGACGACTGACGACTGACAACTTTTCTTTCCCGAAAGTGATACTCTGTGGTTGCTATGGCGCAGACGCCAACTCCCCCGCTGCCGCCGGCCTGCGCGCAGTGCCTCAATTCCTTCCAGGCGCCCGGCGCCGGCACGCCCCAGGCGCCCTCGGCTTCCGCCATGACGCGGTCTCTCGACGGCAAAATGCGCGTCGACATGGGGAACATTTCCGTCATCACTCACCCCGGCGCCATGAAAGCGATCGTGCTCGACCACGTCAAAATGGTGGCCCACACGCTTCCCATACCGCAAGGCGCCATGCCGCCGGTGCCCGGTATGCCGGGAATGGCCATCCCCAAGTCCCCGGCACAGATGCCGCCCATGCACGTGCAGGAATTGGGCACCGGGTTTATCCAGGGGATTCAGGCAGTAGGCAAACGGTTCACCATTCAACCGCCAAGCATGCCCAAGCCGCCAGGAGTTCAAGGAGCTCCAGCTATGCCGGGAGCCCCGCAAGCGCCCATCGTGGCGGAGGTCTGGACGTGCGCCAAAACCCAACTTCCCGTGCTCACCAAAGTCAGCGGCAGTTTCGGCACCCAGACTTCAGTCTGCAAAACCGCCCAGACCGTCGAGCCGCATCCGTCAACCTTTCAGATCCCGCCGGGTTATAAGCAGCTCAGTTGAACCGGTGGCGCATGCAACCAGGTGGGACAGACGATCGTTTTTTGTCGTCTGTCGAGCGTTGCGGCCCGGCGAGAGCCTGACAGACCACGAAAGCGATGGTCTGTCCCACCCCCGTCACCCGAACATGGATCACCTAATATTCCACGAGCTGCTTGTTGTGGGGCAGGTTGGCAACCTGCGGACCGATTGTGGGGCGCCCTCTGGGCCGGGTCCAGCCGTGCGCCAGCCCGGCTGCTCGCCGCCGGCGTCGAATCCTGGCTCAACCCAAATTCCACCACCTCAGGAGTTCGGAGTCTCTAGTCGACGCTTCCCCACCCTCTGGCAGCGAGTGCCAGCAGGAGTGCCGACGCAGCGCCGAAGAGTGCCTGGGCGAAATTTGTCCTCCGAAACGTAAGATGATTCCGTGGGCGCTGTACTGACGAAAATGCCCGATGATGACTTCCGCCCTCTGGCCGATCCTGTGAGGATGGGCCAACACGAACCGCGCCGGCACCTTGGCAGCGCGCTTGCGCTCCACCTCCGGCTGTGGGCCGCCGCAAGCCATCGGCCAGACCCGCCGTCGTTCAGACTGTTGAATAGCTGCGACATCTGCTCTATCCCACATTGGTGTTGTAAGGAGGAACGATGGCGATCGCTTTTCATCGGACCGTACGCGGAGCACGGCGGCCGGCAGGCGAGTTCCCGTCTTCGTCAATCTTTCTGCGTGCGACATGCCGCCTGCAAAGACGCAGATTCCCTTTTGCCGGCTCGTCGCTCGGATCCATTGAGACGGCCCGTTCGAGGAGATCCCGAGCCTGTGGGAGGCGGCCGGCCTGTAAGAGAGCCCAACCGAGGTCGTTGACCAACTTCTGATTCCCGGGTTCCAACTCCAATGCCCGCGGGCCGGCGGACACCGCTTCTGCGTGCAAGCCTGCTTTACTGGCGCAGTAGCCGAGCCCTTGAAATAGCGCGGGAACATCCGGGTATCTCTTCACCGCCTTTCGGTAGAGCGCCATACCGTCCTCATACGCCCCGAACCTCGTAAGAAACGTACCAGCCTCATCGATAATCTGGCGGATATCCGGTGTGTTCTTCGGCAACAATAACAGCGATTGGAACAACTCGCGCCCTGCGGCGATGCTCCCGGCTTGGTACGAGACCGAACCCATGCTGAGAATGGCTGGCGCGTAAGTTGGCATCGCCTCAAGCGCGCGTTGCAGGGCAACAATGGAACCCGCTCTATCGCCCCGCGCATCCCGAAAGATGCTGTCGGCATATTCCGCTTCGGCGTGGCAGCGTGTCACGATCCGGTCGAGCTCGCGCGGCAGGCCATGCGCGATCTCCGCCGCCGGCTTCGGCTCATCACGCAAAATAGCCGACAGGATCGAAATGATGGAGTCGCCAACGAAAGCGCGACGGCCCGTAATCATCTCGTAGAGCACTGCGCCGAAACTGAAAATGTCGGTCCGCGCATCCAACTTCTTCCCCTCGGTCTGTTCCGGCGACATGTAGGAGACCGTTCCGACAATCATGCCCTCATCGGTTTTGGGCGCCTCGGCAATCGGCCCGGTGCGCGGGAATTCCATGGCCTGGCCGTGCTCAGTCAGCTTGGCCAAGCCGAAATCCAGCACTTTTGCGCCCCCGCTCTCGTTCACCATGACGTTGCCCGGTTTCAGGTCGCGATGCACGATCCCCGCGGCGTGCGCCGCCAGCGCGTCGGCCACCTGGGTCGCGTACTGCAGCGCCTCGTTGAGCCGCAGTCCTTTGCGGGGGACCAACCGGTCCAGCGGCTTGCCGGGCACGAACTCCATAGCAATGAAATCAGTGCCATCGGCCTGGTCGATATCGTAGATGGTAATGATGTTCGGATGGTTGAGCGCGGAGGCGGTCCTGGCTTCCTGGACGAAGCGCCGCTTGCGCTCGGGAGGCG
>JBEKYD010000379.1:0-6667 GCA_049511335.1 Bryobacteraceae bacterium | reverse complement strand
GTCGCTCGAAGGCGGCCATCAGGCGCTAGTGGAGCGGCTGGCGGCGCCGGACCAGCGGGCGCGCATCAAAGCCACGATTGTGGAGAATATCCGCTTCGACCGCGGCGCCGGCGACCCGAAGAACGTGGTGATCGCCAACTGCCCGTTCGATGCTTCGCTGGCCGGCAAGAACCTGGCGGAGTTGACCCGCGCCCGCGGCATGGAACCCACCTTTGAAAACGCCGCGGAAACCGCGATCGCGCTGCAAACCAAGGGAGCGTGCTCGGCCGTGTACCACGCCATCGACGAGGCCGACGTGGTGCGCATCCTGCGCTCGCCGTACACCATGATCGCTTCCGATGGCGAAATCCCCGTGTTCGGACGCGCCGCGCCGCACCCGCGCAGCTACGGAACCTTCGCCCGGGTGCTGGGCGTGTACGTGCGCGAGCAGCACGTGCTGACGCTCGAAGAAGCCGTTCGCCGCATGTCCGGGTATCCCGCCCAGCGGCTGAAGATCTGGGACCGTGGATTGCTGCGGCCCGGGATGAAAGCCGATCTGACCGTTTTTGACCCGGACCGGATTGCCGATCGCGCCACCTTCGACCGGCCGCACCAATACTCGGTAGGGGTGCGCGACGTGATGGTCAACGGCCGATTCGTGCTGCGCGAGGGCCAGGTGACCGCGGAGCGGCCGGGCCAGGTGATATACGGGCCGGGGTGGCACAGGCTTTAGCCGGTAGTGCGATCCTATCCCACTACCGGGTTGCGCAGCACTCCGATGCTCTCGATTTCGACTTCCACCACGTCGCCGGGCGCCATTCTGCGGGTCTCGCCAGGGGTCCCGGTGTAGATCACGTCGCCGGGCAGCAGGGTGACCCAGCCGCTGATCCAGCTCACGATAGTGGGGCAGTCGAACAGCATGTCGGCGGTGGTTTGTTTCTGCACGACCTCGCCGTTCAGCCGGGTCTGGAGCTGCAGGGAACCGTAGTCCAGGCCGGTGACGATGGCCGGGCCAAGCGGCGCGAAAGTGTCCGAACCCTTGGCGCGCCACCATTGCAGGTCCTTGCCTGGGCCGGCTTGCCAATTGCGCTCGCTCACGTCGTTGCCGCAGGTGACGCCAAAAATCGCCGCGCGCGCCTCGGCCAGGGTGGCGTGCTTGAGCTCGCTGCCGATCACCACCACGAGCTCACCCTCATAGTGAACGTCGGTAGCGTCGCGCGGGATCGCGATGGGGCCGCCGGGATCCTGCAGCGCGGTTGTCGGCTTGTAGAAAATTTCCGGGCTCGCCGGCTGCGGCCGCGGGCCCAGGTGGCTCTTGTAATTTCGCCCCACGCACAGAATCTTGCCGGGGACCAATGGCGCTAATAGTTGCACTTCGGCCAGTGGAATTGTCACCCCGGTGCGAACAGGAGCGCCAAACAGGCCGCCCTCGATCTGGTGAACGGTGGCGCCTTCGAGAACACCGTGCAAGACGCTTTGGCCGGAACGGTAGCGAATATATTGAGTCACGTGCCGTCATTGTAGCGCCCGTGTCGGGTATTCTGGAAGTTATGGGATGTGGAAGCAGCGGTTTCAACCAGATTCAAAACACGATTCGGCCCGGCGCCCGCAAGGTGTTTTGCGTCAAATTCCAGCGGGAAATGGAAGGCCTGGACGAAGTTCCCTTCGAAGGCCATCCGCTGGGCCAGAAGATCTACGACAACGTTTCCAAGGAAGCCTGGAAGATGTGGCTCGAGCATATGAAGATGCTCATGAACGAGTACCGCCTGAACCTGGGCACGCAGCAGGCCCAGGAATTCCTCATTCAGCAAATGGACAACTACTTTTTCGGCGAGGGCGCCGCCTTGCCGCCGGACTTTGTGCCGCCGAAAGCCAAGGGATAGACGATGCGCGAGCGCGAAGACGCTTTAGCACCCGAGGCTTCGCCGAACTTCCGGTAGACATCACCGAGTGTGCGCAGTGCGTCCATGACTATCGACGTTCTTCGGTCGTCCTCCGAGCCTGCCGTTTGCCCGCACGGCGGCAGTCTTAGCGCGGGACTTCGCGCTGCCGCCTGCCTTGCCAAGCTGTGCTGCCATCCAGCGTCTGGAGCCAAGGAAGCCTTCCAGAAGGCCCGGCAGATAAATATCGGCATCCAGGGCGGGAAAATGCAGCCCAAGCCCCGACGGTGAAATCTCCACCTCCGTCAACTGTTCGGGCGTGGCCTGTTCAAGACCCTGAGCGTCCTGGGGCCTGAATGCGATTGACAGGCCGCTGCTAAGGTCGATGACCAATCGGCCTATGCGCGGGTCGTAACGCGCCGCCGTTGCAGTGGGTGTCTTCGACAGGCGGGTGGCCGCTCGTTCGTTGGCCGCTTCTATTTCTTGCTTAGCGTAGACCATTTATCCTGTCACCAACAGTAGGCATTATAGCATAAACCTAAGCGTTTTGGTTATTCCGATTTGGGGCGTTCTCGTAAGTTCCCGATCACAGCATCTCCAGCGCCGCGTTCACCTGGAACCGCAGCTTGCCATGGGCCTCGCGCAGCGCCGCTTCCACCGCGGCCGGTTCCGCGCCGCGCGCGAAAATGAAACCGAGATAGCTGGCGCCTTCGGGCAGCGGCACCAGGCGATGGCCGCGTTCGGCGGTCATGACGATGTCCTCGATTCCCGCGACGGCCTTGGCTTCTTCCACGCCTTCCACCGATTGGTAGATTCCCGCGCGCGGAATCGGAATCATCATGACGCCCGCGGCCGGCCTTTCCAGGCGCGCTCCGCTCACGTCTTCTCCGATGGCGTGGCGCAGGATCAGTTCCTCCAGCGGCATACCGCCCTGGAATCGGAGGGCACGGGCGCACAAGCCGCCGATCGGGCGTGCCGCCACTTCGAGCACCCACGCGCCTTCCTGGTTGTAACGCAGTTCGGCGTGCCATGGACCGTGCCATAGGCCCAGCGCCCATACCGCTTTCACGGTGGTTTGGATGAGCCCGGCCTGCACCGCTGCGGGCTCGCGCGACGGCGTCACATAAATCGTCTCTTCGAAAAACGGGCCCTCCAGCGGATCGGGCTTATCGAAAATCGCCAGCGGCTCGATGCGCCCGCGTGTGACGATCCCCTCTACCGCGAATTCCCGCCCCGGGATGTAGCTTTCCACCTGGAGCCATCCGTGGGCCATCCTGCCGATGCGGTGAAAAGCCGCCACGAATTCCGCCTCGTCATTGGCTCGAATCACGCCGCGGCTGGCGGAAAGATCCATTGGCTTCAATACGCACGGATACGGCGCTCGCCGCGCGGCATGCCGCGGGTCGGCATCGAGCGGCACGCGAAAGTAAGCGGGCACGGGCAATCCCGCGGCCTGGAACAATTGGCGCGCCTGGAATTTGTCGTGACAGGCCCGCGTGGCCGCGACGGGATGGAAGGGGATTCCGCGCACGGCGGCGATTTCGGCCGCCAGCACCGCGGGACGGTCCCCCATCGCGGCGACGGCATCGAACTCGATGCCATCGAGCGCCGCCAGCGACTCTTCGGGGCGATCGAACCGCACCGCAACCGCTCCGTCGCCCCACGGATCTTCCATCCGGCGGCATCGGTCGGTGGCCAGAACCAGATCCAGTCCCAGACGGCGCGCGGCCTCGGCAAATTCGCGGGTCTGGTATCCGGTGGTAGCGGCAACCAGCAGTAAGCGTTTGCTCACAATCCTTGTCTGCGCCTACGCGCTTCCATTTTCAAGTATCGTAGATGTTGTGAAAGCCCTGGTGAAGAGCAAGCGCCAGCAGGGTCTGTGGCTCGAAGAGATCGAGCGGCCCGCGATTGGCATCAACGATGTCCTCATCCAAGTACTCCGCACCGGAATCTGCGGAACCGATGTGCACATCTACAAGTGGAACGCCTGGGCCCAATCCACCATTCCGGTCCCCATGGCCATCGGCCATGAATTCGTGGGCCGGATCGTGGAAGCCGGCTCGAACGTCAGCGATTTTTTCCCCGGCGATATCGTGAGCGGCGAGGGTCACGTGGTGTGCGGCCGCTGCCGCAATTGCCTGGCCGGGCGGCGCCATCTGTGCGCCAATACCAGGGGCGTGGGGGTGGATCGCTCCGGCGCTTTTGCCGAATACATCGCCCTGCCGATGTCGAATCTGTGGCGCCATCACGAATCCGTACCGCTCGATGTGGCCGCCATTTTCGATCCTTTCGGAAACGCCGTTCACACCGCGCTTTCCTTTCCGTTGCTGGGCGAGGACGTCTTGATCACCGGCGCCGGCCCCATCGGCATCATGGCGTCGGCCGTGGCCCGTCACGCCGGCGCCCGCTATACCGTGATCACCGACGTCAACCCTTACCGCCTGGAACTGGCGCGCAGCCTGGGCGTGACCGTCGCCGCCGACGTCCGCCACACCAAACTGGCCGACGTTCAGAAGCAACTGGGCATGACGGAAGGCTTCGACGTGGGCCTGGAGATGTCCGGCAACCCCGCCGCCTTTCGCGACATGCTGGCCAATATGAGCCACGGCGCCAAAATCGCCATGCTTGGAATTCCCTCCGCCGAGACCGCCATCGACTGGCGCACCGTGATTTTCAATATGCTCACGATCAAGGGCGTTTACGGCCGCGAGATGTACGAAACCTGGTACAAGATGACTGTCATGCTGCAGTCCGGCCTGGACATTACACCGATCATCACCCATCGCTATCCCTACACCGAATTCGAGAAGGGGTTCGAAGCCATGGTGTCGGGTAACTCGGGTAAGGTCATTCTCGAGTGGGCGTGAAAGCTGCTCGCCGCTGGATCGTACGCGGGCAGGTACAGGGCGTGGGCTACCGCTATTTCGCGCAGAAGAATGCCAGCCTTCTCGGCCTTGCCGGGTACGCCAGGAATCTGGACGATGGCTCGGTGGAGGTGTACGCCGTGGGTGCGGCCGAGCAGTTATCGGAAATGGCGGGCCGGTTACGCCTGGGTCCGCGCTGGGCTGACGTCCGCGGAGTGGAGGAGACGGAAGCCGTAGTTCATCGGTCCAGTTCATTCGAAATTTTCTAGACCATTCAGGTACCAGTACCCAAAGCCTAAAAGCATGGTCCTTATGGGACCGAAACCAAATTGACTTCCGCCGTCAACCACTGGATAATCAAGAACATTAACGACCGAGGACGTTTAACTATGAACAAAAACGGGGTTATGAAAATTGCGGGTGTCGGGCTGCTATTTCTGGGTTTGGCCGGAGCTGCGTTTGCTATCGAAAGTCCCGAGATTGACGTCTCGTCCGGTATGAGCGCGCTGACTCTGCTGTCCGGGATATTGCTGGTCATCAAGAGCCGCCGGTAGAGACCAGACGGGCCGATTCATGGTCACCAGGCAAGGTCTCTCGAAGGTCTTGTCTCCGCGGCCATCGTTTCGGCTCTTCTTCTTTACGGGACTGGTCGCGGTCGAACTGGCGCTCCTCTCGGTCCGCTTCGATGCGGCCGACCTTACTGCCGGCTATCTCCCGCTGCTGGTAGGCGCATGGGGCGCCGTATCTCTCAGGTTCGGCCTCGCCGCGGTCGCCCTGATCATGCTGTTCGGGCGAAACTCTCTGGCAATTGCCCTCTCTACCGAACGGCATTTCCCGCCAATCTCCGCTCCTCTGGTTTTCGGCCATGCGCTGCTACTGTTTCTGTCCTGGCTTCTGGCGGTACAGGTTTTCGGCCACGCGCTGCCGCCGTCTCGCGCGGACTGGTTTGCCGGGGCTTGGATCCTGACCGGCCTGCTGGCGGTGGTCTGTGCCGGGTTGGCCTTTCTGCCGGCCGCGGTGTGGCTGCACTTGTTTTCCGCTTGCCGGGATGTGCTGGTATTCGCGCTTGCGGCGGCGCTGGCCGGCACGGTGGCGGGCGGTTTCGCCAGAAATCTCTGGCGCCCGGCGAGCACGGTTACCTTTTCGGCGGTAAGCGCGCTGCTGAAGCCCTGGATTGCCGGTCTTGCCATCGATCCCAGCCATCTCACGCTGGCAGCGCGTGGCTTCGATATCCAGATCGCCGACGAATGCTCGGGCCTCGAAGGCATTGGCCTGGTGCTGGCCTTCGGCAGCGCCTGGCTGTGGTTCTCGCGGCGCGAATACCGCTTCCCCCGGGCTTTGCTTCTGCTGCCGGCCGGGGTGGTGGCGATTTGGCTGATGAATGTCGCCCGCATCGCCGTGCTGTTCGTTCTAGGTTATGCCGGGGCCCCGGGGATCGCCATGGGGGGATTTCACTCCCAGGCCGGCTGGATCGGCTTCATCCTGGTGGCAATCGTGTGTGTCGCCGGCTCCAGCCGCGTGTCGTGGTTGCGGCGAGAAACGCCGGGATTGGCCCTGCCGGGGAAGGAAAAGGCCATTGCTGAAGTTCCGCCCGGAAATGCCGCCCGCGCCACCAACTTCACCGCCGTCTACCTGGCGCCGTTTTTGGCGATTCTGGCGGCTTCCATGCTCTCCAGAGCGGCCTCGGCGAACTTCGAATGGTTCTACCCGCTGCGTCCGATTGCGGCGCTGGCGGCGTTGATCTACTACCGAAAACAATACCGGCGGATGGATTGGCGCGTGAGTTGGTTTGGCGCGGCGGCCGGGGTTGCCGTTTTCGGCCTATGGATCGCCTTGGAGCCCCCGGCCGCGCCCGGCGCGTCGCCGTCTGGCGTTCCCTTGGCATGGATCGCGGCGCGCGTATTCGCCGCTGCCATCACCGTTCCGATTGCCGAGGAGTTGGCG
>JBEKYD010000378.1:0-6670 GCA_049511335.1 Bryobacteraceae bacterium | reverse complement strand
CTTGTTGCGTTCGGCATCGAGACGCCCATAGATCTCTTCGATCTCATCTAAAGCTCTCTTTTCCGCCGGCCAGTTCTTGGTGCCGATGGTCTCGGTGCCTTTGAACGCCATGTGCTCGAACATGTGAGCCAGACCGGTCTGGCCGGTAGGATCGTCGACCGAGCCGGCGTTCACGTAGGTATGAAACGAAACCACGGGCGCATCGTGGCGTTCCACGACGATGAAGTGCAGGCCGTTATTGAGGGTAAACTCGGTAACCCGTTTTTCAAATTCCTTCAGATCCTGCGCGGCGAGCGAAGCAGCCGCAGCCAGCAGGATCGCACCCAAACCGAACCGTTTCACGATGAAAGCTCCTCTGTATTTATAGAGGATAGCAGCCGATCTCATTGCCGGCGCGTTAGCGATGTGAAATCATCCTGATCATGTGGTCCTTATTTGTGGGGCAGGCCCTCGGCCTGCGGCGGCCTCCCAGGCCGCCCCGCCGCACCACCTTATCCAAACGTGGTCCTGAGAGGAGCCCCCTCCGGAGCCTTCTCCTGCTTGGTCGGCTTGGCCGCAAGCAGGCGGCCTGGGAGGCCGTCGCAGGCCGAGGGCCTGCCCCACAACGCAACACCTCAAGTGCCTGCGCCACGGTATTGATCCTGGCAACGCTCGGCTGGGCGCTGGCTCAGGCGCCCGGCGATGCACTCGACGAAGGCTTCCAGAACCCTCCCGATTCGGCCAAGCCGCGAACCTGGTGGCATTGGACCGGCGGCAACATCACCAAGGAGGGCATTACCAAAGACCTGGAATGGATGAAACGCGCCGGCATTGGCGGCATGCAACTGGCGGACGTTTCGGCCGGCTTCGGGCAGACGGTGGAAAAGAAGCTCGATTTCCGCAGTCCGGAATGGCTGGATGCGGTTCGGCACGCCGCGTCCGAAGCGGATCGGCTGGGACTGGAAATGGCCGTTTTCAGTTCCGCCGGCTGGAGCGAGACCGGCGGGCCGTGGGTGAAACCCGAGCAGGCAATGAAGAAAGCCGTCTGGAGCGAAACCACCGTGGAGGGCCCGCGGAGATTTACGGGCAAGCTGCCGCAGCCGCCTTCGAACAACGGGCCGATCCGCAATCTGAGGACTGGCGGCGGGCGCGGCGGGCCGCCCGATCCCACTTATTATGGCGACAGCGTGGTGCTCGCCTATCGCACACCGGCGGAAGAAACCAGCATGGCCGATGCGCATCCCAAGGCAACCACCAGCGCGGGCCCGCTCGACGCGGCGGCGCTCGATGACGACGACCTGAATACGGGTGTCACGATTACGGCGCCGGAAGGCGGCGGTCCCGCATGGCTGCAGTACGAATTCCCCCAGCCGTTTCGGGCCCGGGCTATTTCACTGGCCGGACGCGGCGGCATACCGGTGGGCCGGGTGTTGGCGAGCGACGACGGCTCGAATTTCCGCACTTTGGTGGAAATGCCGGGGCCGCAAGCGTACCGCGCGGGAACGGTGCGCACCTACGCGTTCCCCGAGACCAGCGCCAAGTTTTACCGGGTAGAGATAACGGACGCGCCGCTGACTCCCGCCGCGAACATGAACCAGGGACCGATTGTGCCTTTGCGCGAGTACACGCTCACCGAAGCCGTGCTGCAGGGGGGCGCGCGCGTCCATCGTTGGGAAGACAAGGCGGCTTTCAGCTTTTTGTTCGAATATGAATCCGTGCCCACGCCAGCGGTCCCGGCCGGCGCGGCGATTCCTCGTTCCGAGATTGTGGATCTGACTTCCAAGATGGCAAAAGATGGCGGCCTCGATTGGCAAGTCCCGGCCGGCAAGTGGACCATTCTGCGCATGGGCTATTCGCTTACCGGCGCGAAGAACCGGCCGGCCACGGCGGCTGGTCTGGGGTACGAGGTGGACAAACTGAGCCGCAAGGACGTGGAAGCCTATTTTCACGGCTATTTCGACCCTATCGCGCAGGCCCTGGGGCCGCTGGTTGGCAAAGATCTGCGGTATTTCATGATGGACAGCTTCGAAGGCGGCATGCAGAACTGGACCGACGACATGACCGCCGAATTCCGGCAGCGGCGCGGCTACGATCCTACGCCGTACCTGCCCACTCTTGCCGGCCGCGTGGTGGAGAGCGCCGAGGTGAGCGACCGGTTCCTGTGGGATTTTCGGCGCACGATCGTCGACCTGCTGGCCGACAGTCATTACGGAACCATGGACGAGATGGCGCATCGGCAGGGGATGGGAATCTATGCAGAGGCTTCCGGCATTTCGCTCGAAATCATGGAGGACTCGCTGCTCAACAAGAGCAAAGTGGATATTCCCATGGGTGAGTTCTGGGTGCGGGCGCTGCATCCGGAGGCTATGTACTACATGGACGTGCGCGGAGCGGCTTCGGCATCCCACGTTTATGGGAAGAAGCTGGTGGCGACGGAGTCTTTCACCGGCGGCGGATATGAAGCGCCATACACGCTGAAGAAGATCGGCGATTACTGGCTGGCACAGGGCGTCAACCGCATGGTGTTCCACACTTCCGCGCACCAGCCGCTCGATACCAAACCGGGCAACACCATGGTGGGGACGCACATCAACCGCAACATTACATGGGCGGAGCTGGCCAAACCGTTCATGACTTATCTGGCGCGGAACTGCTTCATGCTGCAGCAGGGGCTCTTCGCGGCGGACCTGGTGTATCTGTTGGACGAAGGCGCTCCTTCGACGATGCCGTTCTGGGGGCCAGCGGTCACTCCGCCCGTGCCGGAAGGCTACGACTACGACTTCATCAACGCCGATGCCCTGGTCAGCCGCATGGCGGTGAAAGACGGCAGGCTGGTTTTGCCGGATGGTATGAGCTACCGGGTGCTGATACTACCGGAAATCGATAACATGACGCTGCCCGTGCTTCGCAAGATCCGCGAGTTAGTGGCGGATGGCGCGACGGTGGTGGGGCCGAGGCCGGTGAAAACGCCGGGACTCACCGGGTATCCCGATTCGGATCGCGAACTGCGGCAGATGGCCGGCGACGTTTGGGGCGATCTCGATGGCATCAGCCGCACCCAGCATCTGTATGGCAAAGGCAAAACGATCTGGGGCCAGCCGTTGAGTGCGATTCTGACGGCGGAACATATCTCGAAGGATTTCGAATACGGCGTGACGCTCGACGCCAAAATTAATTGGATTCATCGACGGGCCGGCGATACCGATATTTACTTCGTAGCGAACGGCTCCGACCATCCGCTCGATACCGAAGCGCGTTTCCGCGTTAGCGGGAGAGAGGCGGAACTCTGGCATCCCGATACGGGAGCGATGGAGGCGGCGGGATACACGATTGCGGACGACCGCACAACGGTGCCGTTACACCTGGAGGAGCGCGAATCGGTGTTTGTGGTCTTTCGGCGGCCGGCGGTATCTACGTCGCGAGAATTGCCGCGTACTGTCAGCGCCGCGCTCGCAAGCGTGAACGGCCCTTGGGAGGTGAGCTTCCCGGCGAATCTTGGAGCGCCGCCTAAGATCCAACTCGCCAAGCTGGAATCGTGGACGGCGAATGCGGATGAAGGCGTCAAGTATTTTTCGGGTACGGCGCCTTACACGGCGCCGCTACTAGCGCTTGCGTCGTGGTTCCACTGGGGCGGCAAGCTGGTGCTGGATCTCGGAACAGTAAAGGATCTGGCCGAGGTCTCTGTGAACGGCAAGTCACTCGGAATTCTGTGGAAGGCGCCGTATCGGGTGGATGTGACCGGCATTCTGAGGACCGGAGCAAACCGCCTGGAAATCAAAGTGACCAACCAATGGACGAACCGGCAGATCGGCGACCGGTTAGCGCCCGCGGAAAAGAGAGTGCTCGCCTGGGCGAGCATGCCCGGTCCGGGCGGCCGCGGATTGGGTAATCAGCAGCCGCCGGAATCGGGGTTGATCGGGCCGGTGACAGTGGTGTCGGAGCGGTAGGCGGTTTCGTTTCGTGGGGCGGACCCCCGGTCTGCGCGGGACGCCCTCGTCCCGCTATTCCATAGACTCAGTCGTTCGCCCCAGGCGATGAGCGGGCGACAGGAAGGTGTTGGGAAGTCGCGGGTCGACATCCGCGGGCATTGGTGTTAGCGCTTCCGCGCAAAGTGGCGCACGAATAGCTCCCGCGCCCGTTTCAGTCCTTCCGGGGTCAGCATCACCGACTTTGCTTTGCTCTTTGGGTCCTGGATATAGCCCTTGGCAAAGAGCCGGTCGAGAGCGTCCCAGTCATGACCTTTCCACGCGCGCGCTCCCCACTCATCCTCGTCGAAGGTCGACAGAGCTAGCAGCGCCAGCACCATCTCGTCAACTTTGTCCCGGTCGTAGTCCATACTGTTCCAAGACCTTCCCAGCGCTTACGCCGCTGGGCTACTCTCTTGCGCCCTGGCGGGCTTCCACATCACTTCTTCAGTTCCGCCAGTAACTCCTTCACTGCGGCGTCCAACTGCGAATCGCGGCCGGTGTAGGACTCGCCTATGGGGCGGGTGACGGCGATATCGACGGGGCGGGGATGGCCTTCCATGTCTTTGCCGTCCGCGCCCGTGATCAGGATGCTGGGCATGCGCATGACGCTGCCGTCCACCAGTGGCATGGATCCGGTGTAGATAATCCAGCCGGCAGTCGGCTCGCCCACCACTTTGCCGAGCTTCAGGGTGCGGTAGCCTTCGGTAAAATCTTCGGCGTCGGAAAGCGAATGCTGGTTGACCACCAGAATGGTGGGCCGTTCGAGCGAGCGCTGGCCGAGCACGGTTCGGGCCGGACTGGCCAGACCGCCGCGGAAGGTCATGGTGAGATAGGGGCGGCGGGTGAGCACGTCGAGCGCGTAGGCGTTGACGAACCCGCCGTTATTGTTGCGGATGTCGATGACCACGCCCTCTTTCGAGCGGTTTTCGGAGTCGAGATCGAGATAGAGCTGGGTGAGCGCTTGCTCGGACATGTCGCGCATGTGAACGTAACCGAGCTTGCCGTTGCTGGTGCGGAGAACGTAGGCGCGGTTGTCTTCCACCCATTTGCGGTAAATTGGGTCGGCCAGCGAGCCGACGGGCTCGACGGCTATGTCGTGACCGGAGACATCAAGGACCACACGCTTGTCCACTTTGTGCTGCAGCAACTCATCGAGGTTGACGCGGGGGCCGAGGGGTACACCATCCACGGCGCGGAGGTCGCCGCCGGTTTGAATGCCGGCCAGGGCGGCGGGCGAATGGGGCAGCACGGCGGCGATTTTGAGTTTGCCGGAGTTTTCGTATTCGGCGCGATCGAAACTGAGGCCGAGTTGTCCAATCACGGCGCGCGGACCGTTCCCGCCTGGAGTGGAAGCGGATACGCCGGAGTGGGACGAGTTGAGCTCGCCGATCATCATGCGCAAGATGCGGCGCATCTCATCCGGGGTGCGGCAGGCTTCGATTAGGGGAGCGTAGGTGCGGCGCACGGCGTTCCAATCGGCGCCGTGATATTTGGGGTCGTAATAGTTGTCGCGCTGCCCGGCCCAGGCTTCCTCGAAAACCGCGATTTTCTCCTGCTGGAAATCGACGTCCATTTCGGCGTTGAGATTGACCGCACGGGAGGTCTTATTCTCGATGGTCATGGACTGGACGCGGCCGCCTTCGAGGTAGTAAACCTCGTGCGAATCGGGCGAGAACTGGGCGTGGCTCTTCTGGCCCGGCGCGGTGGTCAACTGCCGCGGACCGCGCGCCTCGCCTTCTCCGCCGCCACGGCCGCCGCGGCCGCCGGCGCCGGGGGTGTCGTCGAGTGAATAAAGATAAAGGTTGGTCTGGCCTCCGACGCTGGCCGCGAACAGCAGCGACTTGCCATCGGGGCTGATGCGGGGCTGGGAAACCGGCAGGCCGATGGGGAGGGTGGAAACCCGCTGGCGGATGTCGTCGAAATCGATGGTGACCTTGACGGGCGGTTTGGTTTCGGCGTGATTTTCGCCGCCGCCGCGACCGCCGCGGGCCGTTGCGGGCTCGGGCTTGAACAGATCGTCGATGCGCTCCTCGGCGAATTTGGGCTGGCGGGGAACCAGGTCGACGCGCACCACCTCGGGCGTCTCGGTGCGCTGGCCGGTTTCAAACAGCAGGAACTTGCCATCCGGACTCCAATTGACGGAGCTGAGGTTGCTGTTGGCGAGGAAAGTAATCGGACGCCCGGCGCCGCCGGCCGCGGGCGCCACGTAGATGTTGCTCAGCCCGCCAGGCTCGTCGCTGGTGTAAGCGATCCAGGCGCTATCGGGCGACCACGCGATGGGGCTGGCGCCGAAACCGCTGCCCAGGTATCCGGACACCAGCAGGCGGTCCTTCTTCGATTCGAGATCGATGGCGCGCAGCTCCTTGCGGCCGCGCAGGAAGGCGACGGTCTTGCCGTCGGGCGAAAAGCGCGGGCCCTGGTCGGCCTGCGAGTCACTGGTCAACTGGGTTTCGGTGTGGTGGGCGAAATCGTAAAGGAAGATATGATTCACGGCGTCGCGTGGGCTCAGGTACGCCACGCTCATCGAATCGGGCGCCCATGCGACTTGGGTTTCGGCGGCCGGTGTGTGGGTGACGCGGAAGGACGTGCCGCCTTCGCGCGCGGAAGCGACGAAGATCTCGCCGTGGCCGATGACGGCGATCTTGCGGCCATCCTCGGAAAGCTCGAGGTCGTTGAATTGGGTGAGAGTGAGGTGCTGGGGATCGGGCGAGGCGGCCAGGCCC
>JBEKYD010000377.1:0-6676 GCA_049511335.1 Bryobacteraceae bacterium | reverse complement strand
GGGCGCGCATGGCGGCGATCTTCAGATCGCGACTGTACACGGTTCGGGCCAAATCCATTCCTCACTCCATTCAATGTATTTGGTCCTTAACTTTGCGTCTCAGTTTTGGGGTTCACTCCACCACGGCGGATAGGCGCCTCAACCGCTCCCTCAGAAAGTGTGAAGAAATATAGCCACGGATGGACACGGATCAACACGGATAAAGGGTGCTGCCCCTGGCCTCGGGCGACGGCTAATGCTATAAAGAAGTCTGAATAGCTGAAATTGGCGGGCTCGGAAAGAAGAGCCAATGCGGACGCGTCCACAACACGGCATCAGTCGCCGAGGTCTCGTCGGAGGCGGATTGGCCAGCGCTTTCCTGGCCGGAGCTTTCGGCGCTGAAAAATCCAGAGTCGCAATTGCGCGCGATCCGGCTCTCGGCGCCGCCGGCCGGTCACCCGATTCCAGCCGGGTGTTGAAGCTGCTGGATCGGGCCATGCAATCGTTCTACGGCTGCGATTCGCCGCTCGATGCCTGGAAGAAAGTAGCGCGGCCCGGCGAAGTAGTCGGGCTGAAAGTGAACTGCTTATCGGGGCGGGGCGCGTCGACCAACCCGGTGCTGGTGGAGGCGATCGCGGAGCGCCTCGAACAAGCCGGAATTCCGCAGAAGGACATCGTCATCTGGGACCGGCTGAACTCGGACCTCGAAAGCGCCGGCTACCGCGTGGCGTCGCGCAAGGATCGCATTCGATGCGTGGGCAACGACACGGCCGGTTACGATACCGAGCTGACCGTGTTTGGAAGCGCGGGCAGCCTGCTTTCGAACACGCTGGCGAAAACCTGCGACGCCGTAATCAACCTGCCGGTGCTGAAGGACCACGGCATCGCCGGCGTGACGCTGGCGCTCAAGAACCTGTTTGGCGCCATTCACAACCCCAACAAGTACCATTCGAATGCCGGCGATCCCTACGTGGCGGACGTCAACATGTTCGCGGCAATCCGGCAAAAGGTGCGGCTGACCATCTGCGATGGCATCACGGCGCAGTATGAAGGCGGCCCGTCCTACATGCCGCAGTGGTCGTGGCCGTACAACGGCCTGATGGTGGCGAAAGACCCGGTAGCGTTGGACTACACGGGCTGGCAGATCATCGAGCGAAAGCGGGCGGAAAAGGGCATGAAGCCGCTGCGCGAACTGCGCCGCGAGCCGCTGTACATCGCCACGGCGGCGGACGCCCAACACAGGCTCGGGACCGACGATCCGAGGCGGATCGAACTGGTGGAGGTGTGACGCATGGCTGGCATTGGTTTTCCCCAGGGCCTTGCGCTCGCCGCGCGCGCGGCGGAGGCCGACGCACAGTTCACGGTAGAAGCCCGCTTCTACGACAAACTGCCTTATAAGAAGATCAAGTGCAAGCTGTGCCCGCGGGAGTGCGTGATCGACGACCGCGAGCGCGGTTATTGCGGGGTGCGCGAGAACCGCGGCGGCACGTACTACTCGCTGGTGTATGCACGCGTGTGCGCGGCGCACGTCGACCCCATCGAGAAGAAGCCCCTGTTCCATTTCCTGCCCGGCTCAATGGCATTTTCGGTGGCGACGGCGGGCTGCAACGTGAATTGCAAAATGTGCCAGAACTGGGATATCTCGCAGTCCCGTCCGGAACAGCTCAACAGCACTTATCTTCCGCCCAAGCGCCTGGCGGGCTTGGCGCGCCAGTATCAGTGCCCCTCCATCGCCTACACCTATAGCGAGCCGGTGGTCTTCTGCGAATACGTGCTGGATTCGGCGGAAGCCGGGCGCGACGCGGGCGTGAAAAGCGTGGTGGTGAGCGGCGGTTATATCCAAGAAGAGCCGCTGAAGCAGATGTGCCGCCGCGTGGACGCCATCAAGATCGACCTCAAAGGGTTTACGGAGAAGTATTACGGACAGGTGGTACACGGCGAGCTGAAGCCGGTGCTCAACGCGCTGGTTTCGATCCGCAAGCAAGGCGTTTGGAACGAGGTGGTTTACCTGGTGATACCGACCTTGAACGATTCCGATGCGGAGTTCCGCGGGCTGGCCGGCTGGGTGAAAGCGGAGCTCGGCCCGGACGTTCCGCTGCACTTCTCGCGCTTCCATCCCGACTATCTATTGAAGAACCTTCCGCCGACTCCGGTGGCGACGCTCGAACGCGCCAAGGCCATCTGCGATGCGGAGGGTCTCCATTACGTATATATCGGCAATGTTCCCGGCCATCCAGCCGAAAGTACCTGGTGCCCGAATTGCCGCCGCGCCGTGGTGGAGCGCGCCGGCTTCACCGTCAGAGCGATGCATCTCGACAAGGGCAAGTGCCGGTTTTGCCACCAAACCATCCCAGGCATCTGGGGCGAGGCATTTCACGTATGAGGACTCTGTTGTTCGGCATTATCGCGTTGTGCGTGCTGGCCGGTGTCTTGGCATTGGAAGGCACCTCGAGGGGCGGCGGACAAGCGCCCAAAATCAGGCCGATGGCAGTGGCCGGGTCGTTCTACCCGGCCGACCCGAAAGAACTCGGGAAGATGATTGACGATTTTCTTGCGAAGGCCTCACCGCCGGCAGTCGATAACGTGGTGGCCATTGTGGCGCCACACGCCGGGTATATCTATTCGGGGCCGGTGGCCGCTTACTCATACGCCTTGTTGAAGGGCCGGAAATTCGACCGCGTGGTAGTGATCGCGCCGTCGCATTACGAAGCTTTCGGCTTTTCTTCGGTGTATGATGGCGCGGCGTACACGACCCCGTTCGGCGAGGTTCCGGTGGACCAGGCCTTTGCGGCAAAGCTGGCCAAGATGGACCCGTCGATCAAGCTTTCCGGGATCGGGCACACGCCGTCGGCAGACCACCCGGAGCATGCCCTGGAAGTCCAGTTACCGTTCTTGCAGCGTACGATCGGGCAGTTCCAGCTTGTGCCGGTGATCGTGGGCGACCAAAGCTACGAGGCCTGCCGCGCGCTCGGTGTGGCGCTGGCAAAGTTGGTGCAGGGGACCAACACGCTGATCGTGGCGAGCTCCGACCTTTCCCACTACCATACCTACGACGAGGCGGAAAAGATCGATCACAAAACCTTGAAGGCCATCGAGGAGTACGATTACTTCGACCTGGCGCGCAATCTTGGTATGCGGGTTTGGGAGGCGTGCGGCGGCGGGCCGATCGTGGCCACCATGATCGCCGCCGAACGGCTGGGAGCCAACCAGGCCAAGGTGTTGCACTACGCGAACACCGGCGACGTCACCGGCGACAAGAGCCGCGTGGTGGGCTACGGCGCGGTGGCGTTGGTGAAGGTTGCGAGCGGCTCGAAGAGCGAAGAGGCGGCGTTTTCTCTTACCAGGCCGGAGAAAGATGCGCTGCTCAAGATCGCGCGCAAGGCGGTGGAGACCGGGGTCCGCCAGGGCACGCGCTACGAGTGCTCGGCCGGCGGATCGCAGGCACTGGCACAGGAGCGGGGGGCATTCGTGACGCTGACTAAGAACGGCGAACTGCGCGGCTGCATCGGGTACGTCTCCCCGTTCAAGCCGCTCTATCTGACGGTGCGCGACGTGGCGATGGCGGCCGCGCTCGAAGACACTCGCTTCCGCCCCGTGACGGCGGGCGAATTGGGAGATCTGCAGTACGAGATTTCGGTCTTGTCCCCATTGCGCCGGGTGAGGGACATCCAGGAGATCCGCGTGGGGCAGCACGGCTTGCTGATTCACAAGGGCGGCCGCGAGGGACTGCTGCTGCCGCAAGTGGCAAGCGACGAGAGGTGGGATCGGCAAACGCTGCTGGAGCAGGTTTGCTACAAAGCCGGCCTGCCCGGGCGGACATGGCAGGACGCCGACGCCGACCTGTTCCGCTTCACCGCCCTGGTGTTCGGCGAGCGGAGGATGACGGAGTCGCTGGTGCGGCCGGATTTGCTTCGCGAGCCGCGAGCATGGCCATCGCCGCAGGCGCCAGGCTCACCATGGCCGACAGGAGCGCCGTTCTAAGAAAGCCGAACACCGGAACCAGCCAGGCGCTGAACAGAATCGCGCCCAGACAGGAGCCCGCCAGGTCGAGCGCATATAGCGTTCCGGGGCTTTTGACGGCGGCGACGGGTGCTTCCGGTGCGCCGAAGAAGATGCGGCTGGCGACGGGGAATTCGAATCCGCCCAGCATGCCGGAAATCAACGCCATGGCGGGAAACGCCAAGCGGCTCACGGCGAGGCTTGGCGTGCCGCTGGCGCGGCCGATGGCCTCGAAAAGCGCCAGCAGAACGAGCGGCGCCAAGGTGGTCAACACCTGCGTTGTGGCCAGCACGCGCATGCCGGCGCGCGCTGGCTTCCGCATGGCCAGCCAACTCCCTACCGCCATACCTGCCATAAAGGCTGCAATCAGCACGGCGAGCTGCTGGTACACGTAGCCATAGAGCGCCTGGAATGCCAGTAGCAGCAGCATCTCGAGGCCGATCATGGTGAACCCGGTAGCGGCTGTGGAGCAGGCGGCCGCGAATTGCAGCCGGCGTTTCCGCCAGCGTCCCGCCACGACCACGGCTGCCAGAAAAACTGCGAGCGCGACCGCCACGGTCTCGAACGGTATGCCGGCCAGCACGCGAAAGAACCGGCGATAGCCTTGGTGGAACTGGCTGCTCCACAACGCTATGTCGAAGTAGTAAGCCACCGGCGCAAAATCGCGATTGACGGGCGTTTCCGCCAGCGGCCGGATTTCGGCGTCGAATTCGAGCATGCGATCCGGGGCCATGCGAAACGGGATGAAATACTCGCTCACATAGCTGGTTTCCAAATGGCGCGAATGGAGGCGCGCCAGAAGCTCATCCGGGCGCGAAACCAGGATGCCCGGGCGCCGCGCCGCGAAGAAATGGACGGTCTCACCCGGAATGGCGGTAACTTCCGGGAACACCGCCCGCAGGCTTTTGTGGATGGAGCGCAAGAACGCGCCGAGCTCCGGGCCGATGTAGTCTTCCGACGATGTCAATTGAAACGAAAGGAGACCCGTGGGCGTGAGCCTTTGCGACACTTCGCGAAAGAAGTCGACGGTATAGAAGCGGTTCAATTGCGCGTTGCGCGGGTCCGGCAGATTGACGATCGCCACATCGAAGGTGGATGAGGCGGTTTTCAGGAACAGGCGGCCATCGGTCACGTGAATGCGCACGCGAGGGTCGGCGTTGACGGCGCGCCACTGGTTGGGAAAGTAGCGGTGCGCCAAGTCCAGAATGGCGGGGTCGAGCTCCACGTAGTCCACGCGTTCGAGCGACGGGTGCCGCAAAGCCTGGCTAATGCTTCCGTTGAATCCCCCGCCGATGAGGAGCAGCGTGCGGGGCGATGGGTGCTCGAGCAAAGCGTAGTGAACGGCCTCCTCGGCGCCGGCCGGGTCGGGCACGTTGAACAGAACCACGCCATTTTCGTAAACGCTGCGGCTTCCTTCCATCTCCACCACAGCCAGCTTTCCGTAAACCGAGTTGCGCGTGGCGACCAGATGTTGGCCGCGCCAGAAGAGCCGCTGGGAGAATTGTTCCAAGTCTTGAGGCGCTCGGAAAAGAATCAGCACGGCGGCAACGCCCGCCACCGTGGCGACTGCCGCGTTGCGTTGCGGCCGGCGCTCGATGGCGAGAGCGGATGCCGCGACGAGATTCAGCACAGCCAGCAAGCAGGCGATTTCGAGCGCACCCAAATACCGGACCAGCACCAATCCAGCCAGAAGGCCTCCGCCCGACGACCCCACCGCCTCCCACAGGTAGACCGAACCGGTGGCCGCGCCGGCCGACGTGGAGGTCGCGGTTGCGAAGAGCCGGCTGCCAGCGGTGAAAAGGGCGCCGGAGAGAATGCAGAGCGGGCCGAGCGCGGCGAGGGACGTGAGCAACATGGGGCCGGGTCCCAGCACCTCGCCGGGCACCGTCTGAAGAACGCCTTTGGCGGCGCGCACGGCCATGACGGTGGCGGGCAGCACGGCGGCGATCAGCATTTGGGTGGCGGCCATGAGTGCCCACGGGTTGCGCGGGCGCGCGGCAACCCGGCCGGCCAGGCTGCTGCCCGCGGCCGTCCAAAAGAGCCAGCTTGCCAGCATCAGCCCGATGGAGATCTCGTTGCCATCGAAGACCACCATCAGCTCGCGCAGCAGCACGATTTGCGAGACGGCGGCGGTGAAGCCAATCAGGATAAGCGCCGCGCGAACTCCGAATCCGGCCCTCACACCACCAGGATCGGGCGTAAACTGGTGCTAAGTCAAAGGTGTGGCGCAAGATTAGCTTCATAGCAGCCGTGGCGCACGCACTCATGCGTGCCGCGTCGAGTCTCTACTCGACGCTTCTGCGCCCTGTGGCAGCGGGCGTCGACAAGAGTGTCGACGCGGCACGCAAGAGTGCGCGCGCCACATTTGCCCGTCAGTGAGCGTGAAGTCATTCTTACGTAGGCCCAAAGGTGCCCATAGGCATGGAACTCAAGGAAAATCCGGCAGGGCGGCGGGAAGCGATGGTCCGGCTGCTTCGTCTGGGTGGCATGGGCGCCGCCGCGGCGGGGGTTGCGGTGTGGCTGAGCGAGCGCAGCCGCCGGCCCGGAGAAGCGGCCGTAACCCAGGCGCGGCCGAACTTTCAGGTTCCGGCCGATGCGGCCCTTCCCGAGATGGCGGTGATTCAGGGCGGCGATCCGGCGAGCCTGGCGCGGCGCGCCATTGAGGAACTGGGGGGCATGCGCCGCTTTGTCGGGCGCG
>JBEKYD010000376.1:0-6695 GCA_049511335.1 Bryobacteraceae bacterium | reverse complement strand
GAGCCAGCTGCTCGCGGAACACACGCGCCACGTCGTCGAAGTCCGCGGGCAGTTCTGCAGCGACCCCGTACGCTTCTCCGATCTGCTGCGAGATGCCGCGGAGCAGCGTCAGGCCACTCGACGATTCCGGCGACGCACCGATGAAGCGGCGGATCACCACGGCGGATGGGAGAGCCTCCCGAGCTCGCTCCGAGGCTTGGGCCATCACCGCCGATTTGCCGGAACCCGACGCGCCGTGCAGCATGAGTGGCCGGTCGCTGTCCGCGCGAACATATTCGGTGATTTCCTTGAGAACCTCTTCGCGGCCAAAGACCAGCGCTCGTTCCTGCGCGAATGCGTCGTGCGCCTCGATTTCAAGCGCCAGGGCGGGACGCGACTCGAACCCGGAGGCTTCGCTTTCGATCACCGCGCGCAGGGTTCGCTCGACGTCCTGGCAGAGCCCTTCAAGATTATTGGGGGCGTAGGAGTGGAGGTTACCAGCCGGAAGCTGGGCACCCAAGAAGCTCTTCAGGCTGACGAGATCGCGATCGCACTCCGTGTCCGGGACGTCGCGGCAGAACGCGAACACGTGCTGGCGGTCCTCCGGTGTCGCGCCGAGTCCCTTGAGGATCTCCTGGTGAGTGGCGGACGCGCAATACTTCACCAGCGCTTGTTCGGACAAGCCCGCCGCCCCCGCCGCATCCAGCAGAATCCGATGCAGCCGCGCTTCGATCTCCTCCCACCGTGCGCGATCCACCCACTCACCCGCTCGCGGCTTCAGTAGGTATTCAGGCGGAACCGCGTTGTCGTCCCGCCGGTACCAGGACTCCGCGAGCCCGCGCTCCTCGGGGCTGGCAGTGCGGTCCCGGACGGCCTCGAACTCGGGCGCCTCGATCCGCGCCGGCAAAGGCCGCCAGCCGTAGCGCTGACCGAGCAGAACAATGAAGTTGGGCTTGATCCCGGTGCGCTGGCAGCGCTCGATCTCGCGCAGGCAGATTTCCATCGTCTTCTGGTCGAGCCCCGCTTCGTCGCGCACGCCCCAGCGCAGATCGATGGCCTGGAACCGCGCGCCGTGCGCTTCGCACAGCTTGCGAAGCTGGGGGAACACCTTGCGCTGGAGCGCGTCGCGTTCCGCCTTCAAGTCCTCGAAGGTCGAACTGACAAAGACGCGGAATGTGCGGGTTCGAATCGGCATCTGGACGCCTCGCTGGAACCAATAATAACTACTTTCGGATCTGGAAAGGACCGTGCTAGTTGGCCGAGGTTGTCGAGCATGAACAGGGCCTGCACGGTTTCGAGGGACCGACAGTGGTGCGGGACCTGTATTGGAATTGCCGCCCTGCATGCGCATGTAGCTCATGTTTCCGTCCACTTGAAATTGGCACTATGGCGATTTCTTCGCTTAGCCCGAGGCGGCTCGAAAGCAGCACGTGGGCAATCAATAGCGCAACGCCAAGTCGTGGCAAAGGATTTACGGATCACATCCGATTCTTTACTTAGTTCAGAGCAGCCCCACGCTGCTCCGACAGATCAGCGCCAGAGCGTGAGCACCACGACGACAATTCCGGATAAACGTCAGCGTCCTTGGCAGCTCTTTCAGCCAGAGGAGTTCCTTCTTTATTTAATGTGCAGTCGCCAGTAATATGGAAATGCGAACCCGCTCGTCATGGGAGATAGTCAGACGGAGTGGCTTGGACGTGTAAGCCCATACCGTCGATGTGCGCCGGCGGTGACCCTTAAGTCGTGATGATTGAATTGGTTGTGCTGGTCGGACCCGATTAAGACCGAGAAACGCCCTCGCAACCGGCTAGGCGTAGGCCGGCGGACATGTGGTCGCCATTTGGGGCAAGTGCCCCAAAACCTCTCTTCAGCTTGCCAACCCAAGTAGTGAATGATAAAGGACGCTATCGTTCGCATCAGAAGTTGGCTGCGACGCGTGCCCCGCCCCCAAGTATTGCTCTGGGACCTGGGGCTTCGGTCGTGTCACGCGCGACTCGGACAATGCTGCGAGGCGACCGTGGGGCGCCCGACTCAGGCGGATTCCTCCTGTGAAACGCCGTTCCTTGAAGTTGGCCGTTGACTACCGGCGCGCCGGCACTCGCCGGTTGCCGTGCGCGCCGCACCCGCGTCGGCCTTCCCGCGGCGCCGCACGAGGCCGGGCGGGTTCGCGTACTGATGGACGCGCCGGCGCCGGAGTTCGCGGCGGGCGTGGCGGAAGCCGATCATTCGCCGTCGAGCGCCGACGGACGCAGTTTGCCCGGTCCTGATTTGGTTTCAATGACGCCGAAGCTTATGCGGCGTAGAAGATTTGTGCTTCAATCGAGACGCCATTGGCTGTTGCCCGTTCATATCGCACTGTGAAATCCCGGCCTTCTACCGGCAGCCATTCATAAGTGAGAAGGAGGCGGATCGTAGAGAGCAAATCTGCAGGTCTCTCCATAGCCTTCGCGAACGCTTCGAACTCGACAATTGCGGTTTCCTGGCTGGGCTCAAACCACGGCCAATGATCCCTTGGGATCAGCAGGTAATAGATGTGCTCGTAGTCGCTGACCTTTCTGAGCAATTTCTTTTGCGCCGTCAGGTGACTCGGGTTGTCAAGCAGAAACTGACGTATCTTGCCGAGTTGGGAAATCCCCTTGAGGACCTCGGCGTCCTTTCCTGGGATCTCCCTAGGCGCCAGAGATTTTCTGCACCATTTCAATTCCGCAATTACTAGAGTTGATGAGATCTCTTCAGTGACAAGCAGATCGATATCCGGTGTCGGTTCGGGCATCATTACCGGGCCTTGAAGATTCCGATGTTGCAACCGCTTCCTCAAATCCAGTCGCATGTGGCCGCACGCCTGCCGTCTTCGATTCACGAGACGGGAGGTGCGCAGTTCGAGGGCGTTTTTTGGCAGAGCAAGCGGAAGGCAAAAAACGAAAGGACGCTCCGGGCGCCGGGCGGCCGGCTGGACCCACGATGCCCTGCGGCTGGGGATGCGGCAAACTCATGCGGGCCGGCGAGATCCGGGCACATTTCCGCGATTGCCCAAACAGGCCGGGGCGCCCTGCGAAGGCCACGCCCAGACTTGGACCGCGCCCGTCCCCCCTCGAAGAATTCAGCCCCCCTATTAAAAACTGGCGGGATCGAGACTGGCGAGATTGAGTCGAATCGCCGGGCACTTCACCAGCCCCCTCGCCGCTGAAAATGCGCCAGGCTTGCGGGGTAGTACAACCTGTGGACCCCAATTTGGGAATTAATGCAATAATTATATTCAGCCGCACGCCGGGCGCTTACCGATGTGTCCGCTCCGGACCGTTTGTGGCGTCAAGAAACGCTGTACTGAACTCGTTGGCATAGCCAGGCGCGCCGCTCTTCGATGATCCTCGCCGCGTCGATGGCGCGCATTGCTCAAGAGCGCGATGGGTCGCGCACTCCCTTTGACAAGGCGCCCGAGCGTGCCCGCGCCGTCCTTCCCGCGGCGCCGCACGTGCCGGGCGGGGTTCGTGGCACGGACGGACGCGGCGGCGCCCGGAGTTCGCGGCGAGCGCGACGCGCCTTGATCGTTCGCCGTCGAGCGCCGACGGACACTGCGGCGCACCGTTGGAAATGACGCTCATCGCCGGCTCTGAGACGGCGGCGCCGCAGCGTAAATTCGTGCCACAATGAGCGCTGCATGACCACGATCACCTTCGACTATGACGCATTATCCGAATTTGTCACGAGGATATTTCGCGCCGCGGGCGTTCCGGCGTCTGTAGCCAAGACTGTTACGGCCCATCTGGTCACCGCGGATTGCCGTGGCAGAGAGAGCCACGGCGTTTCGCGCGTGCCGCGATATGTGAGACAGCTTCAGGCGAAGGTGATCCGCCCGAGAGCGCAGATGAAGATCCTGCGCGACATGGGCCACCTTTTGATGGTACGGGGCGGCATGAATTTCGGCCAAGTCACGATGACGAGCGTAATGGCTGAACTCATGAAACGCGTTTTCAAATTCGGCGTGGTGACGGCCTTCGTTCGCAGCTGCAATCATATCGGTGAAGCCGGCCAGTATTTGATCGAGCCGGCGTCGCGGGGCTTTGCCGGCAAGATCGAGCTCAATGTGATCGGCGTCCAACGCGTGGCGCCCTTTGGAGCGTGCCAGCCGCGCATGGGCACGAATGTCATGGCCTGGGGATTTCCGCGCCGCGACTCCCCGCTCATCGCCGACGCCTCCGCCTGCGAGATTGTGATCGAGCCCGAAGGCCAGCGCCAAGGCGCGACTCAGAGCTCTGCGCTCCCGGCCTTATTCTCGAAGGAGCCCAAGCTCACCTCTGATCATTCCCTTAAGTTTTAGGGAAAAACTCGTAAGCTCTTCGATACGCGCTTCGCTGATTCGCTCGAAGCGAGAACATGTGCAAGTTACAATTTCAAGTCCTCCGATTCCCTGGGGGTTCAGGTCGGATGCACTCAGGATGACATGGGCCGCCAGCCGTAAAAGAGAGCTGATGTCTGGTTTTGGAAACTCGGGGAAGTATTGTTCCAGATAAAACGCGGCGTAATTTGCAGCGTCCCCCCTTGGGCCACAACGAATTTGCGCTTAATCTGACATGCAGTTCCCTTGCTAAGCGGCCTAGCGACGGAGACCTGCCACAATTGCAGCGCGGGTCTGATCAAAGCGACCAACACCGAACCCCCGAATAGCCTCCGAGGGTCGTCGCCCTCGATGATTCGCCCATAGCAGTCTCGGAAAAAGGCGGCCGGATCATTGCAGCGCTCCTCTGTGATCGCTTCGCTGATTTGGGTACCCAGCGCCAAAGCACAATCATCGCCTGCACAGCAGTAGCCGAGGCCCTTGTTCTCCACTACTACGATCTTTTCCCTGTACGAAGAGGTTGCTGGCACTCCCGGCAGGTCCGTTTCCAGGCAACGCATGTCGCTCGCAAGCAGAATACCGTCGCTCGCAACCATTCCTATTTGATAGGTCAATGGTGCCTCCACGCATGGGTAGCCGCGCGCCCTCCGCTCCATTTGAGTCAATAGTGTTATCCTCAAGGTGCGGCGGGCACCACCCCCGCTTGCGTCTTTTTGGGGGCGATTCGAGGTCGCCCCTTTCCACTGTTCCAGTCCTAATCATAGCGCCCGTGTTGGTCATCGCTACAATTCCCAGTTTGAGACTCCCGCTACCATCTGTGGCATGACCCTGGGAGTCTGGCGCGGCTGTCACCAGAACACGGATGGATGCGCCGCCAGAGCTCTGCGCGTGGAGGGCGTTTGACCCAACGGCGGAAGGGAAGGAAGGACCCGCGCGCGTTCGCTCACCGATCCTCGCCGCACCCGCCGAGGCGATAGCGCGCCGTGTTCAAGGGCGCGCGCTCGCGGCGGCCCTCCCGCGGCGCCGCACGATGCCGCCGGGGGCTCGCGGCACGGAGGAACGGGCCGGCGCCGGAGTTGGCGGCGGGCGTGGCGGACTTTGATCGTTCGCCGTGGAACCGCGGCGGCAGCGGCCGGCGCGCTGTCGCTCGACGACCATCGCCGCGTCGGGTGTACGTCCTGTTCAAGGGCTTCCAGAACATCATCCACTGCTTCGTGTGGGCCGGGGGTGAAGCCGACGGCAGAGGCAACTACTTCGAGCAAGCTTTCCTTAAGAGGAGCCCTGCGGCTCTCCTCGTCGCTCCGCTTGAACCCTTCGAAACCAGCGAACGCATGACTATTCAGCAAGGCCTCTTTCTCGCCGCATCCTCATTCGCCTTCTCTTTCGAACGTATTCTCGCGTCCACGCTCCAGGACGCGAACGCGGTAAAGGGCTGCATCCACCGAATCCGGATTTGCCCAGAAGCCCGTCTCCATCTGCTGTATCTACTGGAAAAGACGAACATCACTGAGGCGACCCTTTTCCCAGGAATCGACGGGTTCGCCCGTTCACTCCGCACGACAGTCGAGCTACCGGGCAAGGTCCGCGACGGGATCAGCGCGATAATGCTGGGAGAGACCCAGCCACAACCATGGCGCTCATGACGTCGAAATCGTCTCTCCTGATCGAGAACTGCGGAGATCCGCTAGTTTGACCCTCCTGCATTTGCCGGCCGATCCGGGTCTTAGCTGCTCCCGGGTCGGATCACGCGCTACTCAAACATAGCGCGGCGTTAAGAGTGAATATCGGAAGCGGAAGCCTCACATCTGTCCGGCAGTCTCTCAGGTGCCTGCCGTGGGTAGATGTCGGCCAAAGCGGCGCGGTATTGCTGCTGTCGAAGTCGCCTGGATTCCCCTCAGAAGCAGTGGGGCCGCAGTGCCGCAGCAACTGAAAAGCGCAATTCACCCGGTCGTTAGTTACGAGGCCGGAGGAGCTATAACGCGGACTCAATGGATTTCAAGGACAACGGAGGCAAAAAACGCTTCGACCTTATGCCTACGCGCCGGATGCCCTTCCTCGAT
Source organism: Bryobacteraceae bacterium (assembly GCA_049511335.1). Lineage (GTDB taxonomy): Bacteria > Acidobacteriota > Terriglobia > Bryobacterales > Bryobacteraceae > JBEKYD01. The sequence goes on along the minus strand of JBEKYD010000376.1, from coordinate 320 downwards.
GCGCCGGCAAAAATACTTCTGCTACGAAAGTTTCTAGAGTGGTAGGAGTCGTGTTCGCAGGAGATCGCGGTTCGAGCATCTTCATGTGGCCCGAATTGAGCGCATCAGCCATCTCCAGTAACAGGTCTGCCATGTTGGATGACATCCCCATCTGCATCAGCACGGGCTTCAACTGCGCCGCGGGCACCAGCTTATATGTGAGAGACCCCTGAAATCAGCCGTTTGAAGATTTTGCTGGACAAAAGGGGCGGGTTCGGTTACCGTAGGGTTGGATGAAACCGGTTGGCCAGCGCACCGGAGACAGGCAGCCTGAGAGCATC
>JBEKYD010000375.1:0-6736 GCA_049511335.1 Bryobacteraceae bacterium | reverse complement strand
AACTGTCGCTTACTCCGCCATCGGAGATAACCGCTCTCCAACTCTTCCAAGCTCAAGTGAAAGAAGGGATTTTCCATAAAGCGGGGATTAGCACGCTAAACCCCGGAGAATGGGTTAGCTTTTATTACGATTGTGTTTCGGTTGCATTTTGGTCCTGTTAGAATTGGACACGAGAGTGCGATTCTAAAACTCAGTAAAGATCGGAAGTTCATGCCAAAGAAACTGAACAACGAAATTCTCGCGGCTGCCATCGAAGGCTTCGAAGCTCAAAAGAAGCGCATCGACGCTCAGATTGCCGAGGTTCGTCAACTGATGACTGGGGCTAGCCCCGAGTCCGCGGCGACATCGGAGCCGGTGCGCAAGCGGCGGAAGATAAGCGCGGCCAGCAGAAAGAGGATGGCGGAAGCGCAACGAAAGAGATGGGCTGAGTCCAAAAAGGAATCCGGCGCCACACCTCAAGGTGCCAGGGCCGAGGCCCAGAAGCCGAAACGTAGACTGAACACTTCAGCTGGTGTATTAAAGTAAGCTACGCGATGGAGGAACGGATTTCATGTTCGTTCACGGAAGGACGCGGGCACTCCTGTTCTCGCTTTTCTGTTCGGCCGGCGCGCTAAGCGCGGCCAAGCCTTATTACCCCCCGCCCGATAGCGCGGGCGGGTGGCGAACCCTAAAGGACGCGGCGCAGATCCGCAAGATCGCCGGCATGGACGTCAAGCGCCTGGAGCAGGCGTTCCAGTACACCACGCGGACTAGCCAGCACGGCGGTCTGCTGGTGCTCCGGCACGGATGGCTGGTCTACGAGAATTACTACGGGAAGTGCGCGCGCGACGTCACACCCAGCGCGGCTTCGGTCGGCAAGACCTTTACCAGCATCTCTTGCGGCCTCATGCTGCAGGAATATAAGGACCAATTCCCCGAGGGACTCGACACCAAGGTGTTTACCGAGAAGTACCTGCCGGAGGCCCTTCCGCTCAGCGATCCCCGCAAGGCCGGGATCAAGCTGGGGCACCTGCTGGCGATGACTTCGGGGATGCAGGACGGCAACGGCGGCACCGGGATCGTCAACGGAGAGGACGTCAAGGTGGAGGCCGCGCTTACTGACGGTTCCATCGGGCCCGAGCTAGCGACCCTGCGCGCGCCGATGTGGACGAACCCCGGCGGCGGCTACTTCTACTCGAATTCGGGAACCCATGTGCTGTCGATTCTGGTCCACCGCATCACTGGGAAGCTGATGGAGGACTACATTCGCGAGAAACTGGCGAACCCCATGCAGTGGGGACCGTGGGGGTATCCGCCCCGCCCGGGCTACACCAACACGCCTGGGTCCGGCGGCATCGCGGTGCGAGCCACCGACATGCTGCGCTGGGGCTACCTCTTGTTGCACAAAGGAAAGTGGGCCGACCGGCAACTCATACCGCCCGAGTATATCGAGCTGTGCTCGAAGCCAACGCCCTACGACACGCATGCTCCGTACAGCTTTCAGTTCACGGTGAACGCGGACGGGCACGTCGTCGGCGCGCCGCGCGACGCGTACTTCAAGTCGGGAGCCGGCGGGTTCGGCATCATCGTCGTGCCCTCGCTCGACCTGGTCATCTGGAAGATCGCCGGCAACGACTCGCAGTACCAATGGAGTCCGCCCGGCCTGACGCCGAACACCCACTATGACGGCAGTCGCGATAAATGGCAGCCGCACCCCTCCGACCAGTTCTACGACCCGCCCATCAACGTGGACACGGGTGTAAGGCGGACGCTGGAAATGGTGGTGGCCGCCGTCGTGGAGTGAGGGCCTGCGACCGGCATGGCGGTTGGGCGGCCGGAGGCAGCCGGGGGGAACTCGTTCTAACACCCGTGGCGAACGAAACCCACCCACTCGCGCCCGGTTCGCCCACGTTGCGCCCGCGGCGCCCAGCGCGCCCCACATGGCCACCTGTGGAACCGGTACGCCCCGATAGCCCAATACGCCGCGGCCGGCACAGTTCGCGGAGATCGCTACCGATATGGGACTTCAGCCAGTGTCGGGCCACTTTCCGGAAAGACGGTTTATCTGACCAGTGGGGAGACGTGCTGTCCGAGAGCTGTCCCTAAACGCTGGGCGACAAGCCAGGAGCTATTTCCGACCTCCTCCCACACGCTTATTAGAGTGGTTCGCACCGCTATCGAAGATCGCTTTTATCTGCTGCCAGCGCTCCGCCGTCATCCTGGGTTCGCGGCCGCCAGTTCCCGCCGCAGCCAGGCCTTGGCCGATCTCCATTCGCGTTTGATCGTGGTTGGGGAAACACCCATCACTTCAGCCGCCTCCTCCACATCCAGGCCGGCAAAGAAGCGCAGTTCCACCAGGCGGCTTTGGCGGGGGTCAATCTGCTCCAGCCGTTTCAGGACCTCATCGATCGCGAGCACATCGTCGAGCGCCTCCGCGGCGATGGGCAGTTCTCCGTCGAGGTCTACTCTCCGCGCGCCGGCGCCGCCGCGCTTACCGGCGTCTCGCCGCCTCGCATAATCCAGCAAAACCTGGCGCATCGTGTGTGCGGCGATGGCGAAGAAGTGAGCGCGATTCTGCGCCGGTTCCCGTACCACCAGGCGCATGTAAGCCTCGTGAACCAGCGCGGTCGCCTGCAACGTGTGGCCGGGCCGCTCGCGTTGCATGTAGGCGCCGGCCATCCGGCGCAGTTCGGCGTACACCAGCGGAACCAGTCGATCGGCTGCTTCCCGGTTGCCCTCGCGGAGTTGGGCCAGCAAACGCGTCACATCGCCACCCGACCCAGCCATGTGGCTCCTTCCTTGATGGAGAGAATTATATCCCATAGGCCCTATGGCAACTGAGTCGTTTGGTGATATGCTTTGGTCCGATTGCGCTGTCTGGGAACACGGCTCGCGTCGCGGGCAGAGTTCAGCCGGCCGTGACCACGGGTCCCAACTTTTTTTGGTCTCTTTTTTCGTAGCTTGCGCCTTATAGGGTGAAGGCAGTCGATTTGGGCACTCACATGAGAGGGGAGCCCCACAATTCACGCAAAAAACGTTTCTAAAAGGAGAAACACCATGAGCGAAGAAAGCCAGAAGATCGAAAAAGCTGAAAAGACCGAGCAGGAAGTGAAGGCGGCCGAGTTGTCGGAAGAGGAACTCAACAAGATTGCCGGGGCCGGCTACACACCGCCGAAGGCCGGACAGATCGACAAAGGCGGCAAGTCCTGGTGAGCGATGGCCCTCCGGAAAGTCACGAAAAAACCGCAACGGAGCTGTCGGGACAAGAACTGGAGAAAGCTGCCGGCGGGACCTCAAGTGGGTTCCTCATGGCAACATCAAGGGTAGCTGACTGACGCATCACGGGACGGGCTGGTAATGGGGCGGTAATGGGGTGGGCCTCCGCTTGCCCCATTTTGCCAGGCCCTCAGGCGCCGCGCACCCGGCGCAGCAGGTTATCGAAGCGCCGGGTGCCTTGCGAAACGGTTTCCATCAGATCGTCGCCGAGTTCGTCGGCAGCCTCCACCACGGCGTCCTGCTCCGGCCGCCCGTACCCCAGGCGCGCAGTGGTGGTACGCAGGCGGTCGGCCAGAAAAATAGCTAAAGCGCGGTAGAAGTTGGCCGCGAATCTCGAATCCGCGGCGAGCTTGGCCTGCAACACGTCCCGGCGCACCGCCAGGATTCGCGCGGCATCGAGCGCCATTACGGTGGCCAAGGGCGGCCGGGAATCGACAAACGATATCTCGCCCACCACCTCGCCTGCCAGCAGCGTGGCCAACTGCGTGCCACCGGACTCCACCGCCAATTGCCCGTCCAGCACCACGAAAAGGGAATCGACGGGTTGGCCCTCGCGCACCAGTTCCTGGCCCCGGGTCAGGCGCGCCGCGGTTCCATTGGCAGCCAGCCATTCGATGTCGGAATCCTCCAGCGCCCCCATCAGGTACATCGCCTTTCTCATCCGGTCCTCCTTTTGGATTCCTTTCAGGCAAGCTGGCGCTGCGCCAGCTTTGCGAACAGCCCCTCTTGGGCAATCAATTCCGCATAACTACCGCTTTCGACAACGCGCCCAGCCTCCAGCACGAAGATGCGGTCTGCCTTGACAACGGTGCTCAGCCGGTGCGCGATGACGATGCGGGTGGCTTGGAGCTGCTCCAGGCTCCGGCTGACGATGGCCTGGGTCAGGTTATCCAAGGCGCTGGTGGCTTCGTCGAAGAGCAGGATGCGTGGGCGCGACGCAATGGCCCGGGCAATCATGAGTCTCTGGCGCTGTCCGCCCGACAATCCGCCGCCGCCCTCGCTGATCACGGTGTGCATGCCCATCGGCATGGCGCGGATATCGTCTTCCAGGCCCGCCAGACGAGCCGCCGCCCAGGCGTCATCCATGGTGAGCGGCCGCGTGCCGGCGATATTCTCGAAAATATCGCCGGTCTGCAATTGGCCATTTTGCAGTACCACGCCAATCTGGCGGCGCACGGCCTGGGGATTCATCCCGGCCAGATCCTGGCCGTCGAAATGGATGGCGCCGGAATCCAGCCTCTCGAATCCCAGCAATAAGCGGAACAGAGTGGATTTGCCACAGCCCGAAGCGCCCACCAGCGCCACAAACTCGCCCGGACGCACGCTCAGCGATAGATCGCGCAATACCAAAGGGGTATCCGCGCGGTAGCGGAAAAAGGCGTGGCTTATTTCGATATTGCCGGTCAACGCGCCGGGTTCTCCCTTAGCGGCGCTGGTTTCCGGCAGGGTTTCCAGAATCGGGCGCGCGCGTTCGAACAGGGGGACGATTCCCAGCACCGACCCCGCGGCCGAGCTCAAAGCCAGTGCGGCTGCCAGAAACTGAAAGAAAGCCGCATGGAAAGCCAGGAACGCGCCGGTGCTCAGCGAGACGACGCCATCCGCCACCAACCGCGAATTGCTGTAAAAGATCGCGCCCGAGCACAGCAGCGGAAACACCGCCATAAATACCGACAGGCCGTTCGAGAGCTTTCGGGCAGCGGTCGCCTGCCGTTTTTGCCGTGTAAATTCGCGTGCCCACACGGTGAACGCGCGGAGCTCTTTGCCGGTGACCCGCAGTTTGGCGATGCCGGTTACGAACTGCAGCACCATGCCGGAAATCCTGCCGTGTACCTCCGACAGTTCGCGCAAGCGGCGTACTTGGAGGAGGCCCACAACCAGCGGCACCAGGAAGACGATTGCGGTGAGCGCCGTTCCCAACACGGCCAACCGCCAACTGTAGTAGAACATCAGCGCAAAACTGAAGGCCGAGAAAATGCCCGAAAAAATCGATTCGAGCGTGGAACCGGTCAGCTTCTCGCGGATCTGGCTGATGGCCAGGCTCCGCATGGCCAGATCGCCGGCGGCGTAGTCGCGGAAGAACGGTACCGGAAGTCCCAGCAATCGGTCCCAAACGGCCGCTTGCATGGCGGAGTCCATGCGGCCTTCCAGGCGCAGAACGGCGAAGTTCCGGGTAAGCTCGAACATCGCCGAGGCCATGGCAGCGATGGCCAGGAACACGGAAACGGCCAACAAGCCCGAGCGATCCGCACCCGGAATGATACTGTCGAAGGTCAATCCAATCGCGACCGGCAGCAGAACGGCGAGCAGTCCGCTGGCGATACCCAAAATACTGATGGTCGTCAGGTCCGCTGCCGCGCCGCGCATTCCAAATGCAAGCAGATCCCACACGCCCAGCTTGCGGGTGGGAAAAGGGCGGTAGAAGATCCAGCCGAACGATTCCAAGCTCGCAGCTTGCTTGCGATCGAGCCGCCGGGTGCGGTCCTCCACGGGATCCCAAAGGCGGTAGCGGCCCCTCCACACAGGCAGAACGGCTGCGGGCCGGTGGTCTTCATCGCGAAACACCAGCAGTGGGCCGCTCTGCTCCCGCCACCAATCGCCCTTGAGCGCCACCCGGCGCGCGCGGATGCCGGAGGCGCGAGCGATGGCCTCGACGCTCTCCGCGCCTTTGATCCCCCGGGGAGCGCGGATGCGGATTCCCAAGGCCGTGCCGACAGCCGCCGACGCTCGCAAGAGAGGACTGGCCAGGGCCATCTCCTCGTCAGCGCCGGCCGGCCCCGGCCGTATTCCCATAGGAGCGGCCAGTTGACGCAAGGCGAACCAGGCGGCGGCCGCTTCTTGCCCGGCCGCGACGGTCCAGCGCTCCCGTTCCTTGCGCTCCGCGTCGGCCCGGTCCCGGACCAAAGCTTCGAGCGCCACGCGATGAAACGCGCCTAACCCTCGCCACTCCGTACGATCCGGCAGCCCCGGCGGTGCGCTGACAATCGCCTCGGCGATCGCGGTGACCCACTTCCCGAGCGCATCGGATGCGACGTCCGCGCCAGCGACAATAGCCAATTGCGTAGCCGGCAGCGGGCAGGCCAGCAGTCCCGCGCCTCCGCCGTCTTCTGGGGCGATCCCAAACAGCGCACCGCCGGTTTCCAGACGAAAGGCGTGGCGGCGCGCACCGCGAGGGACGCCGCTCTCCAAATCCACCAGGAAAACATCCACCGCGCCGGAGACAATGATCCACGCCCGCTCTCCCAGGAGCAGGAACGGAGGGAGGATGTTGCCGGGTTGCGGAGCGCTTGCAGTCATGGCCAGTTGTGGGTTCTCATCCCGACTGGATCAAGTTGCGGTACGGACCCTCGACCGCGATCATCTGTTCGTGCGTGCCGCGTTGTACTACGCTGCCCCGGTCGAGCACCAGAATCTCGTCGCAGTCGCGAATGGTGCTGAGGCGATGGGCCACGATCACGCACGTGCATCCCAGCCGGCGCACGTT
>JBEKYD010000374.1:0-6909 GCA_049511335.1 Bryobacteraceae bacterium | reverse complement strand
TTCACCCTCTCAGGTAATCACGAATGAAATCGTTTTGAGCTGCTTTCCTTGCAAGTATATGAAAACTAGCTGGTTCTCGAAGCTGAGAAAAATTTAACGGGACAGGTGTGGGACAGACGATCTTTTTTTGTCGTCTGTCGACCGGCATTGGCCTTGAGGAGCCTGACAGGCCACGAAAAACGATGGCCTGTCCCACTCCTGGACCACCGAAGCCCGGCTCAACCCAAATTCCACGAGATCAGGATCTCCGGGCAATTGGTAACTTAAGCCCGAAACCCCGTGGCGCGAGCCTCCAGGCTTACAGAGTCGGCTTTCGAGCCGACTTTTTGAAGGCCGAGAAGAATCTCGGCCCTGCAGGCGTGGACGCCCGCGCCACGGTTGCTCCTAGGGGTCAGAACGTCAGACGTAGAGCCAATTGAATGGCTCGCGGCGAATTCGTAGTGGACGTGATATAGCCGAAACTCGAGCTGGTCACGGTCATGTTCGGCGTGGCGAACACGGGACGGTTGGTAAGGTTGAACGATTCCGCCCGGAACTGTACCCGGATGTTCTCGTGAATGACGAAGCTCTTGGTCAAATTCACGTTGAAATTGTTCATGCTGTCGATGCGCAGAGTGTTGAACTGCGACGGGAAAGTCCGGAAGTTATTGCTAAGCTGCTGGCTCGATACCAAATTGAACACGGACGTAGTGAAGGAAGCGCCATTGGCGTCGTTGGCACGGTAATTGAGCGGGCCGCCGTAATAGATGTCGTTGCCCCATACCAGCGGCGCCCCTTGATAATAGGTGTACTCGGCGCCGGTCTGCCAATTCCCCAACACAAACATGAGCACGCGGTTGGCATCGCTCATGAATTTCTTCCCTTTGCCTACGGGCAAGTCGTAAAGCCCGCTGACGACGAAGTAGTCTGGACGGTCGTCGGCGGCGACGCGCTTTTCGAGAGCCGGTGAACCGGCGTTGAGATAGTTGGTGTGGTCCATCAGCCGGGAGTGGGAATAGTTCACGAAGAACTGCAGGCCATTGTTCAATCGCTTATTGAACCTGGCGGCGAGCTGGTTGAAGTACGAATCTCCGTTGTTCAAGCTGTTTACCGTAACGCCGGTGAACTCCGGAAACGGGCTCAACAGGCTCGAAACCGAAGTCGTGGAGCCGTTCAGGCTCTGGCCCGGAAGCAAACCAGCGAAGGGATTGGTCACGATCGCGCTCAGCGCGCTGATGGTGGCGGCATCGCGACTGGGCAGCCGGCTCAGATATTGCGCTGGGAGGGAGTCGAAATTGTAATTGGTGGTGAGATGGTTCGCGTGGTTGCCGATGTACGCCACTTCAATGGACGTATTCTGCGAAAGCTGGTGCTGAATATCGAAATCCCACCGCAGGCTGTATTCGTCGGCAAAGTGCGGATTGAAAACCGTAACGCTCTGACCGAGATACGTGTTAATACCCAGAGAACTGCCGATCGGTTGCGAGATTCCGCTGGGGAAGGGATTGCTCAACGTGGTGGCCGGCGTCAAGTAACTGTTGCTGGTGGTAACGTACGACGTCGATGCGCTGAATCCCTGCTGGTTGGGCGTAACCGTGCCATAGTTGTAGTTGAAGATGCCAATCCCAGCGCGGATCACGGTCCGCTCGTGCAGCGCGTGAGGCGACCAGGCGAAGCCGACTCGGGGCGCAAAAGCCTTGTTGGAAGTCGTATAGGGATCGCGATTGCTCCCGCTGGCGAACTCCAACCCGCCGGTTGGCAAAAACTGGCTGACCGGAACCTGCGGAATCGGATTCTTGGCGTAGGCCGTCTCCGCCGCCTGCGTGACCTGGTTGACGGCGGTTGCATCGAACCCGATCGTCTGGCGGTTGTGGCCCTCCGTGGTAGGCGTGGCCTTTTCCCAACGCAAACCGAGGTTCAACGTCAGGCTCGGCCGGATCCGCCAGTCGTCCTGGAAAAACAAGGCGTCATAGTAAGCGTCGGCTTTCGATTCGGCATTGATCGGATAGGCGCCGCTGGTGGGAAGGCCTAACAGGAATTCGGCCATGGAGCCGCCCATGGTCGGGGCGGAGGCGCTGCTGCTGTTGGCTTTCACCCATGTGCCGGTGTCGAACGTGAAAACTCCGGTGGAGTTGGCCCAGTTGATGTTGGTGAAATCCTGCAGCCGGATCTCCACGCCGAACTTAATGGTATGGTCGCCATGGACCTTCGTATAGCTATTAAAGAGCTGATAGACGTTGTACGGCTGGTTGGTATAGTGTCCGCTGTCGTTGCCATTGAAGTAGTAGCCGTCGGACGCCGTGAAAGTGGGCATCTGCAACCGGCTGGCGTTACTGGCTACGTAGGACGGGAATCCGAGAGTGGTGGGGTCGAATCCGCCCGCCGGAGTCTGCAGGTCCGGCCAGGGCCCGGTGCTGGCTTGAAAATAGTAAGCGTCGTACCGGGTGAAGCCCACTCGCAAATCGCCCACCATGGTGGGCGAAAACGTATGGATGTCGTCCACCATGGCGCCCCAGATATCGCGGCCCAAGCCGGAATTCAGGAAGGCAATGTTGTGGAATGGGTCGTTGTCGTACTGCACATAGAGACTTTGCCGGCCCACTATAGTCAACTTGTTTTTGCTGCTCAGGTTGATGTCGGTACGGCCGGAGAAGAAGTGGTACGGATTCTTCACCGGTTCGAGGGAGGTTTCGTCATTAGTGTCGTCATACGTGCCCGGGAAATTGGGCAGCGGAATGTAGTTGTTCAGAAAATTTTCGCCAATGGGATTCAAGCGGCTCTGCGGAATGATGTTCCCCGGAAACGCCGTGCGGTTGACCACGCTGCCGTTGAGGACACCGGTGTTGGGGTCGTAGAGCGTGTAATTCTTTGTGCTGTTATTCAGTGAAAGAAGGTGCGAAAAATCGCCCTGGCGCTCGGCCGCGGTGGGTACGCTGGTATAGGCCTGAGTGGGGGTGTTGTTGGTCTCGCCTTCGTAAGCGAAAAAGAAAAAGATTTTGTTTTTTCCGTTGAACACCTTGGGGATCCAGATCGGCCCGCCAACGGTCACGGCCCATTGGTTGGTAATGTTGACGGCTTTAGTGCCGCCCACGGCGTTGACGAAAAACGGTGTGGCCTGAAGAGCCGAGTTATTGTTGTACTCGGAAAGGGCTCCGTGCAGCGCGTTGGTGCCGCCTTTGGTCACCATTTCGATGGTGCCGCCGCCGGCGCCGCCCACGGCCGCATCCATGGCGAATGCTTCCGTCTTCACTTCCGCCACGCCATCCGGGGGCGGCAGAAACGCGGCGCGGATGGCCGTGGTGCCTTGGGTACCCATGTTGGGGACGCCGTCGAGCATCACTGCATTGGCTCCAGACGCAGCGCCACCCATCGACAATGTGGCGAGTCCGCCCTGGGAAGACGGTCCGTTGGCGTCGCGGTTGCCCTGCGACACCACGCCGAAACCGCAAAACTCCACGTCCATGGCCGTATGGCCGTCCAGAGGCAGATTCTCCAATTCGTGCGTCGTGATGACCTGGCCGGCCGACGCCTTTACGGTTTCGAGCGGCGCGGCATCGGCAGTGATCGTGACCGAGTCGCTCATTTCGCCGACCGAAAGCGCGATATTCTGCCCCACGCGCGTGTTGGTGCCGACCACGATGCCGTTCTGCAAGTATTTCTTGAAGCCCTTGAGTTCGGCTGTAAGCCGGTACGTGCCCGGCAACAGCAGCGGAAACGTATAGAGACCATCCGTGGTGCTGACGGTGTTGTAGCGAGTGTTGGTGCTTTCCTCGATCGCGGCGACTTGCGCTCCGGAAACCACCGCTCCGCTGGAATCCGTGACGATGCCCGTCAAGGTCGAACGGAATTCCTGTGCCGATAGCAGGCACACACCAACGATGAAACACCCAAAAAGGCGCGACATAGACACCTCCCCAAAGCTTTCGGGACGAAAGTATCAGTTCTCGCATTCGGAGTCAAACGTATTTTTCTAAACGCATCGTTTAGAAATCCTAGAAAAAGCTCGCGAAGCGAAATAGCCACGGATGAACACAGATGAACACGGATAAAGCAACTGGTTCTTTATCTGTGTTTATCTGTGTTCATCCGTGGCAAGAATTTGATTTTTTCGCGGCAACAACGCACTAACCTTGCTTGCGGGGTCTTATGGCTGGGCCGCGCGCAGGCGGTCCACCAGGCGCCGCAGATCCGGATCGGGACCGAGCCGCAATGCCGCCTCGAAGTGGGCCAGCGCTTCCGCCTTGCTGCCGCCGGTTCTCAGCAACAGGACACCGAGGTTATAGTGCGTTCGGGCCGAATCGGGTTCCGTCCGCAGCACCGCCTCGAACTGGGCAATGGCTTCCCGCGCGCGGCCGTCTTTGGCCAGAGCCAGTGCCAGGTTGTAGTGCGCCTCGGCGTAAGCGGGATCCGCGCGCAGCGCCGCCTCATATTCGCCAATCGCTTCCGGCAGGCGGCCCGGGATTTGAGCCAGCAAGTTACCCAGGTTGTTATGCGCCTTGGCGTAATCGGGATTTGCTTCGAGCGCGGCCCGGAATTCGGCGATCGCTTCCGCTTGCCGTCCGGGGATCTGGGCCAGAGCGCTGGCCAGGTTGTTGTGTACTTCGGCGAGATGCGGGTTGAGCCGCAGCGCCGCCTGGTATTCGGCAATCGCGTCCGGCAATCGGCCGGGCGTGCGCAGCAGAACCGTGCCCAGGTTCATACGCGCCTCCAGATATGCCGGCCGGATCCGCAGGGCGGCTTCATATTGCGCCATCGCCTCCGCCTGCCGCCCCGGAGCTTGTGCCAGAGCGTTGGCCAAATTGAAGTGCGCCTCGGCAAAATCCGGCCTGCTTTCCAACGCGGCTCGAAATTCGGCGATCGCATCGGGCATCCGGTCCGGCAGGCGCGCCCAAGCGCTCCCCAGGTCGTTGTGCGCTTCGGCGTAATGCGGCCGGATGCGCAGGGCGGCTTCACATTGGCCGATCGCTTCCGCCACGCCGCCGGATCTGGATAACAGCAGCGAACACAGATTGGTGTGCGCCATCCAACTCGCGGGGTTGCGCGCCAATATGGTCCGGTAGAACGTTTCGGCATCCCGGTACATGCCGCTCTGCCGCCAAGTCAGCGCGCCAAGAATGGCCAGCAACGCCATGGCGGCACAGACTCGCGGTACAGACGATTCGCCGGGCCAAATGCGCCGGCCCGCCACGGCCAGAGCGAACGCGGCGGGAGCCAGGATTCCCAAACTTGCCAGGTACTGGAAATGATCGGCAACGAAAGAAAAGATGAAGGGATAGACGTTCAAGAAACCGAGCGCCGGAAAAAGCGTGCCGGCGAAAATCAGAAACCCGGCCAGCGGCCCGCGGTGACGGCGCGCGACGAAGCAGAGCGCGACGGCCACCGCCACCGCTCCCAGCGGGAACAAATACTGCTGCCATTGCCGCGTGTCCAAGCTCCAACGCGGGTAGCTGAACATCAGGTTGGCCGGCCACAGCAGCTTGCCCGCGTAGAACCATAGCGCACGGCCCGCCAGCAGGAAGCGCTCGGCCGCCGATAGGGCGAAATCCGGGCCCTGAGCGCCAATCAAGGTTCGCTCCACCGAGGCCGTGACTACCCCCGCCGCCCCGCCCACCGCGAGCCAGGGCAGGAGCGGCATCACGTCGCGCCGCCAGCCGATTCGGCCGCGCTTCCACCAAAACACCACCAGGAGGGCCGCGGGAAGCGTGCCGGTGACGGTCTTCGAGAGCATCGCGAGCACGAACAGCCCCGTAGCCAGCAGGTAGGGAAGCCGGCGGCGCGTGCGGTCGAAATCGAGATAAACCAGGGCCGCGGCGAGGCATAGAGCCCCGGAAAGGGTGCTCTTTTGCTCGGAGATCCACGCTACCGCTTCCACGCATACCGGGTGCAGCGCAAAAAGGAAGCCGGCCAGCCAGGCGCCCGCCAGCGAAAGGCGCCGGAGGATGAGGATGACCAGGAACGCCGCGGTCGCGTGCAGCGCCAGGTTCGCCAAGTGATACCAGAGCACGGCATCTCCCCATATGCGGTGCTCGATCCAGAAGGCGCTGTGTAAGAGAGGGTAATACTGCTGGGTGGCGCCGAGATCGAACCAGATGCGCCACAGCCCGTGGAACGATTCGAGTTCGGCGCCGGTCACGTGGCGATCGTCGTCCCAGATCATGCCGCCGTGAATGGCGGGCCAGTAGGCCGAAAGAATCGCCGCAAACAGCAGCGCCCAGATTCCAATCGCGGCGCCGGCGCTAAGCCGTTTCTCCATGGGAACGTTTATCTTATCGCCTGACGGCTCGGGCCAAAAAGGAGCGTAATCGACCGGCGCCGGCAACCGCTCCCTGACGGTCGCGGCTCGGTTGATTTCGCCACACCGCCTCTAATGTTGTTATGATCTGCGCGTCGAGGGAACCATGACTTACAAACTGTCCCCGTTGGTCGCCGCGCTGGCGCTGATGTCGGCCGCCGCCGCGGCGCCGGACGAAATCACGGCCGCTCTTCCGGTAATTCCGGATGCCCGGTTCAACCTGCTGGATTACGGCGCCAAGGGCGACGGCAAGACGCTGAACACGGAAGCTTTCCAGAGCGCCGTGGCTGCCGTGTCCAAAGCCGGCGGCGGCCATCTCATCGTGCCCGCCGGAACGTTTAAGACCAAGCCTTTCGTGCTGGCCAGCCACATGGACTTGCACCTGGAGGCAGGCGCCATCGTCAAGGCGCCGGATACTTTCGAGGAGTACGGCATTCCCGACCCGAACCTGCCCCGCGTGGAACCGGCGGGCCCGCAAACCGGCGGCCGGGCAGGGACCGGACGAGGCCGGGTCGCTCCCTTGATTTCCTGCCCGCCCGGCACCACCGACCTGGCCATTACCGGTTCCGGCACCATCGATGGATCGGGCGCTATCTTCTGGATGTGGTCCGACAAAGCCGCGCGCCGCTACCCACCCG
>JBEKYD010000373.1:0-6948 GCA_049511335.1 Bryobacteraceae bacterium | reverse complement strand
GCCGCCCGAGCCCGTGCGCCGCCGTCTGGCTGCCCTGTGGCCACAGCTTGCGCGCCCACTGCTCGCCGCTCTCGACGCCCGTGGCCGCGACCGCACCGATTCCATCCGCAAGCAGCTTGCCGACCGTGCCGAGGACGAGGCCGCCAAGATCACCGCCATCCTCGGGGAACTCGAGGCCGCTATCCGCGAGGAAATCGGCCGCCCGCCGGACCCGCAGCTTGCTCTGTTCACCGACGCCGAACGCGAGCAGGAAGCGCGTAACCGCGACTTCCTGGCCGGGCGCCTGGCCGAATTGCCCGCCGAACTCTCCCGCGAAACCGAGGCTATTCGCCGCCGCTACGCCGACCCGCAGCCCCGCCTCTTCCCCGTAGCCGTGACATTTCTGGTTCCGGAGGGCCTTGCCTGATGTCCGTCGCCAGTGAATACGCCGAGCTGCTCAAGCTGATCGAGGTCTCCGGCCCGTTCGTGAGCCTGCCCGTATTCAAGGAGGTCTTCCCGCAGGGCTTTGCTAAGGACTCGCCGGATCAGACTCGCGAACTCCGTGAATTCTACGATGATTGGCGGGAGGCCCGTGCCCACGCGCCGTCCCTTGTCACCCCGGCCCAGCGCGAATGGCTACGCGCGGTCTTCGTCACGTCGCTCGGCTGGCCCGCCGACTGGCTGGCCGAGGACAACGCCATCCCCTAAAACCTCGCCTACTTTGTGGCCCAACATCACGAGACCTTGCGTCCAGACGCCGTTCTGCTCGAAGACGGCAAGCCTCGCCTGCTCCTCGCCTGGGTGCCGCCGGCGCAACAGCCCGACCGCCGTCCGCCCGGCTCGACCTGGAACACCACTCACGCCACCCGCATGGCCGAGCTGCTGCACGCCACTCGCGTTCCACTGGGCCTGGTCACCAACGGCGAGCGCTTCACCCTGGTCTACGCCGAGCCCGAACAGCCCACCGGCTTCGCCGACTTTCGCGCCGAGTTGTGGTTCGACGAACGCCTCACCCTGCGCGCTTTCCGCGACTTCCTTTCCGCGGACGCGCTGTTCAACCGGCCGCCCGAGCAGACCCTCGACGCCCTTTACCGCCGCAGCCTGGAAAACCAGCAGGAAGTTTCCACCACGCTCGGCCGCCAGGTGCGCCGCGCGGTGGAAATGTTCGTGGCCGCGCTCGATCGCGCCGACCGCGAAGGCAGCCGGACGCTGCTCCAGGGCCTCTCCGAAGAGCACATCTATGAAGCTGCGCTCACCCTGATGATGCGTCTGGTCTTCCTCTTCTTTGCCGAAGAACGCGACCTGCTGCCCATTGTGAACCCGGTCTATCGCGAAAACTACGCCGTCACCACACTGCACGATCAACTACGGGAGGCGGCCAACCGCCTGGGGGAGGAAGTGCTGGAGCGCCGCTACGACGCTTTCCCGCGCCTGCTCGCCGCCTTCCGTGCTGTTCACGGCGGCATCGAACACGACCTGGCCGCGCTCCCCGCGTACGGCGGCGATCTCTTCGACCCCGACCGCTTCCCCTTTCTGGAAGGCCGCGTGGCCGGCTCCACCTGGCAGGCCACGCCCGCGCAACCGTTCCCCATCCACAACCGCACCGTCCTGCACCTGCTGGAAGCGCTCCAGTTCCTGGAGATGAAAGTGCCGGGCGGCGGCCGCGAGACGCGCCGCCTGAGTTTCCGCGCGCTCGATATCGAACAAATCGGCCACGTCTACGAAGGTTTGCTCGACCACACGGCGCGCCGCGCCACCGAGATCGTGCTGGGCCTGGACGGCAAGGAAGAGCCCGAGATCGCGCTTTCGGAAATCAACCGGCGCCGCGGGCAGCCGGACTTCGTTGAGTGGCTCGCCGGCGAAACCGGTCGCAGCACCAGGACCATCGAAAAAGCCCTGGAGCAGACCACGGTGGACGACCCGCTGCGCTGGCCAGAGTGGGAGCAGGTGGCGCCCTACGCCGGACTCGTCCGCCGCGACGATAACGGCGATCCGTGGGTCATCCCCGCTGGCAGCCTGTACGTGACCACCGGCGCCGCCCGCCGCCAGACCGGCACCCAGTACACACCGCGCTCGCTCACCGAATCCGTAGTGGAGCACGCGCTCGCGCCGCTGGTGTACACCGGGCCCGCTGAAGGCAAGCCCCCGGAAGACTGGCAGATGAAGCCCGCCGGGCAGATCCTCGATCTCAAGGTCTGCGATTTCGCCTGCGGGTCGGCGGCGTTCCTGGTGGCCGCCGCGCGCTACCTTTCGGCGCGACTGGTGGAGGCGTGGGAGGCCGCGCAGCGCGAGCACGGGGCCAACGTCCAGATCACGCCCTATGGGCACCCTTCGAGCGGCCTGCCGGAGGAGGAGTTGATCCCGGCGAACCCTGATGAGCGTGGCCTCTACGCGCTGCGCATCGTGGTTGAGCGGTGCCTGTACGGAGTGGACCGCAATCCCCTGGCGGTGGAGATGGCGAAGCTCTCGCTCTGGCTGCTGACGCTCCAGCGCAACCGGCCATTCACTTTCCTGGACCATGCCATCCGCTGCGGCGATTCGCTGCTGGGGGTGGACCTGAAGCAGCTTTCCACCTGGAGTCTCTCCGGCGAGGGCAAACAGAGCGTGCTCTTCGATGACGACCTGAGCTTTGCCGCCGACAAGCGCGAGGGCCTCATGAAGATGCAGTACCACCCCGGCGACCAGCGCCGCTTGCTCGACGCGGCCCTGGCGAAGACGCGCCGGTTGCGCGCCGCCGCCGACCGGCTGATAGCAACGGCGTTTGAGGCTAACCCCGAAGCTTCCGCGGCTGCGGTTGCCATGGGCCTGGAGGAGCAGGAGGCCGAGGCGCGGAAAATCCTCGAAGGCAAACGCCCATTTCACTGGCCGGTTGAGTTTCCGGAGGTGTTCCTGCATGGGAGTGGGTTTGACGCCATCGTCGGCAACCCGCCGTTTATCGGCGGGCAGCGTATAACGGGGGCGCTCGGCCAGCCATACCGCGATTACCTGGTCGAGTACATCGCAGGCGGGCAGCGGGGCAGCGCAGACTACGTGGCGTATTTCTTTCTCCGTGCTCAGAGATTGCTCAAGGGCGACGGCAGCGCCGGGTTGCTGGCCACCAACACGATTGCGCAAGGCGACACGCGCGAGGTGGGGCTGGACCAAATCGCGGCACGCGGAACCAGCATCTACCGCGCCATCCCCAGCCGCAAATGGCCGGGCGAGGCGAATTTGGAGGTGGCACACGTCTGGTTCCGCAAGGGCAAGTGGGACGGACCGTTCGTGCTTGATGATGTGCTTGTAGGCGGAATTACCAGCCAGTTGCAGCCACCGGGCAGGGTCATCGGCAAACCGTTTCGCTTGGCGGCTAATTCCGGCAAGAGCTTCCAGGGGTCAATCGTGCTGGGCATGGGCTTTGTACTGGAGCCGGAGGCTGCGCAGCGCTTGTTGGACAAAGACCCGCACAACCGGGACGTGCTCTTTCAGTACTTGAATGGCGAAGACCTGAATGGCCGCTGGGATCAGTCACCCAGCCGATGGGTTATCAACTTCCGCGACTGGCCGATGGAGAAGGCCATGGAGTACTTGGACTGCTTCGAGATTGTGGCGCGGCTTGTCAAGCCAGAGCGAGAGGCAAACAAATATAGCAAGACAGCGAGAGAGCGCTGGTGGTTGTACGAGCGCTGGCGCCCGGAGTTGTACGACACCATCGCGGGCCTGGAGCGCGTGCTGGTTGGTTGCCAGACAGCTAAGTACGTCTCGCTTGCCTTTGAGCCGCCGATATATCTGTACTCTCATGCGACTAACGTGTTCGCCACTGAACAGGAAGCGGTCTTTGCGCTGTTGGCCGGATCCATTCACGACGTCTGGGCTCGCGAACATTCAGGTTCGCTCGAGACTCGGCTTCGCTACTCACCCACCGACTGTTTCGAGACCTTCCCTTTCCCCCCTGCTCTCGACAGTTTGGAATCCATAGGCGCTTGCTACTACGCCCACCGCAGCGGAATCATGTCCACCCGTCGCGACGGTCTCACAGTGACCTACAATCGCTTCCACTCCCCGCACGAGGTCTCGCACGATATCGCCACTTTGCGCGCGCTGCACGTCGAGATGGACCACGCCGTCGCCGCTGCCTACGGCTGGACGGACCTCGATCTCGGCCACGGTCTCCGCGAAACCAAACAGGGCATCCGACATACGATCTCGGAAGCCGCCCGGCGCGAGGTCCTCGACCGGCTACTCGCCCTCAACCACGAACGCTACTCCCAGGAGCAGGCGGCAGTTCCGGAGCAGCCTCGTCCCAAACGCAAAACCCGAGGTCGCGCTCCGGCACAACCCGGACTATTCTGAGAATCGGACCATGTCAGCCGCATCCCCTTCCCCGCTTTCCGCCGCTTCGCTCCGCCAGGAACTGGAAGACCTCATCCGCCGCGACCTGCTCGGTCCGGCGGGCGGCGAGCACGAGATCGTCACCGAGCAAAGCGTGCGCAACCGCTACCTGCTGGGCATGCTCGCCCCGCTGAAAGCCACCCTAGACACCGAAGCGCCTCTCGATGAACTGGCCGACGATTCGGAAGATAATCCCGAAGAAGGCAAAGCGGAACCGTCCACACCGGTACCGCGAGGCACGACTCCATCCACTTTCGGTCTGAGTTTCTGCCTGGATCTGGCGGAGACCGAATTCGAAGCCGAAGCCCGCTGGGGCCAGTACCTTCGGGAGGCCGATGCGGACGGAAAGAACGTCTGGCAGCGGTACACGCGAGGGGGCAGCCGGAGCATTCCGCTGCGCGAAGGGAACGCGGCGGCGTGGTCGCCGGACGCGGAAAGCCCGCAAGTGTTAGTGAAGGGGCGGGTGCGCCGCCGGCCCGACCACTGGAGCGTCACGCTCTTCCTGGCGAACGAGCAGGAGGAGGGGCGTCCACGCGACATGTACTGGTTGTTTCAGGCGGAGTTGGAGGTGCGCGGGCGTTTCGCGCGGCGTCCCGGTCAGGGCCACGTGGCCACGCTGGACCAAGTGGCGCGGCTGGAGGATCGCACCAACGAGATGCTCTTCCGCCGCGAACTGGAGTTCGCGCGCGGCCACGGTGTCGGCGTGGAGTGGGAGACGGCGGAGGGTCGCTGGGACCATGCAAGGCTGATCCGTACGGCTGCCATGCCGCGCGCGGTAGTTCGGACGGTCAAGCAGGAGGAATTGGACAGGCTCGTCACGGACATGAAGTCGCTGGCCGAAGATGGCGACCTCGGGGCGATGCTGCGTCCTCTGGCGGCGGCGTATTCGAAGTGGATTGGTGACCTCGAGGCGCGGCGCTCGGCTGAGGCGGATCTCCTGGATTATGCGGACGCTTCGGCGCAGGTGGTAGTGCGCGCCAGGGAAGTCCTGGTGCGGTTGGAAGAGGGCATCGCGCTCCTGGAAACGAATGATGACGCGCGGCAGGCATTCCGCTTCGCCAATCGCGCCATGTGGCAACAGCGCGTGCGGTCGGTGTGGATGGATGCGAAGAAGAAGGCGCCATCGCTACCGTTGGCCGATGTAGACATCCCCAGGAACCGAAGTTGGCGCGCGTTTCAGTTGGCGTTCATCCTGATCAATCTGCCGGGGCTGACCAGTCTGGATCACCCGGACCGCGGAGTGGGGCCGTTCGCCGGCGCGGACCTGCTGTGGTTTCCCACCGGCGGCGGCAAGACGGAAGCCTACCTCGGCCTTGCGGCATACGCCATGGCCATCCGCCGGTTGCAGAAGAACGCGGGCGGGCGCGACGGGGAAAACGGCGTTGCGGTGCTGATGCGCTACACGCTTAGGCTGCTCACGTTGCAGCAGTTCCAGCGCGCTGCCACGCTGATGTGCGCTTGTGAGCAGATCCGCCAGGGCGACACCGGGCGGTGGGGCGAAACGCCGTTCCGGTTGGGGTTGTGGGTGGGGCGCAAGACCACGCCGAACCGCACGAACCAATCGGCGGAGGTGGTGGAGGCGTTACGCAGCGGGAAGCGGCCGGTGTTTGGTGTCGGATCGCCGCACCAGTTCCCAGCATGCCCGTGGTGCGGCGCGGCGATCGATCCGGGTCAGCACATCACAGTGGAGCACTATCCGGCTGGGCGGGCGCGCACTGTGATTTACTGTGGCGATTCGCTGGGCCGGTGCGAGTACTCGCGTCGGAAGGCGCCGGACGAAGGGCTGCCGTTGTTGGTAGTGGACGAGGAAATCTACCGTCTGCTGCCGGCCATGCTGATCGCCACCGTGGACAAGTTTGCCCAAATGGCCTGGCAGGGGCCAGTGCAGATGCTGTTCGGCCAGGTGACTGGGTGGTGCCCGCGCCACGGGTTCCGTTCGCCGGAATTGGAGGACACGAACTCACACCTGGCGGCGGGGAGGTTTCCGGCAGTGGCCACGCGGCCGCACTCCCTGCTGCGCCCGCCGGACCTGATCATTCAGGATGAACTGCACCTGATCAGCGGCCCGTTGGGGAGTCTGGTGGGAATCTATGAGGGCGCGGTGGATCACCTTGCCACGTGGGAAGTAGATGGCAAGAAGGTGCGGCCGAAAGTGATCGCCTCGACCGCGACGGTGCGGCGGGCGGCGGCGCAAGTCTCGGCGCTGTTCAGCCGGCAGGTGCGGGTGTTCCCGCCGCCGGGGCTGGAGGCTGGCGCGAACTTCTTCTCCAGCGAACTGGCAGTCAGCGATGCCGCGCCCGGGCGGTTGTACGTTGGAGTGTGCGCGCCGGGGCGGCGGCTGAAAGCGGCGCTGATCCGCGTCTACGTGGCGACGCTCGCGGCCGGCCAAACCGTGTATGAGAAGTATGGCGAGGCGGCCGACCAGTTCCTGACGGTGGTCGGCTACTTCAGCTCGCTGCGGGAGTTGGGCGGGATGAGGCGGCTAGCCTCGATTTCCACGGTACTGCCTTGACCTAACATTTCGCTG
Source organism: Bryobacteraceae bacterium (assembly GCA_049511335.1). Lineage (GTDB taxonomy): Bacteria > Acidobacteriota > Terriglobia > Bryobacterales > Bryobacteraceae > JBEKYD01. The sequence goes on along the minus strand of JBEKYD010000373.1, from coordinate 74 downwards.
GTTTCACGGCTCTAGGCGAAGCGGATCAGGAGCTGTTTGTTGCCGAACCACGGCATTTTCGTGGGCCTGTCCGC
>JBEKYD010000372.1:0-6967 GCA_049511335.1 Bryobacteraceae bacterium | reverse complement strand
CGCATTTCGGGATTACCTCACCAAAAGTTAGGTTATCCCGAAACGTCAGGAAGCTGCCGAACGCCCTGTCAACCCAGCACTGCGACCAAAACCCCCGCCCGGAATGCGCCGGATCCAGGTCAATAGCGACCATCAAAATACTATCATGCTGGGACGCGACCGCCCGATTGCCAGGCACCAGCTCTAGCGCGACCCGTCGCCGTAGTTCTCGAAACATCCATCGGAAGCTGGGCTAAGAATCGCAGAACACCTCAAAATGCGCGAGCACCAACGAGTCGAACTACGATCTGACGCTCGCTGGTGGACACTCCATACAAATCGAAGATCTCGCGGTCGATCTGGGATCGCAGGTGATTCCATTCGGAACAGATATCCGGGTTGCCGGTGACGAACCTCTCCTCCGCAGCCAAATCATCGTGGGAGTGCTCATGGGACTTCTTCCACACAAGCGAACATTCCTGGGCCATTTTCCCGACTCGGCTCCAAACAGCCTCGTCATACACGATGGGCAGCTTGCGAATGTGGAACAATTTGATGCTCCGATTGACGTCTCTCAACTTGTACCAGCCATTCATCAAAGTGGAATTGAGCAGTGCGGCGTAGAAGTGCACTTGCCGTGCGTCTTTGGGGCAAAACATGGACGCGGTGCTTACGGGAGCCATTCCCGCTTCAGCGACGGCGGCGACGAGACGCGTTCCGTGGGTCATGTATCGCAGGTCCTGAAACACTACTTTTGACGCGGCGATCAATTCCGGGGATGGCGGCCGTGAAAAGACGCCATCACCTCGTCTATATCTCAGAGCGGTACGGGAGCAGGCATGGAACGGGCGGATGTGGCGGGCGTGGATTCCCCAAAAAGACCTCTTGGGCTTGATTGCTTCCAGGCGGCTCAGTCGTGCACCGCAACCGACGTCCCCAAAATCTTTAAGCGTACGCGGGCCCGTCATATTCAGGAGAAAGGCGCAGTTCTCGCGGATGAGCGGGTGAAACACGTACCCGGGGAGTTGGCGCCAGATTGCGGCCACCGCGACGCCCTCGGAATGCCGGGGACGTCGCACACCACCCAATTCGGTAGGGTGGTATGAGATGAGTGTAGTAGACTCTGAATTCACGGAGGCGCGCTTCCTGGCCAGGAAAGAGATCGGGATCAAACAGGGGACCTCGATAAAACTACGCTGCGGATAGATGTTGAGAGATAGAATATCGTAGGAATCCAACAATAGCCTTCTCACTTCGCTCGCGTTCTGGTTGAACAGGAAAGTGCTCGGGACAACAAAGCTGAGAAACCCGCCAGGACGCACCAAATCATGAGCGCGAAGAATAAACGCCAAGTAAAGGTCGAACTTACCCCTCAATGCGGGCTGAAAATGACCGCGGATTGTTTCGTTGTAGATTGAATGGCCTCCCTTCCAAGGGGGGTTTCCAATCACTGCGGAATACCGGCGGGGCCAGCTTCCCGGTAGTGAGTCTACAAGGCTATCTTGGTTGGCGACGTTCAACCGGAGCTTTCCAGGACCCGAAAACCAGGCTGCAAATTGGCAGAGCCGCTTAGCCATGGCAAGGGGAACCGGGTCTTGGTCTATCCCGTAGAAGTGGATACGTCGAGTGGAGCCCTGGATGAGGAGAGTCAAAGGGAATTGCCCGGCTTCCAGGGAGAGGTCCACGATATCAAGGCTGGATAAGGAGGAGCGCTCAAGGTGCTCTAGTAACTCTTTGGCCATCGTGTCGCCAATGAACGCAGGAGTTGAATACGTTCCGCAGTTAAGTCCCCGGGTGCGCTCGGGACTGATCAAGGCGGATTCTCTGCCTCTCAGGCGCGAGGAGTACATGCCGAGCGTCCTCTCCGCAAAGTGAAGCGCGGCCTCCGCGTACCCAGCCCAGAGCGGCTTCCCATCGGCCCTCGCGTCCGCCGCTTTACGCAGTACCCCGCAGATCTCACCCTCGACCTGCTCTTCGGCTTCGAACCCATGGTTGAGCTCTTCGCGGCAAATCCGAAGGCAAGCGTCTACCAGGCGAATCTGAGGAGCCTCTCCGTCTGTAGTCCCCTGCGTCGTCTGCTTCGATGCGAAGTGCAAGAGGGCTTTTTCCGCGACCGCGAGATGGCGAAATGTAACACGGCTAGACATTGGGCGCTATATGTAATAATAGAGCCCGGAGATGAGTTCCGCATCGAAAATGGCGGGAATTCTGCCGCTGCTTGGCCTGTTGGCCTGCAGCCAGTTGACGGCGCAGCCCGTGAGGTTCGCGCAACTGAACGATCCGGCGTTGCTGAAGTCGCCGCGCCGGCAGACACCCTCCGAGTGGCTGGAAGCTCAGTACGCCTTGGCTTGGGCTGTGGAAGCGATCAATCGCTCGGTGCGGAGCGGAAAGAAGCTCGATTTCATAGTAATCACTGGAGGTTTTGGGCTAAAGGACGGCGACCCCGCTTCTGTAGCACAGTTAATCCCGGAGCGAGTGCGAGCGCTCAGCGCAGCGATGGTTCCGGCCGTTTATGTACTGCCTGGCGAGAACGACTTAGAGGCTACGGGCGGAATTGATAACAAGTCCTACGAAGATTTCGTCTCCTACCTGAAGCAGGCTCTTCAGGATAAAGACGTCCGGGACCTCGCGACCGACTCGCCTGCAGTCTTGGGAATTCAGATTGTGGGCCTGAATAGCGCGTCATTCGGTAATGACGGCGGCAAGCTGGCGCAGAACAACCGCGAGGCTGAACTGCGAGAAATGGATCGCTTGCGCCTAGCGACGGCGGGCCGCCCAAGCATCGTTTTTGTGCCAGTTCCGGACTTGGACGACCCAACATTGCTGAAGCTGGGAAAGTCGGCAGCGGGGAGTTGGCACATTGACGACACCGTGAGGCTTGCGTGGAACGGTCTACTGGATCAATCTGAGATCCTGGCGGTATTTTCGGGCCACTTGCGTTCGTCCACGCGCGGCGTCTACTCGCGGGACTATTCGTGGGCTCTCAATCAACCTGGAGCGTCAGCGTCGCTCAAGACATGGGTATGTCCTCCGTTGACGGCACCCTTCGCCCGCCCCGAGCCATTTCTCCGTGGTTTTTGCATCGGTACGGTCGCACATAGCGGCGAGGTCTCAGTCGCCACGAATTGGTTCCCGCCCGCCGTGGGGACCGAACCCGCCGACAAAAGCGACAAACTCGCCGAAGGAAATGCGTACGAGAAGGACAAGGACTACGACAGGGCGTCGGCGGCCTACCAGCAGGCTCTTTCCTCCAACGACGACTGGGTCCGCGGGCAGGCAAAGTCCCGCTTCGAGCGCGCGGTCAAACTGGCGAAGGATCGGACGTGGGAAGGGACGTTACTCGCGCACTTCTGGCTGCGGTGGTGGCGGGATATTCTGATCGGCTGCCTGCTTGCAGTGCTCTTGCTGTTGGCATCGCGTTTTGACGTCCTGCGTCGTCTGCTCAAGGTCAAGGCCGTCAGGACCATGATTGGCACGCCCGAAATCACGATCACCCCGCCCCAAAAAGGCAACGAGGGGGCGGCCGTGGACGAGTTCACGGTGCAATTGACTCTGGCGTTAGAGGACATCCAAAGCGCACTCGGGCCTGATCGGGGTTGGCAGATCCTGGCGGCGGGCGATTCCAAGGTGAGCGCTCCCGGAACCGGAGAGGGGCTGCCCGAACTGAAGATCGGCGGCGTCGACATCAAGACGGTTCTGGCCTGGCTGGCCGCAATCCGTAACCTGCTCCGCAGGCGAATCGAAATCCAAGTGTGGGGCGCTTCCGCACGAACCCAGGCATATGCAGTTCAACGTCTTGGGTGGATCGAGGAGGCCCATTGGGCCACCCCTCCGCCTGGCTCCTCCGCAGATGTCGTGGAAGCCGCTCAACAACTCGCCTATTGTATTATGGGACAGGAGTATATACGTTGACCCCGGAACTTGCAGGCAACTTGGAATCTCGTGGCGTAAAGGGAAACTTCAAGTTTACCGACACGGCGAGTTTTCGTCTGTTCGTGGAAGGAATGAAGGGGTTGCGCACTTACGAGCAGTCCGCGGAACCGGAAGGCCTGCGGACAGCGGAGACGAAGCTTACCAAGTGCGTGGCGCAATACCCCCGCGACATTCTGCCTCAGTTTTATCTCGGTGTCGTCAAGGTGTTCCGCGGCTACGATGGGGTCGGAGACGCGGTCCGTGTATTCGGGACCATTGCTAGGGATGTTCCGGAGCTTCGTGCGCCGGCGATGTACAACCTGGCCTCGGCTTACATTGTGAGCTACACTCCGGAGTCGCTGGATTTGGCGCGCGACTGGCTCAAGAAGTGCATCGCCGAAGTGGGCGAGGACAAATCTGTCGATCGACTCACTCTCCGGTTCCAGGCTGAGGTGGTTCTATTGTTTTACGAGATCCGCCAGCGCCTGTGGGTCAAACGCGACAACCCGCAGGACGCTCTCAAGGCGGAAGTCGATCATATTGTTCCCGATCTGGACCGGAAACTGAGTGAATTCCTGGAAAAGCTGAACGCAGCTTCCAAGATTCCTGCAGCGGCCCGCGCGGACATCATGGCCGATTACTGGAATGACCGGGGCCTCTTGGACGAGTTTCGGGCATGGAGCGTTCCTGGCGAGAACGAGAAGAGGGCACTGGCTAGGACTTCTATCCAGTCATACGAGGAATCGCTCAAATGGAAGCTGAACTGGATTCCGCCGAAGAGCAACATGGCGCGGGTCAATATCGACTTGTTGGACGACTTTGTGTCTGCAGATAAGTGCTTGCAGGAAGTAGAGCACGCCAAGCCGGGCGACGACTACGCGGCGTACTTGTGGGGGCGACTCAATGAGAAGGCGGGCGACTCGGCCGCCGCCACGTCGTACTACGAGAAGGCCATTCATATTCCCGAGGCCAAGAAGAATCTTGCTCGTCTCTACGAGAAAGACCGTCGCGAGGACGCTATCGGGGTCTGGTCCAAAATCTTGGCCAAACACCCTGACGACAAGGACGCGCTCGCAGCTCAGGCTCGGTTGAGTTTCCCTACGCCTACTCCCGCATCAGGCGCGCAACCGAAAGTGTAATTCGGATCTTTCCATACAGGGCCTTCTGATACGCATGATTCGCCGCAATCGCGGCCTCCGCATATTTCTTCAGTTCCTCATACGCGACTGGCTGATCCTTGTATTGAGCCTGATTGTAGTAGGCTAGTTTCGCGTTGGCGAAATCCAGGTCCCTTGCGTTCATCGCGGCTTTTAGCTTCTGCAGGTCTTCAGCAGTTGCCGGAGCCTTCTTGGCCATCGCGCCCTCTCTCCCATTATCGTGCGAAACAGCGCGCGATAGCGGTCGCGGCCCTCGCCGAATTCCTTCTCCAGCACGTAGCGAATCTGCGTGCTGTCCCGAGTCACGCACTTGGGCCGACTGGCGATCTCGGGCGGCAGTTCCGCGGCAAACGCATCGCGCAGGACTCGTTTCATCAGCCGCCCGCGGTCCAGACGGAAGGCTAATGGCATGTTATAGCCTATCCGCAGAAGCGCCTCCGTCCACATCGGCTGGACGACTGCGAGGCCGAACCAGCCGAAGACATTCTGGATGATAGCCAGTTCGTTCGGCAAGTCGTGGGTCAGTTGCGCCCGATAGTAAGCGCGCAGTTGGGCGCCGCGGTAGTATCGCAGGGCGAACTTAAATCCTCCGAAAAGATCGTCGGCGGCTTCGCCCATCCAGACCTGCGAAAAGCCAGCCGCAGACATTCTCCGAGCAACCTCCACGAGGGCCGCGCAGTCATCCACAATGGTGCCACGAGCTGTTTCCGCCAGGTATATGCCCAAAGGTATGTTGCGGATCAGCAGACGCGAGGCGAGGGCGATTTCCTGTAACCGAATCCCAAGATGCGCAGCCACCTTTCGAGCGCAAATCAGATCGCTTTGCATCTCCGTCTGCGGACGCACCAACTGGTCGAGGCCAAATGTAAACGCCTTCACATCTTTCCCCGCAAGACGCATCGCAGCCGCCACTACTGAGCTATCTACACCTCCACTCAGCAGAAGAGCCGGGGCACCAGGCAGCGAGCCAACCGAATCGAGAATCAGGCGGCGCACCTCGCGAACCGTTTCCGCGTAGTCCATTTGGAAGACGGCCGACCATGAGCGTTCACGCGTAATCCCGATTCCCCCGGCCGTTACGCGGGCCTCGTGCCCAGGTTCGATGCGCCTCCACGCTCGCTGCGGCGGACTCCGAAGGAGCGCCGCAAGTTTCAGGTTAGATGTGATCATCCCATCCGGCTCATCTACGTAAGCGCTAAACTCCCCCGACCACCTGCGGCGGCACACCGTAACCTTCTCACCAGGACGCCAGCGCAGATCACAGATTGGCTCATGGTCGACCTGAGGCCTCTGCAAGTGGACCACGATCCCCGCGCAGTCGTGGTCGACGGCCGTAAAGGCGTCCGCTGTCCACAAGAGGGCAGCGCCATTTGCCCGGACCTCTCGCAACTCCCCAGGGAGCTGTTGCATCCCAGCTAGGCGGGCATATTGCGGGGAAAGAAGCGAGGCGTTTGGAACAAACAAGAACATAGTTATGCCTGACCGTTACAATCGATTCGACGGATCATCGGCGTCGCATACCGGAACACTGGATCGAATATGAATGGATGGCCGGCTAGGCGCTCTGGAAGTAGTTTGCGAGAGGTCGTGACAAAACTGCACTTGCGGAAAAAATTGACGTTCCAAAACATCGTGAGGGCAACCATGTACTCCACACGGCGGGCCCTTGCGATCTCCACAGCTTCTTCTACCAGTGCCCAACCGATTCCCCTGCGGCGCATGGGTTTGTCAATGACAAGGCTGTGAAGGAGCACCACGTTTCCAACGAAATCGAGAGCACAACAACCTACCAGGTCTTTCCCGGTCGTTGCCTCGATAACCCGATCCGCGGACCACCCTTTTTCAGCTCCAATTCTGGCGCTCATCAACAGACGAATGATCTCTGGGAACCGATCCGGATTCGCCTCAGTGATCCTTAC
>JBEKYD010000371.1:0-6975 GCA_049511335.1 Bryobacteraceae bacterium | reverse complement strand
GTGTGGCGATTTCACGCACTCACAGCCCCTGACAGCAATTGGGGCTCCAAAAAATCGTCGCCCCGGACGGAATACGAACAGTGCGGAAGGTTTCTGTTGCGAGTTCTGCAAGTGGGTCACCGGTAGCAGCACGGCGCGCCTTCGCCTCATTCGTGGCCCGTCGACCCTGTTTTTGGAAGTGGAGGATGCCGGCCATGGTATTCGCGAGGATGCCCCTTCGGGTGTTGGCATTGCAAGCATGCGGGAACGGGTACAGCAACTCGATGGCAGGTTGGAAATCGCCTCGCACGCCGGTGGCACGACGGTCAAGGCAACCATCCCGCTTACCATGGTCTCCCCATGAAACCCATGTCCATTCTTATCGCCGACGATCACGAAGTGGTTCGCCGGGGAATTCGCGCGCTGCTTGAAGTTCGGCCGGAGTGGAAGATTTGCGGCGAAGCGGCAACCGGGCGTGAGGCTGCCGAAAAGACCAAAAAGCTCCGCCCGGATCTGGTGCTGTTGGATCTCAGCATGCCGGAAATCGACGGGCTGGAAGCCATTCAAAAGATTCTGGCCGCCCGCCCCGGCACGAAGATCCTGGTGCTCACCATGAACGACTCCGGAGAGATGGCCAGCCGGGTCTTGGCTGCAGGCGCCAGCGGCCTGGTGCTGAAGTCGGACGCCGCCCGCGACCTGGTGCGTGCAGTTCAATCCGTCGAAAGGGACCAGCCCTTTCTGTCGCCTGCAGTCACCAGGCTGATCATCGGCCACCTGGCAAAGTCGAGCGCGCCGGGCCCATCTCCCGTCAATGTCACCCCACGCGAGCTCGAGGTCCTGAATTTACTGGCGCGGGGGCGGAGCAATAAAGAAGTGGCCACGGCCCTCGACATCAGCGTAAAAACGGTGGACGCACACCGGTCCAACATCATGCACAAGCTCAATCTGCGCACGTACAGCGATTTGATTCAGTTTGCCATTCGGCACCAAATCATCGACCTCTAAAAGCGGCGCCGGGCAATAAGCAATACTCTTAGGTAAGTTCGCCTACGGACTCATTCCGATTGCGGCGTTCGCGCAGTTACGTGTAACTTTAAGTAGTATGTCCTGGCTATACAGAAGCCTGCCGCCGGGTACTGCGCGGAGGCACTGGAAGCCGCGGACATTCCTAAACTACCGCGATTCCCCCGTGAGTCTAATAAGAGGCCGGAAGTGCAGCCCTTTTGGAAGAAGGTCATAGGGCCAAGGATCGCGAACGATAGCCCAACTCATGGCCAATGACAATGCTCTGCCCCGCGACGAACTGCTCGCCTTCGCCACGCTGTTGAAAGAGGCGCTATGTATCCAAGCCGATCTTATCGGCAGGCTATTCCAACATCCCAAACACAAATTCCTGCTGAAGCAGCACAAGGAATACCGGCAACTGGTGGACCAGTTAGCCGGGGAACTTGAAAGAGCGCTTGCCAGCCGCTGGGCAAGAATCGAAGCCGCTGATGGGCACGGCGCCCGTATGGCTAAGAGGCCATCCGGCCGCGCTTCTGCCGCTTCCCGGTCCCAAGGAAAAGGCACCCCCGCCCGATGAGCTTGGTGGCCTTGCTGGTGAAGTTGAGACGAATCCGGCTCAGGATTTCGCGCGCATCGGTGCGCCAATTTTGACACCCGTGCCCTCTCGAGTGTTCCACAGGCAACCAGACGGGCAATAGACGGCCTACCGGAAACTGCCCCTCCGCCCTGGCGGCCTCATTTCCCGCCTCTCAGCGCCCTTAGATCGATGCCCAACGCCTGGCACTTCTTATACAAATGACTGCGCTCCAGGCCCAGGGCCTTGGCGGTGTCGGTCATGCGCTGGTTATTCCGCTTCAGCTCGGCAAGGATCTGCTCGCGCTCGAAGGAATCCGTGCGCTCGGAGAGAGTGCCTGTGGCCGCTTCCGAGGGACGCCCGCCGGCCGTCGCCGGGAGCGCCAAGCGCACTGCGGCCGCGTCTACCGGGCCATCGGCCAGCAACAGAAGGCGCTCCACCACGTTGCGCAATTCGCGGATGTTGCCGGGCCAGGCGTATCTTTGCAGCTCGGCGATGGCGTCCGGTTGAAACGGTTTTGGCTTCCAGCCGTTGATCTCAGAGACCTGCGCCGCGAAATGCCGCACCAAAACGGGAATGTCGCCGGTGCGCTCGCGCAAGGGCGGCAACAACAGCGGGAAGACGAAGAGGCGGTGATACAGGTCCTGGCGGAATGCGCCCTTTTGCACCAATTCTTCCAGGTTGCGGTGGGTGGCTACCACCACGCGCACGTCCACGGCGATGCTGCGGTCGCCGCCGATGCGCTCGACTTGCCCCTCTTCCAGCACGCGCAACAACTTGGTCTGCATGAGCACCGGCATATCGCCCACTTCGTCCAGAAAGAGGGTGCCGCGATTGGCTTGCTCGAAGCGGCCGATGTGGCGGGACACCGCGCCCGTGAACGAGCCCTTTTCGTGGCCGAATAATTCGCTTTCGATCAGTTCCCCCGGCACCGCGGCGCAGTTGAGCGTCACGAACGGGCCGCCGCGGCGCGAGCTGTTTTCATGCAGCGCCCGCGCGATGAGCTCCTTTCCGGTTCCGGTCTCGCCCAGAATGCAGATACGCGCTTCGCTCGCGGCTACTCGCTCCACTTGCGCCATGACACGGCGCATGGCTTCGCCGGAATACACAATCTCGTGCTTGCCTACGCGCTGCCGCAGGTCGCGGTTTTCTTCCTCCAAGCGCTTCAGCTTGAGGGTGTTCTCCACCGTAAGCAGCAATTTATCGGTGGAGAGCGGCTTCTCCAAGAAATCCGCCGCGCCAAGCCGCGTGGCGCGCACCGCCATTTCGATATTGGCTTGGCCGGAAATCATCACCACCGGAAGCGAGATCCCCAGTCCGCGTAGTTCTTCGAGCAGCGCGAGACCGTCCTTGCCGGGCATCACCACGTCGGACATCATCATGTCGAACCGTTTGGTCTCGAGGAGTTCCAAGGCGCGCGCCGCATTGTCGCAAACCGTGGCTTCATGGCCGGCCATGCGGAAGGCACGGGCCAGCGAGGCCAGCGTGTTTTGATCGTCGTCTACTATCAGCAGATTCGCCATATCGCCTTTATCGGGTTCAGTTCGCCAAGAGCTATGCCACTCAGGACCCACATAGGAATAACTTCACACTTCCTTGATCTTCGGTGCGCGCGAGCGCTCCTGCCGACGTCCGCTGCCGCAGGGAGCAGAAGCGCCGAGTAGAGACTCCGAACTCCTGATCTCGTGGAATTTGAGTTGAGCCATATGTTTGGGTGACTCAGAGGTGGGACAGACCATCGTTCTTCGTGGTCTGTCAGGCCTTCGCCGAGCCACAACAGCCTGACAGACGACAAAAAACGATCGTCTGTCCCACCTGGTTTTCCGCGCCGATTCCCCTTCAGTTGGGTCACCTTATCTTCCTCACTGCCTGGAAAATGGCCGGCGACATCAGGAGTTCGGAGACTAGACTCGACGCGGCACCGAAGAGTGCGCGCGCCACGGCGGCCGGCATAGCGGGACCAAACAGGAGAATAACCGGCGGGTCCGGCAACCGCTCCCTGACGGTCGCGGCTCTGACTTGAGCTTTCACCTCATTTAGTCCCCCGCTTCCGCCGCGAGATCGATCTGGAAAGTCGCGCCTTTGCCGGGCGCGCTGGCCACGGAAATTCGGCCGTGGTGGTCGCTTACGACCGATTGCACGATGGCCAGGCCCAGACCGGTGCCGTGTGTTTTGGTCGAGTAGTACGGCGTGAACAGACGCCCGCACTCTTCCGGCGTCAGGCCCTGGCCGGTATCGGCTACTTCGAGCCGCAGCCCCGCGCTCATGCGCCGCGTGCGCACGGTCAGCGTGCCGCCTTGGGGCATGGCGTCGATGGCGTTGAGGATCAAGTTCCGGAGCGCGCGGGTCATCTGTTCCGGGTCGGCCATCACGGCCGGCGCCGCGGGGTCCAGCTCTTGGGTTGCCGCGATTCCCGCCTTCGCCAACTGCGGCTCGAACAGCTTCATGGTCTGGCCGACGAGCCGGTTGAAATCCACGGGCTGCATTTCCGGCGCCGGCATTTTGGCGAAGTCGCTGAAGCGCGCCACGATCTGCTTGAGGTTGCCCAACTCGGCCAGCAGGGTCTGGGCGCCTTCGCGAAATACTTCGTCGAACTGTTCCGGATATTGGGAACGGGCGCGCTGCATATTCTCGACCGTGATTTGCAGCGGAAACAGGGGATTTTTCAATTCATGGGCCAGCCGCCGCGCCAGCTCGCGCCAGGCGGCGACGCGCTCGGCCTGCACCAGCCGCTCGCGCTGCGCCGTCAGCTCTTCGGTCATGCGATTAAATGCCAGCGCGAGGCGGCCGATTTCGTCGCCGGAAGTCACTTCCACGGTGGTGTCCCAGTTGCCGGCGGCCACCGCGGTGGCGCTGCGCGCCAGGCGCTCCACCGGCCGCGTGACGCGCGCCGTGGCCCACGCGCCCAGCGCCACGCCCATCAGAATGCCGAAGGCCGCCACTTCGATGCCGTAGCGCAACTGCTTCGATTCGAGCTCCGCCAGGCCGCGCCGCGAGCTCGCGATCAGCAACACGCCCAGCGGCGCACCGTCGTAACCGGCGAGTGGCAGGGCATGAAACGATTCCGCATCGGCGCCCGTGCCGAGCACCCGATACCGCTCGCGTTTGCGCGCCAGCGTATCTTCCACCAGCGCCTGGAGCGACGCCGAGCGGGGCCCCGGCCCCAGCATCTGCTCGGCCGCGAACGCCGGCTGGAGGCTGCGGTACAAGAGCGCTCGCATCCCGTCCGGCAGCACGAGGGTGGAAAGAAATGCCTGGTCGAGCTGCTGCCCGCCCACCACGAACAGCTTGCTATCGCCGGCGGCGACGGTGGAGACCGCGGCCAGCGCCAGGGTAACGCCGTCCGGCAATTCGGCGCGCCGCAGGAAGGCCTGGCCCTCCGCCCAATCGCCGTGCTCCAGCAGCCAGTCTTCGTGGTAACCGAAACGCGCCGGCCACTCGGCCGAGGAGACGATGGCGCCATCCCCGGCCACTAGCTCCAGTAAGTCCAGGCCATGGGCCGCGGCGAGCGCCCCGGCTTCGCTATAGAAAGAGGTGGGATCGGGCGAGATGGCGATGTTCAAAGCGGTATCGGATCGCCCAATGCCTTCCACGGCGCTTACCACCTCCTGGCTGCGACGGTCGAACTCCTTGCGGAATTGCATCACCAGGGCGTCGGAACGGGCTGCGTCCATGCGTTCGAACTCGCGCCGCGTGGCTCCCTGCACCAGCCACTCCACTACGCCTACCGAGGCCACCACCGCGAGCGTGAAAATCAGCAGCAGGCGCGTGCGAAACGTCATGGCCGGCCGCCTTCCAGCCACACGTTTTCAAACTTCCACTGCCCCAACGGAGAAATGCCAGTGGCCCCTCTCACCCGCGGCGCGGCGCCGTACACAGCCGGCAGATGAAACAGCGGAACCACGCGAAACCCGTCCAGCATGGCACGCTCGGCGTTGTACAGGGCTTCCACGCTGTCCATTCGCGGCGGCACGGCCAATCCCAGAGCGGCCGCAATGCCCGCCAGCGCCCGCGCCGGCTCGCTCGAGACAACCTGCACCTCGACCAAGCGGACGTCGGCGGCACTGGCTGGCGCGGCCGCCGTCACCGCCAGTCCGGCATCGCGCGCGTTCAGCGCCACACGGTCCGCCATGGCGCGAAAGCTGGCGTCTTCCACCCCGATCGACAGGTTGCGGGCGGCAGTTGCGGCCGCGGCAATCATGGTCCGCGCCTTGGCCAGATCCGCCGAGGACTGGAAGAGGAACGCGTAGCCGGAAATCCATTGGGGCAGCAGCGCTGCGGAGATTTCGCCCTGCTTTTGCAGCAGCACGTTCAGAATCGCGGTGCGGTCCACCGCCAGCGCCAGGCCTTCGCGAATGCGCGCGTCCTCCACCCGCGGGCCGAACACCAGCGCCACGATCCGGACCGGCGCCGATACCCACATCCTCCGCCCGGCCGCGCCGCGGCGCGCATCGCCCGGCCCGAGCTCGACCACTTCCGCCTTACCCACTTCGAGGTCGATCGACTGGTCGCGCAGGGGACGGCCCATCTGAACCTCCACGGCATCGAGGAACGGCCGCCCGCCCGGAGCGCCGTCGTCGGCCGCATACGACGCGCGGCGCCCCGCTTCCCAGCGGGTGATGGAGAACGCGCCGATCAGATCGGCCAAACCCGGACCGGTGTCGGGAGGGTCCACCGATTCAATGTTCTGCCGCACTTCCACCCGCAGGACGCCGCCGTAATGCGGCCGGGTAGCGGCAGGGGCGGAGGCGGCCAAGGCAAGAAGGATCAGCAGTGGGACAGGCCTCCTGGCCTGTCTTCTTGAAGCAGTGGACAGGCCGGGAGGCCTGTCCCACAGTACGTTGCAATGCTTACTCACCGCAAGCCACCGTGAGCACATAGAGCACGTATTTTCCCGCTTCGAGGTCGCGCGCCACGGCCACCGCTTCGGCGCCCCTGGCCCACAGCGCGGTCACCGGGCCAGGGAAAGTCACCGTCCGCGTAACCGCCGCCATGGAGCGGTCTTTCCAGGTATAAGACTGAATCGCGTCGGTTTCGGTGGCGTCCGAAGATTGGGTAGCCAGCACCTGGTTTCCGGTTCCGCAGCGAGTCTCGATCGCGGCGATATCGCTGCCCCACCCGACTATTTCCGCCAGCACGTTGAATCCGCCGTCCACGATTTGCGTCTTGCCGTTGACCAGAGCCAGCAGCCAGAGGGGCTGGCGCGGATCGCCGGTGGCAGCGGCCGAGTAGAACGGGGGCACGTAACGCAGGGGCGCGTTCCCCACCGAGAGGCGGCCGTCGAAATAATTGCGTTCGGGCGCGAAGTAGGCGGACAGGGCCGCGCCGCCGGCCGATTCCACGCTCCAGGGGTCGTCAGCCGCGCGGCAATCGATAGCCGGCTGGGGTTCCAACGCGCCCTTGCAGGTTTCGCCTGG
>JBEKYD010000370.1:0-7029 GCA_049511335.1 Bryobacteraceae bacterium | reverse complement strand
CCGCGATGAGGCCTGAGCGACCGATACCTTGGCGGCAGTGGACCGCAACATTCTTCCCAGCGTCAAGGGCCCGAATCATATCTTTCAATAGCGCAACTGCGCCTTGCGTGGAAGCCGGCGCCCCGCGATCGGCAATCGGAAACGACAAAAAGCGGACATCGTTCGACGCAGCCGCTTGGTCTTCCCGCTCCAGCCCTAGTTGGGCAGCTTCCTGCTCCTCCAGGAGGGAAACCACCACGTCGAGTCCCGCCCGGCGCCACCCGCTCGCCTCGTCGTCCAGCCAGTCTCCGCCTCGCGGGCGTGCGACAATCGCCAGCCTGCCTGTCCAAGGGCCCGGTATCCAGAACAGATCGGGGATCATGGCTTTCTCTCCATTATCTCGCGTGGGAGACGGCGAATGTCCACCCCACGCTCGACCAGCACGCGAAGGCGGTGGTGACCATCAAGAACAGTTCCATCGGGGCGAACTTTGATTGCACCAGGACCACCGGGCGCGAGCGATGAGATCAACTCCTCCGTCGTGAGGCTGCGAAACCATTCGAGCTTGACACGATTCAAAGTTGTCTCTGCATGCAGAAACTTCAATTCCGGCCCTTCTGAGGCATCCACGCCACCATTGTAGTTCGCCCACTGCAACCAGTTACACCGCCGACATCGGAAGTTCCGTGCGGTCCGGACAGGATAACCCACCACGACCACGCCTGTTCAACCTGAAATCGTGAATCCTCTTCGGTCATCCAGGCGCCGGGTGGGCCGCATTCGGTGCTTGATTGATCCTCTGGTGCGCGCCGGCGAGCCTTGCCGAAAGCTCGCCGTCACCCGCGACGCCGCCTTCCACACCGCCCGGTTGCCTCGGCAGCACCACCCTCGGCAGAATGCGACTCTCCGTATACTTGCCCGCCCCTGGAGGCGGCATGTTCGCCATCGACAGTCTTGTGGCTGTTACTCTGTTGCGGGAGGACTTATGTTCGTAGTCAATAATTTAGGGTTGGCCACGTTGTTCTGCGTGATCACCATGCTCGGCTGGGGATCCTGGGCAAATACCCAAAAACTCGCGGGCAAGGACAAGTGGCCTTTCCCGCTCTACTACTGGGATTACGCCCTGGGCGTCTTCCTTTTCGGCCTTCTTTGGATGGCCGCTTTAGGGAACTTCGGCAGCGCTGGCATGAGTGCCGGCGAGAATTTCCGTCAGGCCGCGTCCGGACCCATGGCCCATGCGGTGTTCAGCGGCGCCTTGTTCAACCTCTCCAATCTCCTGCTGGTGGTGGCGATTGACGCGGCAGGGATGGCGGTTGCGTTCCCCATAGGCGTCGGCCTTGCGCTGGTCATTGGAACGGTCGCCTCGTACATCCAGTCCCCGAAAGGCAACGCCGTGCTGTTGTTTGGCGGGGTGCTGCTGGTCTTGTCCGCCATCGTGATTTCGGCGATCGCGCGCCGCCGGCTGCCGCGCGGCGCCGGCCGGAACGGCTCGGCGGGCCTCGTTTCCGCTGTTCTGGCTGGCTGCCTAATGGGTTTCTTCTACCCGCAGCTTGCGTCGTCCTTGTCGCCGGATTTCAATTCGGCGCCGATCCGCGCCGGATTCCTGACGCCTTATACCGCCCTCGCCCTCTTCGCTGGCGGCTTGTTAGCCAGCAACTTCGTCTTGAACACCATCTTCATGCGCACCCGCTCGCTCGGTTATGCGGAATACTTCCGTGGAAGCGCGCGCTTGCACTCCCTTGGCTTGCTGGGCGGAATGCTGTGGATGATCGCCCTGTGCTTGAACTTGATCGCCTCCGGCGTGGTCGGCCCCGCCGTGTCCTATGCGCTGGGGCAAGGCGCGACGTTGGTCGCCGCCATCTGGGGCGTGGCCGTCTGGCACGAATTCCGAGGCGCTCCCCGCGGAACCGGGTGGCTGATGACATTCATGTTTGTGGGTTACGGATCCGGCTTGGCGCTGATAGGGATGGCCACCATGTAAGGATTGCGGCCATCGTTGGTCCGTCCCACCGGCGAATTGAGCAGCGCCGGCGATCTTTGTCGCCGGTGCTCTTCCCCTCAAACGCTCGCCTACTCGATCGGGAAAGGCCCCGCGTTTCCCACCCGCAGCTCGCGGTCCCGAAAATCCGCCGCGCGCACCCGGACACGCACGGCTCCGGGCAGATTGTCGGTATCGGCGTGAATGGGAGATTCCGCTCCCGGCGCCAGCACGTCCTCGTCTACTTTGGTTTTCTCGGTGGCCAATAACGTGCCATCCTTCGACAGGAAATCCCAAGCGATCACCAGGCCTTTAATCGGTTTCGGGGATGCTACCCGCAGGCGCCCGTCCAAGGTCAGTTGGCGCGGCGTGTGCTTGGCTTGTAATTCCAACACCTGTATATCCAGTACATCGGGTTTCTTTTGGCCCGGAACGGCAACCGCGATCCAAACAACCAGCCACGTCAGGCGAGCCATCTTCATATATGTAAGATTGTGGCGCAAAAAGAGCCCGGCGGCGGACAAATCCGCGCAGCCATCCATGCGAGTCACCGCTCGTCGAGCAACTGTTCGTAAACCTCGCGTTTCGAAAGCCCCCGCCGCCGCGCCACCTGTTTGATGGCTTGCATGCGTTCGGTGCCGGCGCGCATTAGCTCCTCGACCGCGTCCTTCACCGGGCCTTGTTCAGCCTTTGGCGCCGTGGCCTTCCCGATTAGCAGCGTCATTTCTCCCTTGATCGCCGCGCGGGCCGCCAGCACCGCATGAATCTCCGCCGCGGCGCCGCGCAGAATCTCCTCGTGCAGCTTGGTGAGCTCGCGCGCCACCACCACCGGCCGCGGCCCCAGCACCGCTTCGATACTCCGGAGCGCTTCCAGAATGCGATGCGGCGCTTCATAAAAGATGAGCGTGGCCTGTTCGTTTTCGAGGGATTCGAGCAGGCGCTCCCGCTGCCCGGTTTTGGGCGGCAGAAAGCCTCCGAAGCGGAAAGCGTCGGTGGGCAGTCCGGAAGCAGCCAGGGCGGTCAGCGCGGCCGATGCTCCTGGAATTGGCTCGACCGCAATGCCATTCTCGATCGCCGCCCGAACCAACCGATAGCCGGGATCGGAAACCAGCGGCATGCCCGCATCCGAAACCAGCGCCACCTTTTCGCCCGCCAGCATGCGCGCCGCCAACTCCCCCGCGCGCTCTGCCTCGTTGTGCTCATGGTAGCTGATGGTGGGCTTGCGAATGCCGTAATGGCCCAGCAGCTTTCGGGTTTCGCGAGTATCCTCGCACGCGATCGCATCCACCTCGCCCAAGACGCGGACCGCGCGATAGGTGATGTCCTCCAGGTTCCCGATGGGCGTCGCCACCAGGTAAAGCACGCCGGGCATTCCTTGAGTATAGGACCCCGTGCGAGCGGCTCAAGCAGCGCTGACGAGCTTGCTATGGCTCCGTGCGAGCTTGCATATGGCGAGGCGCCTCCAACGCAAACGTTCCAGTTCTTCCAGGCGCGCAATCGCAACCCTTAGGTTCTCGCGATCTTCGTATAGGCTCTCGAGGTCGTCCGCGAAAGCTTCGCGGATCGCCGTGGTTCTTTGAATAATATGCCGAGCTTCCATCGGGATAATCCTAGTTAACAGTGGTTTCGCCTAGGTTGCAACCCCTCAAATGAGGGTACTGGACCGTTTTGATGCGGGAGAGAGGGGATTTCCTGATCCTAGCCGGATTGGCGTCATATTTGCCCACGTACCACCGCTTACTGCCCCGATTACGGCCCCTGCCAGCTCCGGTTCCGCGTGCATCCGTGGCCCTTTTCCATAAGTTCCGCGGATGGGGCAAAGCCTGGGCCCGCCGCCGGGGTGATAGCCTGAACGTTGAGCTCCATCCCTACGCCGGACCCTCCCACCGATCGCCGTGCGCGCCGCGGATTACTACCCTTTCTCGGGATGGCTTGCGGCGCCAGTGTCGCCACCATCTATTACAATCAGCCCCTGCTGCTCGATATCAGCCGCGCGTTCCACGTATCGAACGCCCGCGGCGGAACCGTGGCCGTCGCCACCCAGCTCGGCTTCGCCGCCGGAATTCTGCTGTTCGTGCCGCTGGGCGATATCACGGAGCGCCGCAAGCTGATTCTGCGGCTTTTTGCAGCCGTCTCGCTGGCGTTGCTGGCGGCCGGTCTCGCGCCATCGTTCTGGATTCTGGTGGCGGCCAGCGTGGCCATCGGCATCACCGCCGCCGTCACCCACATCATGGTGCCGCTGGCGCCGGAGCTGGCCGGCCCCGGGCAGAGCGGCCGCGCCGTCGGCGCCTTGATGACCGGTTTGCTGCTCGGAATTCTGTTGGGACGCACCGCTTCCGGGGCTGTTGCCGATCTGCTCGGATGGCGATCCGTATTCCTCCTGGCCGCCGCTTCCACCGCGGCCTTCGTGCCTCTCCTGCGCTGGCGCCTGCCGGAGTTGCCGCCCGCCCGGCCGATTTCTTATGGCGCGGCTCTCCGCTCCTTGTGGGACCTTGCCCGCCAGCAACCCGTGTTGCGCGAGGCCGCCACCGTCGGCTTCCTGGCCTTCGCCTCGTTCATCGCCTTCTGGACGAATCTGGCGTTTTTTCTTGGCTCGCCGCACTACCGCTTGGGAGCGGGCGCCGCCGGCAGCTTCGGTTTGCTGGGCGCCGCCGGAGCCACCGTTGCGTCACCCGCCGGCAGGTTAGCCGACCGTTACGGTTCCCGCCGGATCCTGGCTTTCGCCCTCGCGCTGATGAGCGTGGCCTACGTCATCCTCTGGATATTCGGCTCTCGAATTGCCGGCCTGATCGCCGGTGTGATCGCGCTCGATATCGCCCAGCAGGCCATGCAGATCTCCAACCAGACTCGCATTTTCGTCTTGTCGCGCGCCGCGCGAAGCCGCATCAATACCGTTTATATGATCGTTTTCTTTCTCGGCGGCGCGCTTGGCTCGGCGCTCTCCGCCGCCGCTTGGAGCCGCTGGCAATGGAGCGGCGTCTGCGCCTGGGGATTAGCCGTCTCGGCCCTCGCATCTCTGCGCCATGCGTTTGGTTCCCGCGCGCCAACCACGCGCCCCTAGGCGCAACCGTCAGAAAGTGTGAAGAAATATGGCCACGGATAAACGCGGATGGACACAGATTAAGAAAGAGAAGAGGCTATCCGTGTTCATCCATGGCTCGAAATCAATTTTTTCACGGCTCTCTCAGGGAGCGGTTGCGCGCGCATACTCTGGTGAACTCATGAACCGGTGTGCTTAGGCGAGGAACGGCCAGACACGGTTGTGCAGGCGGTCGAACTCGCTCGCGTTCTGCCGCGGGAACTAAGAGGAACGCCGACAACGTCCACGATCATCTCGGAAAAGCGCGCTCAAGTTTCGGTGAATCGGCGGCCCTCCCGCCCACACGTTATAATCACAGTCGGAATGGATGTTTTCGACGAACTGGTGCGCCTGCGGGCGCTGGGGCAAAAGTGCGCGCTGGCGACCATTGTGGAAGTGCGCGGGTCGATTCCCAGCTACGAAAGCGCCAAGCTGCTGGTGCGCGAAGACGGCTCCATGCTCGGCACCATCGGGGGAGGGTGCGTGGAAGCGGAAGTCTGGAATGCCGCTCGCGAAGTGCTCGATACCGAAAAGCCGCGCCGCCTGAAATTCAGTCTCGGGCAGGATGCGGCTTACGATAACGGTTTGATCTGTGGCGGCCAACTCGAAGTCTTCGTGGAACCCGTGCTGCCGGTCCCGACCGCCTTTATCTTCGGCGCCGGCCATATCTCGAAAAGCCTGGCGACCGTGGTAACGCTCGCCGGTTTTCGAGCCGTGGTGATCGACAACCGCGAAAGCTTCGCCAACCGCGACCGTTTTCCCGACGCGGCTGAAGTACACGCCGCCGAATACGAGGAGATATTCCCCCAACTGGCCGTCCACGAGACCAGTTACGTGATCGTCGTCACCCGCGGCCATCGCGACGACATGCGTGTGCTGCGCCTCGCCATCGGTAGTCCGGCCCGCTATATTGCCATGATCGGCAGCCGGCGCAAAGTCCTCAACGTGGTCAGGGAACTGGAAAAGGAAGGCATCGCGCGGCCGGACCTGGAGCGCATCTACGCACCCATGGGCCTCGATCTCGGCGCCATTTCTCCGGAAGAGATCGCCATTTCCGTGGCCGCGGAAATGATCGCCGTGCGCCGCAACCCGGCCGGACGCTGGCGGTCGCTTTCCATGTCGGTGTTCCCGCGCGATTCCGCCGCCCAGGAGGGCGGCACGGAGAAGGCCCTGCCCGAGGAAGCCGCGCGCCGCGAAGTTTCCCCGTGACCGCCGGTCTCATCCTGGCGGCCGGCGCCTCGCGCCGCATGCGCAGCCCCAAGGCGCTGCTCGAGTTCCGCGGAGAGACCTTTCTGGACCGGCTGATTGGCTTGTTCGCCGCGCGTACCAATCCGGTCATCGTGGTCCTGGGAGGGCACGCCGCCGAGATTTGCGTCGCCGCCCGCCGCCCCGCCACATTCGTCCTGAATCCCGATTATGAGCGCGGCATGCTCGGCTCTCTGCAGTGTGGATTGCGAGCCGTGCCGCCCGAAGCCTCCGGCGTCCTGTTCACCCTGGTGGATCACCCTGCCGTGGCCGATTCCACCCTGGATGCGCTATTATCCCCGGCTGGCGCCGCTCGCCTTCGCGTGCCCCGCTACCGCGGCGAGCGCGGCCACCCAATTTGGTTTCAGGCATCCCTCATCGCCGAGTTTCTAGCCCCGCCAGCCGGCGCTACCGCGCGCGATGTCGTCGCCGCCCACGTTGCCGAAACCGATTATCTCGACCTCGACGATCCCGGCGTGGTTGCCGATATCGACGACCCTGCCGCTTACCGCGAGCTGACTGGCGCGGCGCTATGAAACGGAATGCCGCTCGCGCGTTCAAGCTTGTCGCTATCGCCCTCGCGCTCGTCCTGGCCGCAGGCGTTGCCGCCCCCTACGTCCGCGCCGATCAGTACGGCGAGCGTTTGCGCGGCGCCCTTGAACGCGCTCTCGGCCGCAGCGTCGAATTTGGCGGCAAGGTGCGTTTCAGCCTTTTTCGCGGGGGCTTCTCGGTGGAAGACGTCCTCATT
>JBEKYD010000369.1:0-7053 GCA_049511335.1 Bryobacteraceae bacterium | reverse complement strand
TGCGCATTTATGTAGATAAATTCACCAGATGAATAACGCATCGCGTGGCGGAGGCTTCGATGGATGGGGATCGGGCGAAACCGAACGTTATCTCACGTTCTGGCGCGAAAATTCAGGCTAGCCTGCGCGATGGACGCATTATAGAAGATCGACCGCGCTTTCTGTGCCATAATTTCAGGCGATGCTGTCCCCTATCGTTCGAATTATCGCGAGGCGATTGGTGATTGCGAGCCTCGCGGTTGCGGCGCTCGCCGCGCAATCCATCCAGTACTTAGAAGGGCCGAAAACTTGGTTGCTTACCACGCGCACTTCTTCCTACGCGATGGGCATTGGCCCGGACGGCGCCCTGCGGCACCTCTATTGGGGCGCGCCCTTGTGGCGGCTGGAGGATCTGTCGGCCCCCGCGGCGCTCACTGACATTTCGTCTTTCGACCCGCGCCAGATGCTGGAAAAGGAGGAGTTTCCGGGTTGGGGTGGGCCGCGTTATTACGAGCCGGCTTTGAAAATTGCGCGTGAAGACGGCAACCGCGACCTGGTCTTGCGTTACGCCTCGCATCGGATTCAGGGCGACGAGCTCGACATCACGCTGAAAGACGTGAACGATCCCATCGAAGTAACGCTGCACTATCGCGTGTACCCGGACTACGGCATCCTCTCGCGCAGTGCCAGGGTCCGCAACGGCACAACTCGCCCGTTCACGATTCAGAGTGCGCAATCCGCCGCCTGGTATCTGCCTCCGGGCGATGGTTACCGTCTCAGCTATCTCAGCGGCCGGTGGGCGGCCGAAATGCAACTCAATCGCGAGCCGATCCACGAGGGACAGAAGGTGATCGAAAGCCGCAAGGGCCACACCAGCCATAATTTCAACCCGTGGTTTGCGGTAGACACCGGAGATGCCAGCGAAGAGCACGGGCGCGTGTGGTTCGGCGCTCTGGCTTGGAGCGGAAACTGGCGCATCACCGTGGAACAGACTCCTTATCGGCAGGTGCGCGTAACCGGCGGCATGAACAGCTTCGATTTCGCGTACCGCCTCAATCCCTCCGAAAGCCTGGAAACCCCGGCGTTTTTCGCCGGATTTTCGGCCGGCGGATTCGGAAGCGCCTCGCGCGCGCTCGACCGCTTCACCCGCGAGAAAATCCTGCCCGGCGGCCTTTCCAGCCGCTTGCGTCCGGTGCTGTACAACTCCTGGGAGGCCACCACCTTTCACGTCGACGAGGCCGGCCAGAAGGCACTGGCGGAAAAAGCATCGAAGCTCGGGGTGGAACTGTTTGTCATGGACGATGGCTGGTTCGGGAAACGGGACGACGATCATGCCGGCCTGGGTGACTGGTTCGTCAACCCGCGGAAATTTCCGCACGGCCTGAAGCCGTTGATCGACGCAGTCAACCGGCTCAACATGGACTTCGGCCTGTGGGTCGAGCCGGAGATGGTCAACGCCGACAGCGATCTTTACCGCGCGCATCCGGATTGGGTAATCCATTTCGCCGGCCGGCCGCGCAGCGAGCTACGCAACCAAATGATTTTGAACCTGGCGCGCAACGACGTGAAGGAGTATATCTTCGGCGTGCTCGATAAGCTGGCCACCGAAAACAACATCCGCTATTTCAAATGGGACATGAATCGCAGTTTCTCCGAGCCCGGATGGCCCGAAGCCGAGCCGGTCGATCAGCAGAAGCTTTGGGTCGCCTACGTCCGCAACCTGTACGAAATCATCGACCGTCTGCGGGCCCGCCATCCGAAGCTCGAAATCGAGTCCTGCTCCGGCGGTGGCGGACGGGTGGATTTGGGGATGCTCCAGCGTGTGGATGAAGTGTGGACGTCGGACAATACCGAAGCGTTCGATCGCTTGCGTATTCAAGAAGGCTTTTCGCAGGCCTATCCGGCGAAGGTCATGTCGGCGTGGGTAACGGACGTCCCCAACATGAACTCGCGCAGCACGCCGCTATCGTACCGTTTCCTGGTGGCCATGCAGGGCGCGCTCGGCATCGGCGCCAACCTGAATGGCTGGGGGGAAAGCGATTTCGCGCTGGCAACGAAGATGATCGCAATCTACAAGCGCATCCGGCCGACCGTGCAGTTAGGCGATCCGTACCGTCTGCTTTCCCCGCGCACCAGCGACGTAACCTCCGACCAGTACGTTTCCGCCGACGGCAAGCAGTCGGCGGTGTTCGTCTTCCGCCACTCGCAGGAATACAATACACCGGCGCCAACCTTATATCTGAGAGGCCTCGACCGAAAGGCTACTTACAAACTAGAATCCATAGACAACAAGTTAGTCGAAAGGCAACCGGCGCTCAGCGGCGCATACCTGATGCATGCCGGGCTGAATGTGAACCTGCGCGGCGATTTCGACAGCACGCTGGTGATTCTGGAGCGGGCACAGTAAGAAGTCCACGAGCTTCAACCCGTGGTCTTCCTAGTCTAATCCCATGGCGACACACAGGCACGCAATGTCGCCGATTCGTTCGTCGAGCGCCGCCGGAACCACTTCGCAGGCGCCGGCGGCTTGCGACAAAGCCTCGCGCCGCATCACCTCGCGCGCCGGCGCCAACAACGCATCGCCCAGCCGCAACGCCAGACCGCCAATCACGATTTTCTGCGGATTGAGCACGTCCACCAGTATGGCCAGCGTCTCGCCGAGCCTTCCGCCGGCAGTACGGATGATCCGCGCTGCCAAGGCGTCGCCGGCCTTGGCGGCCATCGCCACATCACGCGCGCTGAGAGGCTTGCCGGTGCGGTGAGCTTCGGCCAGCAGCGTCTGTTTTCCTTTCAGGCAGGCGTCTCGGACCGCGCGCTCGGCCATCTGCGCAATGCCGCCGCCACTTGCCCAGCCCTCAACGGATCCGGCTTTGTGATACCCGATGGGACCCCTACGAGAAAGCCGCACATGTCCGATTTCGCCGGCTGAGTCCGTCGCGCCGTGATACAGATGTCCATTGGCGATGATTCCCGCGCCCAGGCCGGTTCCCATCGTAAGAAAGACCATATGGTCCATGCCCTTACCCGCGCCAAATCGATGCTCCGCCACGGCGCCTGCATTGGCATCGTTCTCCAGCCTGCACGGGCACGCGAACTCACTCGTAAAAATGCCCGTGATCGGAACATCCACCCACGTGCGCAGGTTCGGCGGCGCTTGAATTACTCCGGCGACCCGGTCGAGCGGGCTTCCGCAACTTACTCCGATTCCAGCGAGCGCCGTCCGGCTCGCGCCGCAGGATGTCAACATCTCGCAAATGCTGTGTTGGATCCAATCCAGCACGCGGTCTGGGCCATTGTCAGGCAAGGTGGCAGTCTCACGCCGGCAGATCACCTCGGGAGGTTCGGCCGAGAGCACGACGGCGGTCTTCGTCCCTCCAATGTCTACTCCGGCCCAAAGCTGAGTCATCCTGTCATTCCTCGAGCGCGCTCACTTCCCGGAACTCTCCAGTCGAAGGAGTAAAGCGAAGCGTCTTGATCTCGGATGGGCGAAACTGGCCGGTCCATCGCCGTTTGGCGAAGCGAAGATCGATCGAAGCCGATGTAGCGCGCCCCGCCGTCTCGTAGCACCGGAGGATCAGATCGTCCCCCTGCTCTTGTTTTTTCACCACGGATACGATGATGTTGGAAGCGTCCACGGAGAGAAAGGAGTCAGCCGCCGGACGGCTGCCCGGGTGAATTCCCTGATAAACGATCGGCACGGGAGTGGTGAACTCTTCGGCCATGCGCGGCAGCCCGGCTTCCTGCCAGGAGCCCCGATGGGGCGCCAGCAGCAGACGAAAGGTTTGCCGCCCCTGGTCCTGCCATTGGTGATCGGCATTCGGGTCGAGAACGTGCGGGTTGTGATGCGCGAAGGGCGCTCCGCGTACGATGGAAATCAGCATGTCGCTCCCGGAAACGCTGTATCCATATTTGGCGTCGTTGATTACCGCCAAGCCGTAACTGTTGTCGGCGCCGGTAAGATCGAGCCAGCGCTGCCCGGGTTCCTCGTCGCCGCTGGTGTCGCGAACAATGGTCCCGTAGGCAATTTCGTAAGTGGGCCGCGGCGCGGCGATATCCACCGGGAACGAGAGCTTCAGCATCTTGCGCTGTTCGTGCCAATCCAGTGTTACGCGCGCCTCCACGGTTCGGCTATCGGAGTAGAGCAGCCAGTCCGCGATCATCGACGATTGACCCCAGCGAGACTCCACCCTCACGCTCGCGCGCACCGGCCCGTTCTCCAGCACGCGCACCGTGGCGTTTCCAAATGCACCGGTTTGTTGGTCATAAGCACGTACGCCGTGACTCCAGGTATCGCTCGGGTCGTCCATTACGAGTCCCCGCGCGCCAGCTTGGCCGTCCGTGAAGATCTGTTTATGGTTGTCCTTGTCAAACAATCCAATCGTCCCGTCCGGACCAAACGTCACGGCTAAATGTTGATTCTCGAGGCCATGCTCGCTCGCTCGAACTCCCGGCTCGATTTTCGGACCTGCCGTTTTGCGGATCCGGATCTGGCGATACCCAAGCGCGGGAAGATCGACGCGAGCAAGGAAACGCCTCCGGCCATTCACCTCCGTCGTGGGCGGCGCCCACTGAAGCTCCATCGGTTTGCCGCTCTCATCCTCGAGACTGCCGGCGAGGTCGGTCCTCCATGCCAAATCGTATTCCAGATTCGCCGCCACCGGCCAGGCGTGCGGATTGAAAGCCACCAGGTAATCCGAATCGGGGTCTGTGGCGGGAATCTGCCAGGCGAGTTTCTGGGCCGCCTGGTACATGGCGTGCGATGCGATATCGAGCGCGTAATGGTATCCATCGGGCATGGCGTGCTGGTAATGCTCCGGAAGCGCCGTTCCCGCCAGGCTGTCGTGAAACTGCAGGAAGAGCACCCGCTCCCAAGCCGTCTCGAAATCGCGGGCCGGGTAATTGGCGCCCCATACCAGAGCGCCGATCGACGCAATCTTCTCCGCCGTCTGGAGCGCGATTTCCGTGGTCCGGTTCAGCTTCTTCACCGCCGATTCGGCCGTGTAGCAGCCCACCGAATGATGTTGCAGATCGCCCGTATAGACCGGTAGCCCGGCCAGGTGGGAATCCCGAATCTCGGCGAAATACCGCTCCGGCGTGCTGTAAATCAGCGTGGGAGCGGCGGGCTCGCTCTGGATCCGTTCAATCGAGCGGATGTTTTCCTTGGTGGCGCCGCCGCCATGATCGCCAACGCCATAGAAAACCATCAGGTCCTTGGCGGGATCGGGGTAGTGGGCCAGTACGTCAGTCACGCGTTTCCGCACCGACGCGTCATCGTTATAACTGATCGGAATGCGATACGCGAGCACCCGTGAGCCATCGGGCGCCGACCACCAGAACAAATTCGCCGGCAGCGTTTTCTCATTCGGCTGCGGACGCATGAAGACGTAATCGTTCATGCCTTCCAGCTTGAGAATCTGCGGCAGAGTTCCGGTATGCCCAAAGGAATCGGGATTGTAGGCAACCCGCGCCGTGCGCCCCAGTAGATGACGGAGGGTCAACTGCCCATACAAACCCTGCCTGATTAGCGATTCTCCGCTGGGAATGTTGACATCGGGCTCGACCCACCAGCCGCCTACCAAGCCCCACCGGCCTTCCTCCACCCTCTTGCGAATCTCCGCCAGCATGGCGGGGTCGTTTTCGCTGACCCATTTATAAAACTGCGCGGAGCTGGCCGTAAACGCGAAGCCGGAGGTTTCCTGTATGCGATCCAACGCGGATCGAAAGGTGCTATGCACGACGGAAAGACCTTCCGGCCAAGGCCAAAGCCACACCGGATCGATGTGCGCCTGGCCAATCATGTGGATCCGATAATCGTGTGCATCGGTGGGCCATTCGGGCGCCGGTTGTGCCGCCAGGCCCGATACCAGAATCGAGCACGCGAAGAAACCCGAGATCCGTATCCGGCGTTCTCTCTTCCCACGTGCGCGCATTGGAATCGTCAAAGTGAACTCTCCTGATCCAGCCATATTTTCACATAGTCCGTGGGGCAGACCATCGTTTCTTGTGGTCTGCCAGACAGGCGCGCAATACAAAGCGCACGTTCATCCGCCGCCGCGGCGAAGCGGTCTGCGCTGTAAGATCGGAAAAAGCCTGGCTGGCAGACCACAAGAAACGATGGTCTGCCCCACCGACTATTGCTCGATCTTGATCGTGGCGCAGACAAACATCTTCGCAATGGTCACACCCGGCCCGTCTATGCTGGGAGCGATCTCGAGAATTTTGTCCGCGCCGTCGGGCGTGATGAGGGTCGCTTTCTTGTAGTCGTCCGGAATCACCGCGGAGACATCCTCCACCGGGTAATCCGAATAATTCACCAGATCCACGACGATGATTTTCCCGTCTTCGGAAACCAGCACGTTCGAAATCATGGAGGAGACGTTGAAGAGGGACACGCCATAGTCGCGCCGCTGGAGCGCCGAATTCAGCTCGTGCCACAGCGAATCGAGCGCGCCGGATTCCGCTTTCGTGGGGGTGAACCGCTCTCCCATCGGGCCGGCGTCTTTCCAGATAGGCGGCATGTTCAGGAGCATGCCGCCGCCTTTCGGGAAATCGCGCAATACTTTTTGCTGGTTGGCCGACAGGTCTCCCGCGTCCAGGTTTAAGGTGACCTTAGCGCCGTGAATCGCTTCGGCGGTGAGAAGTTGCGGGGGGACGGACCGCGCGGGCAAATGCTTGACCGCCAGCATATCCAGCACGCCGCCTGAGAATAGGCCACCTTCGGCGGGGTCCTGTACCACGGCTACCCGTCCGTATTCGCGCATCCGGCGCCACTCGGGATGAGCTTCGAAATAGCGCATCAGCCCCATCATGCGCCCCCAGTCGTGCAGGGCGGCGGCCTGGCGGTTGTTCAGCCTGGATGCGAAATCGTCATCGAGCGCCAATACCCACCGGGCGCCGGCCATGGCGGCATCGGCGATTACCTGCAGATAGCGCGCGCCGGTGACGATCGTCTTTTGGGGCGGTTCATTGGCCATCCACAGCGAGGCGTCTTCCAACACGCGCACCGCGCGCAGGAAGCCGCTATTGGTATCGATCCAGGTCGAACCAGTCGGACCGGCCTTCGCGGCGCCATTC
>JBEKYD010000368.1:0-7139 GCA_049511335.1 Bryobacteraceae bacterium | reverse complement strand
CTTCGTTGTCCCATAAAGTGAGATGGGACGCAGTGGCGTTTCTTCCGTGCAAAACTTGCCAGCCTCTCCGATGCCATAGCCGCTGTTGGTCGTGGGAAAGATGATCCGCTGTGACTTTGACAGGAGCTTGCAGAGCATCATGACAGCGTCTCTATTGATTGTTACCGTGCCAACCGCATCTCTCTGTGAAAGCGGGGCGCCAACCAGGGCGGCTAAGGGAATCACCATGTCGACATCGCTCGCAAGGCCCTTAACTAATTCTTCATTGCGACAATCGCCGCGGATAATATCGAAATTCGGATGGGCGCAGCACAAGGCGAGGCTGTTGGCGCGATAGAGAAACGAGTCGAGAGCGATGACTTTGTGGCCCGCCTCGAGCAGAGCGGGACACAGGACCGAGCCGAGGTAACCCGCGGCTCCGGTAACCAGAATGTTCTGTTGGGGCATACTTTACGTCGGCCTGGCGAAAGGTGGGAGTGCCGCTCAGCTCTGGCAAGCCTGAGCTTTTTCCGGAACGCCCGAAAGAGTAAATCCCGACGCCAAGGCGTCCGAATAGAACATTCTCACCGTCTCCAGGGAGTATTCAGATAGGTCCTTCCCTAGCAAAGTAAGCTTCTTGAGGATGTCGTTGGTTGCGGTGATGATGTGGCAGCGCACAGCGTCGGCCTGAAAGATGTTCAGCAATTCCCGTGGACTCGCCCAAATCAGTTCGGCGTTTGAAGCCTCGCGCAGCATTTCCACTGCGGCTGCCATGACTGGTACCGGGTCGCGTCCGGTATCGGCTATGCGTCCTGCAAACACAGAGACGCTCGCCGGTGCCCCGCCTGCAAGGGCTGACGTCACCATCCGGACCTGATCCAACGTGAGAAGTGCGGTCACGTTGAGCTTGATTCCGTCTTGGCTGAGTCGTCGAACCAAGCCAGCTGAGGACTCTCCCTTTGTGTTTGTAACGGGAACCTTGACGAAGACATTTTCCGCCCAATCGGCGATTGTTCGCGCCTGATCTTCCATCTCCGAAAACTCGTCGGCGAGCACTTCCAGCGAGATGGGCCGATCTGGTATGCACGCCAAAACGTCTCGTGCGAACGCCTCATAGTCTCGGACCCCCGCCTTACGCATCAAGGTGGGATTTGTTGTGAATCCCCGGATAATCGGGTTCTGGTACATCTCCAGCATCCCAGCCTTGTCCGCACCGTCGGCGAAGATCTTAACATTGAGTTCAGCGAGAGATTTCATACTCGGCTCGATCCTTTTTTGCTTTCGTGAAGAATCCAAGCGACCGCTTCGGGTAATGATCGCACCGTCGCATCAGCCGGCACTGATGGGCCTCGTTCGGCGTAGCCGCACTCGATAAGCACCGTCCGACAGCCAGCGCGCTGGCCCGCCTCAACGTCGCGCCACCGGTCTCCAATCATGTAGCTGGATGGGAGGCAGATGCCGTGCTCTTCGGCTGCAGCGAGGAGGAGGCCGCTCTTGGGCTTGCGGCACTCACACTCGTCTGCATCGTCGTGGTAACACACATAGAACCCATCCAACGGCAGCGCCTTATGCAACGCCGTGTGCATGGCTTCCACCAGTGACCGCTTCTGAGTGCCGCGCGCGACGTCTGGTTGGTTGGTCACCACGTACAGCGAGAATCCCTCCCGCCTCAATGCCATGAGCGCGACCGGGGCTTCGGGGAAAATCTCCAGTTCCTCCGGACAGGCGGGCGGATATGGCTTCCCTTCGCGGACGACGGGCCGGTTGAGCACGCCATCGCGATCCAGGAAAACCGCCCGGCGAGAGGAATCCATCAACGTTTGGACCCCGCCGCCGCAGACGCCATTCCACCTACCGACTCCCACTTTGTCTCCGCCTGTTTGAGGGCCGGGTGCGACACTACCAGGTGCCAGACCACGGCCTGGAAGGCCTCAGTGTGCGGTGTGACATGTACCGGGTTGACCGTGGGAATGATCACGCAAGCGTCCGCAACCTGGGCCGCATAACCGCCGTCGCGTCCCACGATGGCCGCGATTTTCGCGCCCACCGCACGAGCGTACTGCAGCGCCAGCACTAGGTTTGGACTGACGTTCTTTTCCAGGTTCCCGCCTCCCACCGAGAAGACCAGGACGCAGTCGTCCGATCGCAGCCTACTAGTCCGCAACCAGGACTCAAAGACTGTGGGCCACCCCTCGTCATTGGTGCGCGCCGTCAACTCCGAAACATTGTCCGTGGGGGCATAGGCTTCCAGTCCGGCGATCTTGCGAAAATCGTTGACCGCGTGAGAGGCGTTGGCCGCGCTCCCACCGACGCCCAGGATGAACAGCCGCCCGCCCCTGGAGCGTGTCTCGGCCAGTGCCGTAACCACGCTATCGATCGCCGTGCCATCCAGTTCTGCCGCGATCTGCCCTACTTCCTGAAGGTACTGTTTTGAGAATTCAGTCATGACACGCCGGCTGTCCGCACCAGATGTTCCTCCAGCGCAGTAATGCCCTCGAAAGAGCCGATTTCGTAAAAGCGCTCCCCAACTTCAAGAGCGGCCAGTTCCTCGTGTGCCAGGAGATTCTGGCACAAGGTGGTCAGATCGTATGGCGACTCCGGGAGATCGGCGAAGGCCGATTGGCGGAATACCTCGAGACCGTAATCGATGTGCCGCATGCTCGGGTTACGCTCCTGCTTCGAATAGGCAACGATGCGCCCATCGTGGAACTCCACATTGCTGCTATCCCACCGGCCATCGTTCCGGAAAACCGTCAGCAATCCTTGTTTCGCCGCCACTCGAAATGCTCGTTCTGCGGCCCGGTAGTCGCAGGGGAGATAGGAGTCCCCGTACATCAAAAAAAACGATTCACCCAGTGATGGCAACGCTGCACGAACTGCACCCGCCGTTCCCAAGGGTCTCCCGCCGTCCCACGAATACTCCACGTCGAGACCGAACCTGCTGCCGTCACCCACGAAGTCCTGAATCATCTCGCCTAGGTAGCCTACGCACATCACGACCCTTTCCACGCCCCGGTCGCGAACCAGCCGTAGCTGGTGGCGGACAAAAGGCTCTCCGTTGATCGGAACGAGCGACTTGGGCAGGGTTTCAGTCAGGGGCCGAAGACGCTTCGCTAATCCTCCCGCCAGGATTGCCAACGGCAGCATCGCAACCTCACGACTGGGCCAGTACGCGGGTCCCTTCGAAGTCGAACCGTACCCGCACCTCGCGCAGGCCCGCTTCGTGCATCACGCGCCGCAGATGGGTCTTGTCCTCGGTATAGAACATCAGGAAGCCGCCGCCTCCGGCGCCGATCAGCTTGCCTCCCAAAGCGCCGTTCTTCCGGGCCAGATCGTAATACTCGTCGATGAGGCCGGTGCTCATACCAGCGCTTCGCTTCTTCTTGTTCTGCCAGTGCACATGCATGATCTCTGCAAAGCGGCGCAGGTCGCCCGACTCGAACGCCGCTTTGCTTTCGTAACCCAGTTGTTTCACGCAGTGCAGGTTGTCGAACATCTCTTGGTCACCCTGTTTGCTCCGAACATCCTGGTCCTTGAGGATGGCCGAAGCTTCTCGCGTGTAATTAGTAAAAAACAACAACAGATTGTCTTCCAGGTTATGTAGCGTCATCGGGTCCAGCCGGAGGGGCGTCACCGTGACATGGTCGTCCGGGTGGAATTCAAAGCACGTGACGCCGCCGAAAGAAGCGATGTATTGGTCCTGCTTACCGATTGGTTCTCCCAGCAGATCCAGCTCAATGTGGCACGCCTGTTCCGCGAGTTCCTGGGTGGTTATGTTGTTCCGTTTCATGCTGTGGAGCGCCCGCAGCAGCGCGGTAGTGAAGCTGCCAGACGATCCGAGACCGGATCCGGCCGGAATGTCAGACATACTGGTGATCTCGATGTGCGGAATCCCCAAATCCACCAGCTTCAACGCTTCCCGCACGATGGGATGTTTCACGTCCTCCGGGTGTGCGACAACCTCCATCTTCGAGTACTTGACGATCACTTCCTGGACGAACGTCTCATGCAAAGTGATGTAGACGTATTTGTCGATTGCTGCGGAGATTACGAAACCGCCGTGTTGGCGGTAATAAGACGGGAGATCCGTGCCGCCGCCACCCAGCGAGATTCGCATGGGACTGCGGGTGATGATCATCGAGATACCCCCGCGTACACGTTCTCAACGATGCGAAGCGCTGCTTGTGCATCTCGAATGCCGGGAGAGGGTTCGCGTCTTAGGTGGATATCCTCTAGAAAATCCGCGAACTCGGAGTCCCAGGAATTATCGGCCATGGGATACTCCCAAATAGTAGTCTCCGGCGGTCCCATCTGCGGCAACATTCGATAGAACGCTAACCGCTCGACACCATAACTGCCCCCCAACCCTGAGATTTCGAGCTTGCCAAGTCGCCCATAAATCTCCAGGGAAAACAGGTTCTTCCATTCCGTCCAGGTGGCATGGAGGAGCGCCGTCTTGCCAGCGGGCGTGGTAAGGATGAGAAATGCGTTATCTTCCACGGGCATGTCCCAGAAGTACGTGCCGATGTGACCTTGTACGCGTTCAAAGTCGCCCAGAAACCAGCGTGCCAGGTCAATCAGGTGCACGCCCTGATCCAGGAGCTCTCCTCCGCCGGAGGCTTGCGGATCGGCCCGCCACTCGCGATCATACCCGACCCGCCCCCCGTGTCCATATCGTCCGCGGACGAACATCATTTCCCCCAGCGCTCCTGTGAGGAAAATCCGCCGGGCTTCCTGAAGGGCCCGGTGATACCGATGGTTGAATCCTACTCTTACAGCAACCCTGGTGCGCTGTGCTTCCCGCAGCGCCGGCTCCAATTCCGACGCCCGCCGCGCTCCCGGCTTCTCAATGAGGACGTGTTTCCCAGCCGAGGCGGCCGTTTCGGCGATCACGGCAAGCTGGTTATGGGTGGTGGCCACAATGACGATGTTGACCTCGGGGTGGGTCGCCGCTGTGCGCCAATCGCTGGAGGCCTCCGCGCCCGGAAACTTCGCAGCCAGCCCTTCGGCCCGCGCGATCACCGTGTCGCAGCAGACACGGACTCTGCAATCGCCCACCGCCTGAGCGCGTTTTGTTCCGATCAAGCCGCAGCCGATGATCGCGACCGCTTGCTGGTCACGCACGCCCCCACACCTTTCCCCGCTCTTCGGGTAAAATCCTCCGGAGTGTATACACATCGGTGTTTCGGAGATCTTCGACGTGCTGGTGCAGGTTGCGCCATGGGTCCCAGACTGCGCTGATCAGCTTTCCGGTGATGCCGGCCGATTCTTGCGATGCGAGATATACGATCAGTTCGGCGGCGAGCCGAGGGTCCGATGCGCCGCCGGCTACATTCCTTCGCACGCGCTCATATTCGCTGGCACCAACTCGCTCCGGTCCGGCCCGCAAAACCTCCTGCAGCATTTCGGTGTTTAGCGGTCCCGGCGCGACACAGTTCACACGAATCCCGAGATCCGCGACTTCGGCGGCGATCGTTTCAGTGAATCGCACCAGTGCACATTTGGCCGTCGCGTATGCCGAAAAATTCGGCCGCGGGCTGGTGGCACCGCCGCCAGAGACGTTCACGATGCATCCGCCTCCGGTCTCACGCATCCACCCGATCGACAGCTTGCAAAGCTCCGCGGGGGCTAGCAGGTTGACCTGGATCGTATTGCGCCACGCGCTCCAATCATTGTCCGCCAGCATGCCGATCGGTCCGCCGATCGCGGCGTTGTTCACCAGGATGTCGACGCTCGGCCATAGCCGGCGCGCCTCTGCCAGAAGCTTCTGCGGGGCGGTCGGATCGCTCAGATCGGCGGCGAAGACGTGGACCTGCTGCTTGCCCATGGCGCTTCCTGCCAGACGGTTCCGGATGTCTCGCAACGCGGCTTCCGAGCGAGCCACCAGCAGAAGGTCAGCACCTTCGCACCACATAGTTTCCGCGACAATCGCGCCCAGCCCGCGCGAACAGCCCGTGACGATAGCTTTGCTGCCCCGTAGCCTCATAGCTCCTGTGAGCGGGCGTTTAGCACCCACTGGTTCTCCTGCAGATAAGCCACAGTTTTCTCGATGGCCTGTTGTATGGACAGACTCGGTTCCCAACCAAGGCTGCGGATCTTGCCGCATTGGAGGAAGATGAACGCGTTGTCCCCAACCCATCCCCGCTCGCCTCCGGAGTACTGGCGGGTGGGGCTGAGACCGAGCCGCGCCGTGATCCAGCCGATGGAGTCATCCACGGTGCAATACTCGTCCGTCCCGAGATTGAAAATGTTCACTTTCTCCGGAGCATGCTCCATCGCCAGGACGATTGCGTTGATGCAGTCACTAACGTATAGATAAGACTTTCGCTGCTTACCGTTGCCCAAGACATGAAGCGTCTCCGGGTGCTGCGTCAACTGTTTGTAGAAGTCGACGACGTGTCCATGCGTATAGCGCTCGCCGAGAATGGAGACAAAGCGGAAAATCCAGCTTTGCATGCCGAATGCCTCGCAATAAGCCGCGATCAACCCTTCGGCCGCCAGCTTGGATGCCCCATACAACGAGGTCTGCACCGGAAACGGGGCGTCTTCCGGAGTGGGGAAAACGTCCGGCTCTCCGTACACGGAACCCGTGGAGGCGAAGGCGATTCGCTTCACTCCACATTCCTTCATCGCTTCGAGCACGTTGGCGGTGCCGATAATATTCTGCTCGAGATCTTTCCGCGGATGCTCGGGTCCGTGCCGCACATCGGCATTGGCGGCCAGGTGAAACACCGTGTCAACGCCAATCATGGCGGCCTTCAGCTTAAGCAGATCGAGAAGATCACCCTCGCAGAGCTGGAACGAATTCGAACGCTGCGCATTTTCAAGAAATTCTCTCCGGCCGGTGGAGAAATTGTCGTAACCGCGGACCTGATACCCGCCTTCCAAAAGGCGATCGATCAGGTTGCTGCCGATGAAACCGGCGGCTCCGGTAACCAGCAGGAATTCATCTTTCACGTGGGTTTTGCAAGCCTTTCCGTTGCGGTTGGAACACTGCGCGCGGCGAGCATCGCGATGACGAGAATGGTCCAGGATCCTAGCGCTGGGCGAGAAAACGGATAGTCCACGGTAGCGTGCAGGAAGACAGATACGACGCCAAGGCCCCATACCGTTTGAAATGCCGGGCGAAGGGACCAAAGAAACAACGTGACGATCAGGAC
>JBEKYD010000367.1:0-7186 GCA_049511335.1 Bryobacteraceae bacterium | reverse complement strand
TAGCGCCTGATGGCCGCCTTCGAGCGACCATTGGGGAAACAGCGAGCCGATGCCGGTGCTCGACGCCGTATACGGGTATTGATCGATGGTGACATCCACGCCGCGCCGCCGCGCCGCTTCCACCAGCCGCAGCGTCTCTACGCTTTGCCCCCAGTTGGCCTGGCCGATGATCTTGTGGTGCGTGATCTGGGTGGGTAGATGGCCCTCCTCGCCGATGCGAATGGTCTCCTTCACGCTATCGATCACGTGGCCGGCCTCTTCGCGCATGTGGGAAATGTGAATGCCGCCCATGGCGCCGACCACCTTGGCCAGCTCGATCACCTCTTCGGTTGAGGAAAAATTCCCCGGCACGTAATACAGGCCGGTGGAAAGGCCGAACGCGCCATCGCGCATGCCCTCGGCCGCCAGCGCCTTCATCTTTTCGATCTCTTCCGGCGTTGCTTTACGGTTCACTAGCCCCATCACCTGCTCGCGGATGGATCCCTGCCCGACCATGGTGGAGAAATTGATCGAGATGGGAGTGTGCGCGACTTTGTCGAGAAACGCAGAAATGGGCAGCGGCGAGCTGCCGTCGGGACCTTCGACGATGGTGGTGACGCCCTCGCGCAGGTAGTTCTCCGCGGTCGGCACTTCAAAGATGCCGCGGCGCCCATGGGAGTGGATGTCGATGAACCCGGGCGCTATCACCAGCCCCCGCGCATCGACGCGCACGGCTGCCGGAGCGTCGCCCAGCAGCCCGATCGCCGCGATGGAATTGCCTCGAATTCCGATATCGGCGGCGAACCAGGGCGCGCCGGAGCCATCCACGATGTGCGCGCCGGCGATCAGGACGTCGAACGGCTGCTCCTGGGCCGCTATTGGCAGGCACGCAAAGACCAGGCCAAGCAAAAGGGCGGAACGCATTGGAGTATTGTACAGAAAACCGCCGGGCAGCGTACTGTTGACGACCATTTCCGGACGTGGCCCCGTCAGTACGTACCGAAGTACGAGCGTAACCGCGGCGGTACACATGGCCCTTTCGCCCCTTAGCGGCGTCCTGAATAATCAACCGTATGAGATCCATTTGCCGATTCGCCGCTGAAGAAAACGGGCAGACGTTCACCGAGTACGCTCTGTTGATCGGCTTCCTCCTGCTTTCGGCTCTCGGCCTAATGGCAGGCTTCAGCCAGAGGATTGCCGGCGTCGCGGGCGCCGTAAACGCGAACCTCGTGGTTGCGGCAAGCACGGCAACCGACAGCGCCTGTCGCACCCAATCGAATTGCGATCCGGCTCAGCCAGGCGCCGGCGATCGCAAGATCTGGTCCAAGTCCGAATAGGGCGCACGATTTCGGGATTTCAGTGACGTATCCGCGGTCCGCTCCTTAGCGGTCGCGGCTTGAAAACGCGCGAAACCGAAGCCCGCGACCCCCAGGAGCTGTGACCGCGAAACATGAGCGACTTCCTCCCTCGTATGGCCCGGCCTACCGGCACTTTGCTTTTGAGAGAGCGGTTGCCGAATACCTGATCGCATTCCGAAATGAAATACCGGCGCACGACTTTCAGCGAGAGTCGATGAAAACTCCCTCAGGGTCTTCCCTTACGCTCTGCCTGAAGTTGTTGATAAAGCTTTGCAGGCGGCTCATTTCCTGCATGGCATTCAACCGCAGTTCCTCGAGGGGCTGGCCGGAGCAACCGGAAACGCCCTCATCGGCGGACTCGCTTGTCAGCAACGTGGCCTGTATGGCCTTGCGGCGATCGTCGAGCACCGCGATCATCTGGCGGTCGTAATCCTGGATAAGAATGTGCTGGCTTCGAATTGCCAGTACGCGGGCGACAAAGGCGTTCTCCTGATTCTCCACGGTCATCGCAAGAGCGCCGCAAGCACGGGTCACGTCCTGACGCGGTCTGGCCGGGCGAGCACAACCGCAGAGCGCGACGAGAGCGAGGATACCGATTGCCGCCGTTCCACACCGCGGGCTGAACTTTGTCTTCAGCGTTTGTCTGGCTGTCATATGTCGATCGCGCGGTCCTTCCGATGGCTCGGACCGGACTGCAACCTGATCGGATTGGTTGATGGCTCATGGTAGCTCGCGTTTGCCCGCATTTCCATATTCCTCTTGGATAGATCACGGCTATCCGGGGAAACCCCTGCAGAAAACCGCTACGAAGATCTCTTCCCTGTGGAGAACACCTGACCTGTGCCGCGCCGCAGGCGCCCCAAACGGGCACCGGGCGAAATGCAATAATGGTCCTAAATCTCAATCAAGAGGACATCTATGAAGCTCTTCGCCGCCGCATTTGTGTTTACCGCCGTGCTGTCTGCTCAGGACACCCCGGCTAATCCGCTCGTCACCGTTTCGAAGAACATCTATGCCATCGCCAAAAACGACGTCCTTCGTTCCGTCGACAAGATTCCCGACGATATGTGGTCTTTCCAGCCGACAAAGGACGTTCGCACCGTCGGCCAGTTGTTCGCCCACATCGCCGATGGTCAGTACGAGTTCTGCGGCGTCGCCTCCGAGGGGAAAAGTGTCTCCAAGGATGTTGAGCAGACTCTAAAGACCAAGGCCGAAATCGTACCCGCGCTAAAAGATGCCTTTGCGTATTGCGACGCCGCGTACGCCCAGATGACCGACGCCAACGCCGCGGAATTGGTCCGCTTTGGTGGCATGCGGATCACCAAACTCGGCGCCATGGATTTCAACACCGCCCACACCATGGAGCACTACGGCAACTTGGTTACATACATGCGGATTAAGGGCATTGTGCCCCCCTCCAGCGAACCCCGGCAGCCCGCCGCCTCCCAGAAGAAGTAGCGAAGCGAATGTGCTGCCACCGTAGCGCCGGCGATCTTGGCGCCGGTGCTTTTCGTCGCGATTGCGCTGGAACGGCGCGGCCGCCAGGCCGGAAGGCGCTTCGAAAATGCAAGCGTTACGATTTCATGAATTCGGCACTTTTGACAAGTTAAGGCTGGAAAACCTGCCCGACCCGCGCCCGGGTCCGGGTGAGGTCGTCGTTCGTGTTCGAGCTGCGTCGCTGAATCCGAGCGACTCCAAGAACATTCTCGGCCGCATGGAAGGAACCACCCTGCCGCGCACGCCTGGACGCGACTTCGCCGGAGTAGTCGTGGACGGCCCGTCCGCGATGATTGGCGCGGAGGTGTGGGGCACCGGCGGCGATCTCGGCTTCACCCGCGACGGAACGCATGCCGAATTGGTGGTGGCGCCTCTCCAGGGTGTGCGTCCGAAACCGAAAAACCTGACCTTTGAAGAGGCAGCCGCCGCCGGTGTTAACTTCGTGACTGCCTGGCTTGGATTAGTCGAAATTGCCGGCCTCCGCCGCGGAGAGACTGTGCTCGCTACGGGCGCAACCGGTGGGGTTGGAAGCGCCGTTACTCAGATCGCCAAGTGGAAGGGTGGACGAAGCATTGGCGTGGGCCGCACACCGATACCTCCGGAATACCAGAAAGAATATGGAATCGATTACGCGCTCGTGGCAGACGCGAATCGGAACTACCGGAACATGATCGATGGCGCGCTTCGATTCACCCAGGGCAAAGGCGTGAACATAACATACGATTGCGTTGGCGGTCCATTGTTCGAGCCGTGTCTTCACACCCTGGGTCAGTTAGGACGCCAGGTGAACATCACATCCGCCGGAGACCGGCGTGTCTCGTTCGACTTATTGGATTTCTATCATCGCCGCCTCAGCCTCTTTGGCGTAGACAGCCGCGCCTATGACTCAGAGGCATCCGCGGCTATGTTGGAGCGTCTCGCGCCGGGCTTTGAATCGGGCGCGCTCAAGCCCATGCCCGTAACCAAGCGCTTTAGCTTGAGCGAGGCACACGAAGCCTTCACTCAAGTCAACGATGGCGCGATTCATGGCAAAGCGATCTTTACGTTCCCGTCAGAAGGCGCATGAGAGTTTTACCGCGGCAGGTCGAGCACCGGGTTGCGGTCGAAGAATCCCCAAGGCACAAGCAAGAAGCAGCAACGCATAGCCCACCGGTTCGCCCAGCGCATTCTTTACCTGCGGATTGACCACGATCCATCGGCGGCTGCTGGCCAGGCTCAGGTTGCGCCGGGCCTGCTCCTCGGTGGCCAGTACGGTCTCTTCCATCCGGAACGCACCGCCGTAGGGATTCCGCGGGCCCGCCGGAATCGGCACGCTGTTCATTTCCAGCAGGCGGTTGGCGGCGCCGTCCACGTCGAAGTCGAGGCGAAAGGTGAAGAAGTGCTGGTGGTGCGGCGCTACCGTGTTGCGAGCTACCAGGTGCCCGTAAGTATCGTGCGCGCCGTCAGCCACGCTCTTGACGGCCATCACTCCGGTCAGTGTTACGCGCACTTCCAGGGTGCCATCCTGATGGAAGATCCAGTCGAAGCCGTAGTCGTAATTGCCCACCTGGGTCAGATAGCCGATCACCAGCTCGCGCGCGCGCCGCGCCTCGTCTCCGTGCTTCCACGCCAGGCCGGAGTCGCGCTCGTAGAGCGCCACCGCGCCGGGAATCGTCCGCGGGGCGCCGTTGTCGTCCGCTAACACGACGTCGAATACGGAACAGTTCTGCGGGCAATCCACGCCGGGCCGCATGGTGACGGCAGCCACGCCGAGGCCAAGCTCGCCGGCGTCGAAACTGTTGCGGAAGAACCACACGCCCGATGGATCGCCATAGGGCACCAGCATTTCGGAAAGCGAAGCGCGGTAGAGAATCGACCGGACCCGCCCGCGCTCCTCGAAGCCCACGCTGTAAAGCACCAGGCCCTCGCGTGGATGCATGCCGAAACGAAAATGCCACTTCTGCCAGCTCACCTCGCCATTGGCGGCGCGAAACTCCGGTCCGTCGGGTTGGGTAATGCGCAGCGGCGCCGGCGCGGGACGCTGTCTGCCGATGGCGCCCGCGCTGAAATCGAAATTCTGGCGCGACACGGGGGCGTTGCGGTCGGTATCGAGGAAGTCCAGGATGCGGTGGACGGTGAGATCGACCTCGGCGCAGACGCCCTCGATGGGATGCGCGTAGAAGTTTTCGCCCGCGCCGCCGTAGTAGAAGAGGGCGCGCACGATGCGCCCGCTCTCGGTGCCCGGCAATCCGAAATAGCCCGCCGACCAGGAAACCACGTATACACGGTTCAGATCGCCGATGCCGCGTTCGTGCATCGCTTGGCGGAAGCGCGGGTCCGCGCGCACGATGCGATCGGCCGCGTCGGAATCCTCGCTCGTCACCGCCGGCTCAACCCCGGGAATTTCGCGCAGCGAAACCACGCGCTTCCCGGCGCATTCCACCACCGCCTCCCAGGTATGGTTGCCGCCAGGGTCGTAGATCACAGCCAGCGCTCGGCGCTCGGTGGCGGCGTGGCGCAAAACGGCGTCCTTGGGGGGTTCGTCCAGCGCGATGGAGCTGAAGCGCGCCCAGCGCGGCAACCGCCCGGCCTCGCGCAGGGCAAGCACCGTTCCGCGAATTTCGTCGGCCGTCAGCGGCGCAAAGGGATTGGTCTCGGGGAAGGCAGCCCCGGCCGCCACAAGCAGGAACCAAAGATAGCGCATCTATCCTTATATTCTGCATGGTGCCTTGCGCACCGGGTACCGACCGACGAAGCATGTTACACTACAGATGCGGCATGCCGAAGCGGTTGTCCATCGGCAGCAGCGGCACGCGAACAGCGAAATCGGGGCGTGGCTCAGCCTGGCTAGAGCGCCTGGTTCGGGACCAGGAGGTCGGTGGTTCGAATCCACTCGCCCCGACCATTTATCCTTTTAAATTTCAAATAGATACGGCGGTTGGAGATTTTTGGTCTCCAACCGCTGTTTTGGTGTTGTGCCCAGTTTTGTGCCCACCCCAAACCACGTGCTACGCGGCGTGTGCCGTGTCTGTGCCCGACGTTGCGTTGTCGTGCCCATTTCGCGCGCGTTCCAGGGCCTCTCGGACGGTGTGCGCCTGCGGGTGGACGTAGCGCCGCGTCGTGGAGAAATCGCTGTGCCCGGCGAGGTAGCCCAAGGTGTACGGGTCCATGTGCGCCGCCCATCGCGTGAGGCAGGTGTGGCGGAAGGTGTAGAGCGGGGACTCCGCGACTTTGGCCAGCGTGCACGCCTTGGGATGCTGCTTCTTCAGCGAGGACTTCTCGACGTGGCCGCTGCGGGTCGGGGCCGGAAACACCCATTCCCCTTCCGCCACCGCGCGCCGCATTTCGAGGATGGCTGCCGTCCGTTGCGTTAAGGGGATTGTCCGTCGCGCGTTCTCTGTCTTGCCAAATGGAATGTGGACCGCGCCGTCCTGGACGTGTTCCCACCGTAGGCGGAAGCACTCCTCGGGCCGCAGTCCGAAGTCGATCAGGATGGTCGTCACGTCCCGGAGCAGGAACGGATCGCGCGGCTCAATCGGCTCCTCGCCGCGCTGGGTGGCTCGGATGCCTTCGAGCGCGCGCCGATGCGCGTCCGGAATGTTCTGACCAACCGCGGATGCGGCCGTCAGGTAGCTGGCCTCTTCGTCCGTGGTCAGCACGCGGTCCCGATGATTTTCTCCAGGGAGCATCTCAACTCTCGGGAGGATTCTATCGACCTTGCCCCACTCGACCGCCAGCTTCAGCATTCGCCGCAGGACTTCCAATCGCCGGTTGATACTGGCAACCGCCAGCTCGGCCTCCCGGCGTTTCGCAATGAAGCCGGCGATCTTCTCGGTGGTGATCGCGTCCAAGGCGCATTTGGCCAGCGGGCCGTAATCGGCCAGGGTTTTGATTCCGGCCCTGTAGTACTCCAGCGTCTTCGGCTTGTTCTGGAACCGCGATTCGATGAAAGGCGTGAAGTCCTTTTCGGCGAAGTCCCTCAATGTGGGGACCGGCTTCCGGTCGCGCAAACCGACCTCGCCTTTCGCCAGCGACGTTTTGTGCGCGGCCTCCATCTGCTCGGCCAACCGCTTATTGCTCTGTTTCGTGCTCTCCCGGATGGCCTTGCCTCTCCAAGTGAACCTGTACCACCATGTTCCACCACGCTTATACACTGCCATCGTCCACACTTTCTCCTTTCGATTTCTGCTTGCTGGGTGAATCATTCGCGCCCGGCGGGCGCGCCTTGCCAGGGGTCGAATGTTACCTCGTTCCTAGCGGGAGTTTACTGCCAACTCCAGATTCGTAGCCCGCACCTCCGGATAACCTACTGAAAAGTCACCACTTGTCACCGCTCTTGCGGTTCACTTGTTGTATTACCCTATTTGAGGCCT
>JBEKYD010000366.1:0-7257 GCA_049511335.1 Bryobacteraceae bacterium | reverse complement strand
CGCATTTCGGGATTACCTCACCAAAAGTTAGGTTATCCCGAAACGTCAGGAAGCTGCCGAACGCCCTGTCAACCCAGCACTGCGACCAAAACCCCCGCCCGGAATGCGCCGGATCCAGGTCCTACAGGCAGGCAGATAAAGTGACGCGCGCTTATGAAACGTTTTTTTCAGATTGTGCCAGGCGTGGTGCTCCTCGCCGCAATTACGGTTCAGGCCCAGGTTTCAGTGCCTGAGATCTCTTTCGATTCTGTCGCCGACCTGTTAACGTTCCCGGACAACATCTATATGGGCGAAGCCGCCGGCGTGGCCACAAACTCCAAAGGAGATATTTTTGTCTACACTCGGACCGGCCATCCGACGATCTCAATCGGGACCTCGCGGCCTTTCGCCCACGGTGGCTCGCGGTTGTTCCAGTTTGACCGGACCGGGAAGTTCGTTCGCGAGATCGGGCAGGACTCGTACGGGTTCCTCGTCGCACAACAGGTGCGCATCGATTCACGGGACAACATCTGGGTAGTCGATCAAATGTCGAGCATGGTCATCAAGTTCGACCCCAACGGCCGCGTGCAACTATTGCTGGGCAGAAAAGCCGAGGCCGAGCGGGTCCCGGCTTTGCCGCTGAATCCGGCGGCAGCGCGTGGAGGCCGCGGACCGGCTGGCGCAGGCGTTCCGAGCGACATATTTGAACGGCCCACCGACGTCGCCTGGGATGCTGCCGGGAACATCTATGTGGCGGATGGCTACGGCAACGCTCGGGTGGCCGAGTTTGACAAGAACGGCAGGTTCATCAAGTCTTGGGGATCAAGTGGGGCGGCGCCAGGCCAGTTCAACACGGTACATGGGATCGTGCTCGATGCGCAAGGCAACGTCTACGTCGCCGACGCCGGAAACAAAAGAATTCAGGTCTTCGACAGCGACGGAACCTTCAAGACCGAATTCACCAACGTAGGAACTCCCTGGGCGATTTGCATCACGCCTGGACCGCGTCAGTACCTCTACAGCTCCAATTCGAACCCGCCGGAAGATATAGACAATAACGGCGAGATCTACAAGATCGGGCTCGACGGACAAATCGCCGGCAGATTTGGCAGGGCAGGCAAGCTGCCAAAGGAGTTCGGCACGGTA
Organism: Bryobacteraceae bacterium; assembly: GCA_049511335.1. Lineage (GTDB taxonomy): Bacteria > Acidobacteriota > Terriglobia > Bryobacterales > Bryobacteraceae > JBEKYD01. The sequence goes on along the minus strand of JBEKYD010000366.1, from coordinate 6,132 downwards.
AATGCGATTGATTGCCGCGGGGAGAACGAGCTTTACGTGGGGGAGATCGGCAACTGGAGAGTGCAAAAGCTCATTTTGCGTCCCAATTAGGAGCGCACTTCAGATCTTCGGGAGAAAAGGGTCGACTTTGCTGTTGGAGCGGCGACGGACAGCGTCGAAGTTCATGCCGCGGCGGAAATGGTGCAAACCAACCAGAATGCCATTGCCCAGGTGGTGGATTCCGCGCGTATGGTCGATCTCCCTTTGAACGGGCGGCAAGCTACCCAACTCGTGCTCATATCCGGCGCCTCGGTTGCGGCCACCGTGCCTAGCCAGGACGTCACGTCCGGCAAGAGCAACTGGGCTGGGGTTACGATTTCGGTGAGCGGTGGCCAACAGAATGGCACCAACTATCTGCTGGATGGCGGCGACAACGTCGAAACGGCTTTCAATATCAATCTGCCGTTCCCGTTCCCCGATGCACTCCAGGAATTCAGCGTTGAGACCAGCGCGCTTCCTGCTCGCAACGGGACCCAGCCCGGCGGCCTGGTGAATGCGGTCACTAAGTCGGGCTCGAACAGCCTGCATGGAGACTTCTTCGACTTTCTGCGCAACGGCGACGTCAATGCGCGCAATTACTTCGCGGCTACCCACGACAGTCTGAAACGCAACCAGTTTGGAGGCGTTGTGGGTGGCGCCATCGTCAAGGATAAGCTCTTTTTCTTCGGCGGCTACCAGGGTACGCGCAACCGCACGCAACCGCCGAGCACGATCAGCTACGTCCCGACGGCGGCGGTGTTGACCGGCGACTTCAGCACCTTCGTTTCCGCGGGCTGCGAATCGAGTGGAAAAGGGAAAACCCTCACCAATCCCTCGAATAAGGTTGCCTTTCCGAATAACCAAATTCCCGTATCCATGCTCGACCCGGCCGCCGTCGCGCTGGCAGCTTACCTGCCGCTGTCCGGGGCCAATGCATGCGGCAAAGTCATCTACGGCGTCCCCACCACCGGGGACGAGGACCAGTGGATCGGGCGCGTCGACTGGGTGAAGTCGTCCAAGCACGCTTTCTTCGGGCGTTACTTCATAGCGGACTTCTCAAACCCGGGTGCCGACGTCATGAAACCGTCGCCGAACGTTCTGCTCAGTAACCGGGCGGGCAATCTGGAGCGCAGCCAGAACATCACACTTGGCGATACATACACGTTCAGCCCGACTATAGTGAACTCGTTTCACGCGACCTTTACGCGGATCCGGAATGATCGCGGACCGGCCTCAGACATGATCGGCCCGGAAACGGTCGGGATCAACGCCTACGCACTCGACCCGCACGACCTGTATGTAACCAACGGCAGCGACTTCACGGTAAGCTGCAACGCGTGTAATCACGGTTTCTTCAACGTCAACACCTACGATCTCAAAGACGCGGTCGACCTGATTCACGGCAATCACCAGTTGGCTTTCGGTGTCGATTTCATCCGCACGCAGGACAACTTGCTTGCCTACTCTGGTTCGAACGGCCAATATGCCTTCAACGGGAGCGCTACGGGCGATACGATGGCGGACTATATGATAGGCGCGATGAGCACTTTCTCCCAGAACAGACCGCAGGCGGAAACGTTACGTCAAACCGTCCCGGCGGCGTACGTCCAGGACACCTACCATGCCACCAAACGCCTGGTGCTGAATCTCGGCTTGCGCTGGGAGCCCGAGTTCTACCCGGTGGACGTCTTCCATCGCGGAGCCGTGTTTTCCATGGCGAATTTTCTGAACGGAGTGCAAAGCCAGGTGTACCCGAACGCGCCGGCCGGCGCGTTGTTTTACGGCGATTCGGGTGTTCCGGCGGGCTTTACCAAAAACACTCCGTGGAATTTCTCCCCACGTTTGGGGCTTGTCTGGGATCCCACGGGTGACGGGAAACAGACCCTCCGCATCGGCGCGGGCATCATGTACGATACCGGGGAGGTGTTTTTCCCACAGAGAGTGATGGCGGATCCCCCGTACGGCAACTCGGTTCAAGAGACCGCGAGTGCACCGGGCGGTTTCGCCAACCCGTGGACGGCGGGCTATAACTATCCGGGCGGCAATCCCTTCCCGAATCCGTTCGAGTTAAATCCGACAAAAAGCTCGACGACGCCGATTGCGGCTCAATGGGTTCTGCTGCCGGATTCAATGAAACCGACCAGACTGGTCCAGTGGAACGCCAGCTATCAGCGGCAGCTTGGTGGTAACTGGCTGGCCACGGCAACTTACATGGGGAACAAGACGACCCATCTGTGGACCAGCCAGGAGATAGATTATGGCGTCTACATTCCGGGCACCTGCGGCAGCAGCAATTGCTCGGCTACGACAAACACCAACTCGCGCAGAGTCATGTACCTTCTGAATCACACGGTAGGTCAGTACTATGGTCTTATGGACATGTCGGACGACGGGGCAAACGCAAACTACAACGCCCTGCTGGCGTCGTTACAACACCGTTTCAGTCATAGCTTTACACTGCTCGCCAACTACACCTGGTCACATTGCCTCGGCGACACCGATTTCTCTGGCGATAACACCGGGCCTAAGTTTGAAAATCCGAATAGTCTGCGCCAGGACTACGGCAATTGCGCCTTCGACGATGCCAACGTGTGGAATGTCACGATGGTCGCCACCAGCCCGGTGAAAGGCAACAGCTTCACGAGCCGGCTGCTGAAGAACTGGCAACTCTCGCCGCTAATCCGCCGAGTTAGCGGGATCCCCATTAACATTCTCACCGGCTCCGACAACTCCTTGACGGGTGTCGCCCTCGACCGGCCAAATCTCGTGCAGCCGGGGAATGTCTACAACTCTAATATGGGTCCAAAGTTGCAGTATCTTAGTCCGGCGGCCTTTTCGCCGAATGCTCTGGGCACTTTTGGCAACCTCGGCCGGGACTCTGTTACCGGGCCGGCACAGTTCAACTTCGACCTGGCCCTCTCCCGCACTTTCACGATTAGGGAGAACTGGCGTCTGGAAGCCCGTGCCGAAGCGTTCAACGCCTTCAACCACACTAACTTCGCGCCGAACTTGAGTGTTGGGATCAGCAGTGCCTACGTCCCTTCCGGGAGCGTTGCCAGTCCCTCCCTCAATTCCTCGACCTTTGGGCAGATCACAGCGGCAGGCGATCCACGGATTCTTCAGTTCGCCCTGAAGCTGGTTTTCTAAGAGCACGTAGCATAAATTTGGAGCTTTGAATGTCTAATATCTCTCGACGTACTTTTTTTCAGGGTGCGGCGCTGGCTGCATCTGCCGCCCGGGTGATGGGCGCCAACGACAAGATCAATGTGGGTATCGTAGGACTTGGAGCGCGCGGTCCGGCGCTAATCCGGTATTGCGCAAAGATCCCGGAAGCGCATGTGGCTGGGCTGTGCGACGTCAAACAGGACGCCCGCGAGCGCGCCCAAGCCCTGCTGCAGCAACTGGCGCCCGGCGAAAAGGCGAAGGAATTCGTCGACATGCGCGAGATGTTCGCCGACAAAGCCGTCGACTCGGTGCTGCTCTCCGTGCCGGTCCACTGGCATGGGCTGGCCACCGTGTGGGGCTGCGAAGCGGGCAAAGATGTGTATGTGGAGAAGCCGGCCAGCTACAACATCCACGAGAGCCGGCGCATGGTCGAGGTGGCGCGGAAAACCAACCGCATCGTGCAGGTAGGACTGCAATCGCGCAGCATGAACCACAAGATCCACGCCATGCAGTTGCTGCGCGACGGCGCTATCGGCAAGGTTTACATGTCCAAGGGGCTCTGCTTTAAACCGCGGGTTTCCATGGGGCACACGCCGCCCGAAAAGGTTCCGCTGGGCGTGAATTGGGATTTGATGCAGGGGCCGGCGCCCGAGCGGCCGTACACCAAGAACCGCGGCAACTACACGTGGAACTGGCTGTGGGACTACGGGAACGGCGACATCACCAATGCCGGTGCTCATGAATTTGACGTGGCGCACTGGGTGCTCGGTGACCCGGGTATGCCCAAGTCGGCCATTTCCACCGGCGGCAAGTACGTCTGGGACGACGATCAGGAAGCGCCCAACACCCAAAACTGCGTCTTCGACTACGGCGACCGCCAGCTCGTTTTCGAAATTCGCGCGCTGCCCTCCGGACCGGAAGCCGGCGAGCCGGTGGTGCCCGGCGTTACTCCGTACCCATGGTATCCGGGTGGCGTGCAGGGGCATCTGACTGTCGGGAACCTTATCCTGGGCGGCAACGGTTGGATATGGCTCGACGGGGACGGCTTCAAAATCTATAAGGGCGATGGCAACGAGCTGGTCACCCAAGAGAAGTCGGATGCCCCCGCAGCGGTCCAGCAGCAGGCGCATGTCGCCAATTTCCTCAAAGCCTGCCGCAGCCGCAACGTCAAGGACCAGCACTGTGACATCGCGGTCGGCGCTGCCTCCGCGGCTGTGTCTCACTTGGCCACCATCAGCTATCGGGTGGGCCGCAAGATCACTTGGGACAACGCCAAGGGGCGATGCGTCAACGATCCGGAAGCCGACAAGCTGATCACCCGCGATTATCGTAAACCGTACGTTGTCTAGATTCACCAACAAGGGCAGAAGAACTGCGTCAGGACAAAAACAATCATGAGTAGCAGACGAGAATTTCTTTCCACCTCCGCCGCGGCGTTGACCGCTCCCTGGCTCGCCACCCGGCTTACGGCGGCGCCGGGCCCGGGATTTCATCTCGGGTGCGTCACCCATCAGCTCTTTGCAGAGTATGATCTGGATTCGATTATCAAAATCCTGGAGGAGGCCGGTTTCGAAGGTGTCGAGTTGCGCACCACCGAGGACGAACCCGGAGGGCATGCCGTAGGCGCCAAGGGACAGAAGCACGGCGTCGAGCCTTCCATGAGTCAGGCCGACCGCGCCCGCGTGCGCAAACGCTTCGCGGCCAGTAAAATCAAACTCGTCGGCTTGGGCTCGGTCTGCGAGTTTCAGTCCGCCGACCCCGCCGAGCGAAAGCGGCAGGTCGACAAGTGCAAGGCGTTTATCGACCTGGCCAAGGATACGGGCGCCATGGGCGTCAAGGTTCGTCCCTATGGTTGGGGAACCGAGCCCGATCACCAGGTCACCGTCAAACACATCGGCGAATGCCTGCACGAAGTGGGCGCGTACGCGGCTCCTCACAATATCCAGATCTGGGAGGAGTTTCACGACGAGGGCCATGCCGAAGATAAACAGATGATGGAGCTCGCCGGCCTCAAGAATGTTGGTCTGACGTGGAACTCGGCCGCGCAAGACATGGACGACAAAGGCTCCGTGAAACCTTGTTGGGACATGCTGGGTAAGTGGGTCAGGATCGCGCACGTTCATGATCCCTCGGAGAGAAAGTACCCCTATCGCGAGTTCTTTAGCTTACTCAAAGCCTCGCACTTCACCGGTTATACGCATTATGAGGGGCCGGCCAAGGGCGACATCCTTGAGTTTCTGAAAAACTACAAAGCTCAGTGGCTGCAACTCACCGCCTAAGTCCGGCGTTCTTTTGCAGTTCGCACTCAAGCCGGCGCTCTGTGGGGCCCTTGGACGACATCCACAGCCCCGAGGTGAATTCATGGATAGGCGTCATTTCTTGAATACCGTAATCACGTCCTCGGCGGCGCTGGCGGCGCCGCTTTCGACGGAGACTCAGGCGGCGCCTGCCGCCGGCCAAGCCGCGGCTGCAGACTTCCCGGTGCGCGCCCTGGAAGTCCACAGTACGCGGATGTGGCGCTGGAAGTCTGTCGAGAATGCCTTCCAACTCATGGAGCAGCTCGGATTGAACACGCTGATTTTTCACCAGAACGATCTGCCCGATCAGATCGTGCGGCCGAGCGCGTATCTTTCCAGTGAAGTGATGTTCGCGCGGTGGCCCGTGCGTGCGCACACCATCGATAACAATAAGCAGTACATCCGGCGGGTGATTCGCGAGGCGACCCGGCGGAAAATCCGTTTTTTCCTGGAAGTCAAGGAACTGTATTGGGGCGACGGGATTCTGGACTTGCATCCGGAAGTTGTGCAGGCGAATCAGATAGTTTGCCCGTATTTGTTTACCGTGCCGGCGACCAAGTTTTGCCTCGGTGCCCACGGCGGGGCGCGAGCATCCGGTTGACGTCATCGATGGAGAAAGCGTCGGGATCGTAATCGTCGCCAACCCAATCCT
>JBEKYD010000365.1:0-7266 GCA_049511335.1 Bryobacteraceae bacterium | reverse complement strand
CCGGGGGATTGGATCGTGGGCCGCGGCTGGCATCAGAGCAAGTGGGACCATGCGCCCGACCCCAACGTGGAAGGCTTTCCCCTGCACGCCTCGCTCGACAGCGTTTCGCCGCATAATCCCGTGCTGCTGACGCATGCCAGCGGTCATGCCGCCTTCGTCAACTCCCAAGCCATGGCGATGGCCGGCATCACCCGCGAGACGCCCAATCCGCCCGGCGGCGAGATTCTGAAAGACGCCGGCGGCAACCCTACCGGGCTGCTGCGCGAGCGCGCCTCGGGCCTGGCGATGTCCGCCTACGAGCGCTGGCATGCCGGCCATAGCGATGTGCACAAGGCCATCGAGGTTGCCACCACCGAATGTCTCTCCAAGGGAATCACCACGTTCGAAGACGCCGGTTCGCCGCTGGCCGTGGCGGACGTTTTCCGCTCCATGGCCGCCAACCGCCAGCTTCGCCTGCGTTTGTGGGTGATGCTGCGAGACTCCAACCAGGCGCTGGAATCGCACATCGACAGCTATCGCATGATCGGCGCCGGCGACAATCACCTGACGATTCGCGCCATCAAGAAATATATCGACGGAGCGCTGGGCTCGCGCGGCGCGTGGCTGCTCGCGCCGTATACCGATAAGCCGGACAGCGTGGGCCTGGCCACGGAGCCGCCGGAGGAGATCGAGCGTACCGCCGAGCTCGCCATTGCCCACCACTACCAGCTTTGCGTGCACGCCATCGGCGACCGCGGCAATCGCGAGGTGCTCAACATTTACGAGCGCGTGTTTCGCGAACACCCCGAGCAGAAGAATCTGCGCTGGCGCATCGAGCACGCGCAACATCTGAATGCCGCCGATATCCCGCGGTTCGGCCAACTGGGCGTGATCGCCGCCATGCAGGGGATCCATTGCACATCGGACGCGCCCTACGTGCTGGAGCGGCTGGGAGCGGAGCGCGCCGAGGAAGGGGCCTACGTCTGGCAGAAGCTCATGAAGAGCGGCGCGGTGGTGGGCAACGGAACGGATACGCCGGTGGAGGACGTGAGCCCCATCGCCTGCTACTACGCCTCAGTGAGCCGGAAGCTCAAAGACGGCACGCGCTTCTATCCCGACCAGCGCATGAGCCGCGAGGAAGCGCTTAAATCCTACACCTGGAACAATGCCTACGCGGCGTTCGAGGAAGACCGGAAGGGCTCGCTCACGGTGGGCAAGCTGGCCGATATCACCGTGCTGTCGCGCGACATCCTGACGATTCCCGAGGATGACATTCCGGCGACGGATGTGGTTTACACGATTGTCGGGGGGAAGGTGGAGTACAGCGCGGGGAAATGAGCGGGACCTGACCCCCATTTTCGAGCGCTTTCGAGCATCGGCTCGCCTGATTGAGATTAGGGCGCATGTCTCACAGGACTCCCTGGCAAGTGGCGCACCCTCGTCCCGCACCTTTTCCCAAGAATCGGATCTCCGAGACCGGCGAAGAGCCGGCCAGGGGGCCAGCCGCGGACCAAGGGGTTCGCCCTACTAACTAATGATGCCGTGCCGGCTCCGTGCGAAAAGTATCCGGCATTAGGCAGGAGTGCCCGCGCCACAACAGTTGGATGGTACCCGTAATTAGCTGATAATAGATAGATTAATCATTGACCTTGCAAATCGTCCACGGAATGGATAATCTGCAAGGATGATCTCCAGGCGCGCCCAGGCTGCTGTGCAGGAGGCGCTCTCCCGACAGGCGGCTGTCGCTCTCATCGGTCCCCGGCAAACTGGAAAGACCACGCTAGCTCGCGCCGTGGCCGCGGAAACCGCCTCGATATACCTCGATCTCGAAGCCGGCGAGGATCGAGCCAAACTTGCCGACCCCGCGCCGTTTCTGGAGCATTACGAGGACCGTCTGGTGGTGCTCGACGAGATCCACCGTACGCCGGAGCTCTTTCCCGCGCTACGGGGCTTGATCGACCGGGGACGCGAGCACGGCAGGAAGACTTCGCGGTTTCTGATACTGGGCTCGGCGTCGATGGATTTGCTGCGGCAATCGAGCGAATCCCTAGCCGGCAGGATCGCGTACGTGGAGATGGGGCCGTTCGACGTTCTGGAAACTAGCGCGACGGGCTACGATACGACCACGCTTTGGGTTCGTGGCGGATTTCCGGAAAGTTTCCTCGCGGCAGGCGACCGGTACAGCATTGAGTGGCGCGCGGACTTTATTCGCACGTTTCTGGAGCGCGACGTTCCAATGCTGGGGCCTCGGGTTCCGGCCGAGACGCTGGAGCGGCTTTGGACCATGCTCGCGCATGAGCAGGCAGCGCTCTTAAACGCCTCCCGGCTTGCGACGTCGCTGATGATTAGCGCGCAGACGGTGACGCGGTATGTCGATCTCCTAGCGGACCTCCTGCTTGTTCGCCGGCTCAGGCCTTTTCATCGCAACACTGGGAAGCGTCTAGTAAAGTCGCCGAAGATCTACGTGCGGGACAGCGGAATCGTCCATGCTCTCCTAGGAATTGGGGACTATAACGCGCTTTCGGGCCATCCGGTGGCGGGCGCCAGTTGGGAAGGTTTCGTGATTGAGAACCTGATCGCCGCCGCGCCCGCGCGCACCGTGCCCAGCTTCTACCGCACAGCGGCCGGCGCGGAAATCGACCTCATTCTGGAGATACCAGGACATGGCCTGTGGGCATTCGACATTAAGCGCGCCGTATCGGCAAGGCCGGAAAAGGGCTTTTATCTTGCGTGTGAGGACCTGAAGCCGAACCGCCGGATTCTGGTTAATTCGGGCGGGGACCGTTATCCGGCTGGCACTGGGCTTGAGGCGATCGGCTTGGCAGAGTTGGCGGGAGCGTTGGCAGCGCTGTCCTCTTAGAGCCTCTTCAGGCCGGCTAGCAGGCGAAAGCGCCTGCTCCACCTCGAGCTACAGAATACAATAGAGAATCGTGAGCACTCTTTGTTATTTGGATGCGTTCTCCGGAATCAGCGGCGACATGCTGGTGGGCGCGCTGGCGGACGCGGGCGCGGATCCGGAGGCGATCACCTCCGCTATCAATTCGCTCGATTCGGGGGCGGTGATCAGCTTTGAAAAAGTGAAGCGTGGCGGCATTGGCGCCACCAAGTTCCATGTGGCGGCGGGCGAAAGCCACGTCCACCGGCACTTGTCGCACATCGTCAAGATGATCGAGAAGGGCGAGCTTTCGAGCCGCGCGCGGCGCAACGCCATCGCGATTTTTCGGCGCCTGGGCGAAGCCGAAGCGGCGGTGCATCAGACGCCGATCGAAAAAGTTCACTTCCACGAAGTGGGCGCTTCCGATTCGATCGCCGATATCGTGGGCGCGGCGGTGGCGTTCGACGTGCTGGACGTGGATACGGTGGTTTGCTCGCCGCTGAACGTGGGCAGCGGAACGGTCAAGACGCAGCACGGGATTTTACCGGTTCCGGCGCCGGCCACGGCCCTGCTGCTGGTAAACGCGCCGGTGTATTCGCGCGGGCCGGCGGCCGAACTGACCACCCCGACCGGCGCCGCGGTGGCGGCCACGCTGGCCGAGCGGTTCGGCGTGCTGCCGCCGATGAAGGTGCTGCGCACGGGGTACGGCGCGGGCACACACGAATTCCCGGAGCAGGCCAACGTGTTGCGCGTGATCATCGGCGAGCCGACCGGCGCCCTGGAAGCGCTGCAAGTGGCCGTGCTCGAGGCCAACATCGACGATATGAGCCCGCAGGTGGTGGCCTACGCCACCGAGCGCTTGTTCGAGTTCGGCGCGCTCGACGTGATGCTTTCTCCCTGCTTCATGAAAAAGGGCCGGCCAGGATATCTGCTGCGCGTGATTGCCAAACCCGAGGACCGGGAGGCGCTGGCGCAGGTGATTTTCTCGGAGACCTCGACGCTCGGGCTGCGCATTTATGCGGCCGAGCGGCGCGTGCTGCCGCGCACCATCACCGAGGTGGACACGCCCTACGGGAAGGTGCGCGTGAAAGTCTCCGGGGAAGGCGGCTACGCGCCCGAATACGAGGATTGCAAGCGCCTGGCGGTGGCTTCCGGCGTGGCGCTCAAGCACATCATTGCCGAGGCCAATCTGGCCTACCTGAACCGGCTGACCGAATCGAAATGAAATACTACCTGACGACACCGATCTATTACGTAAATGCCGCGCCGCACATCGGCCACGCCTACACCACGATCGTGGCGGATACGATCAAACGCTTCAAGCGCATGCAGGGCTACGAGGCCGTGCTCACGACGGGTTCCGATGAGCACGGCGTGAACGTGGAGCGGGCCGCCGAGCGCGCTGGGAAAGCGCCCAAGGAATTCTGCGACGCGATCGCGCGCGAATTCGAAAAAGAGTGGCAACGGCTGGGGCTTGAAATCGACTACTTCCAGCGCACCACCAGCCCGCAACACGGTCGCGTAGTGCAGCGGCTGTTCGACCTTTGCCGCCAGAACGGCTACATCTATAAAGGCTCGTACACCGGCCAGTACTGCATCTTCGATAACCTCTACGTGAACGATGCCAAACCGGGCGACCCGTGTCCCGATTGCGGCCGGACGACCGAGACCATCACGGAAGAGAATTTCTTCTTCAAGCTTTCGGCATTTACGGAGCGGCTGCGGGAATTTCACGAGACGCACCCGGAATTCCTGCAGCCGGAGACGCGGCGGAACGAAGTTCTGTCGTTCCTGCGCCAGGGACTGACGGATCTTTCCATCACGCGCACCAATATCAAATGGGGTATCCCGGTGGAGGGCGAAGCGCCGCACGTGTTCTACGTGTGGTTCGACGCGCTCACCGCTTATATGAGCGCGGTGGATGGCAAAGATTTGTGGCCCGCCGATTTGCACCTGATCGGCAAAGAAATCGTGCGTTTCCACGCCATCTACTGGCCGGCGTTTTTGTGGGCCGCCGGTCTTGACATTCCCAAGCACATTTTCGCGCATGGATGGCTGCTGTTCGAAGAGAGCAAGATGTCGAAATCGCGCGGCAACATCGTGCGCGCGGAGCCGATCCGCGAAGTGATGGGGGCGGACGCGCTGCGCTATTTCCTGATGCGGGAGATTGTCTTCGGGCAGGATGGCAGCTTCAGCTACGACGCGCTGGTCGGCCGCTACAATTCCGATTTGGCGAATGGGCTCGGGAACCTGGCCAGCAGAACGCTGACCATGATTCAGCAGTATAGGGGGGGCGAAATCCCGTCCGGAACGGATCCGATAATCGAGTCGGCCGCGGAAAGCACGATCGGGGACGTGAAGGACGCGTTTGAACGGTTCGAGTTTTCTAAGGGTTTGGAAGCGATATGGGCCCTGATTTCGGCCGTCTATAAGTACATCGTCAACCAGCAACCGTGGAAGCTGGCCCGGCAACAGGACGCGCAATCGCAGACCGATCTGGCGCAGACGCTCTTTACTGCCGCGGAGGCGTTGCGCATCGCGACGGCACTGGTTTCGCCGGTTCTGCCGGAATCGGCGGCCAAGATCTGGATGCAGCTTGGAATGAAGGAACCGCTCGAGGCGGTGCGGCTCGAAACGCTGGCATGGGGCGGATTGAAGCCGGGGCAAACCATCGGCGCGGTGGCGGGAGTTTTCCCGCGCATCGATGCAAAGCCGGCAATCGAGAAGATGCGCGAGCTGGAAGCGAAGGTGACAGCCGAACAGGCAGTACTGATGGGCAAAGCTGTCGCACCGGCGGCGGAAGCGGAGTCCGCCAAGATTGCCATCGACGATTTCGCCAAAGTGGATCTGCGCGTGGGGCTGGTGCTTTCCGCCGAACGGGTAAAAGGGTCGGACAAGCTGATGCACATGAAGGTGGACCTGGGCGAGGGCAAGCCGCGGACCATTGTGGCGGGAATCGCCGAAGCTTACGCTCCCGAACAATTGCTGAACCGCAAGGTTGTGATTGTGGCGAACTTGGCGCCGCGCAAGCTGAAGGGGATCGAATCGAACGGGATGATTGTGGCGGCATCGGTGGAAGGCGGGAAACCGGTGCTGGCGGGGTTTCATGAGGAGATTCCAGCGGGGGCGAGGCTGAAGTGAGGGGCGGGGCTGTGAAAAATCAAATTCAAGCCACAGATGAACACCGATGAACACAGATAAAACCATTGTTTTCTTCATCTGCGTTCATCGGTGTTCATCGGTGGCTCTATTTCTTCAGGCTTTTCATGAAGTCTGCACTACTGGGCAGCGGGATGACAGACCACAAGAATCGATGGTCTGTCCCACTGAGGTGCAGCAGCCAAGAATGGCTGCTCAAAGATGATAACGGTTCTTTCCCTAGTGGATTCGCACTGCCACCTGGACGATGCCCAGTTCGATGCGGACCGGGATGAGGCGATTGCGCGGGCGCGGGCGGCGGGTGTCGGCACCATGCTGGCGATTGGCACCGGCAACGGTCCGCCGGATTTGGAAGCGGGCATCCGGCTGGCGGAGGGTTACGAAGGATTTTACGCCACGGTGGGCGTGCATCCGCACGATGCGGCCAAAGCGGGGGAGGAGATTTTCGTGCGGCTGGGCGACTTGGCAATGCATCCTAAAGTTGTGGCGATCGGTGAAATCGGGCTCGACTACCACTACGATTTTTCGCCGCGCGAGGCGCAGCGCCGGGTATTCGCGCGCCAGATGGAGCTGGCGAGCGCGGCCGGCAAGCCCGTGTCGATCCACACGCGCGAAGCTTGGGAGAACACGCTGGATATTTTGCGCGCGCACGGAAACGCGGGCGGCATTTTTCATTGCTTTACAGGCGGCGCCAGGCAGGCCGAGCAAGCGCTCGCGCTGGGATTTCACCTGGCCTTCGGCGGCGTTGTGACATTTCCTAAAGCGGAGAGCGTGCGCGAAGCGGCGCGCATCACGCCCGACGATCGTCTGCTGATTGAAACCGATTGCCCGTACCTGGCGCCGGCGCCGTATCGCGGCAAGAGGAATGAGCCGGCGTTCTTGCCGGAAATTGCGCGGCGTTTGGCGGAGGTGCGGGGCACGACGATGGAGTCCGTGGCGGAGCTGACGAGCGCCAATTTCGCCCGCTGCTGTTTGCGGGCCGGCCCATTCAACGGTTAAACTAGTCAACTTACATGAATCTAGGCAAGCTGAGCCAGGCCACGACGGCGCGCGAGCTTTTCGACCTCATCCAGGACGACCTGCTCCTGGTGGAAAAAAGGCTGACCGCCGAATCGGTGGCCTCGGTCGGCGCCGTCACCGCCATCGCCCAGTATCTGCATTCGAGCGGCGGCAAACGGCTGCGGCCCTCGCTGCTGCTGCTTTCCTCGAAACTGGTTGCCGCCGAACCCACGGCGCCTTGCGAGGTGGCCATA
>JBEKYD010000364.1:0-7268 GCA_049511335.1 Bryobacteraceae bacterium | reverse complement strand
ACGTGTTGATCGTCAGCACAGGCTGCGCCGCCATTGCGGACGCGAAGTGTGGCCTGCTCAAGCCCGAAGCAGCGTACCAAGAAGCCGGCGCGGGATTGCGGGAGATTTGCGAAGCCGTCGGCATCCCCCCCGTTTTGCACCTCGGGTCGTGTGTGGACAATTCCCGCATTCTGACAACGCTCATCGAGATCGTGGGAGAAGGCGGTCTGGGAGAGGATTTCTCGCAACTGCCGGTGGCGGGTTCGGCGCCTGAGTGGATGTCCGAGAAGGCGATTGCCATTGGCTTCTATTGTGTAGCCTCGGGCGTGCTTACTCACTTCGGAACCCCACACCCGGTATTGGGCAGCCCAGCCGTGCATAAATTCCTTACGGATGACGTCGAAAAGCTGACAGGCGGGAAATTCTTCTTCGAACCCGACCCCGTCAAAGCTGCCGCCCAGATCATCGAGCATCTGGATAAGAAGCGCGCTGAATTAAAGCTCGCGCCACCCATGTACACGGCGAAGAAAACGTTTCAGGGTGTGACGGTGGGGGTGTAGTGCAGCGATCAGCCGTCAGCTATCAGCCATGAGCAGACGATTGTCGACTGAAGCTCGCAGAAGGCTGCGAGCTGATAGCTGAGAGCTAATAAATCCATGCCAGTAAACCCAACCTGGGCTGCAAGCCTGGAGAAACAACTGCGTGAGACGCAAGAAGCGCTGCGGCGACGGGACGCTGCGGAAGTGGCATTGTGGTCCAGCGCGCGCTGCGAAGCTGTGGCGGGTGAGACTCGGCTTGAGATCCCCTTCTGGGGTCGGCCCTATTTCGTGACCTGGTCTGACTTGACGGTTCGCGACAAGGCAGGCCAGCCTTGCCCTGCGCACTTTGCGGGTTTAATCCTCCAGCACCTCCTCTTAGCTGATGGGGCGCCCGTAGAAAACACGTGGGTCTCGTTGCGCAACCTGCCTCATGGGGCGTTCTATGAGCAGGCGTTTCAATCCTACAGCGGCAACTTGCTGGTGAAGAGCTTTCGTGGCGATGTGGAAGCATTTCGCGGCGTCGCTCGAGGACTTGGTGGCGAACCAGTCGAGATGGGCGACGCGGCGTTCCGCTTCTGGGTGTTTCCACGATCGCCTCTCGCCGTGGTGTACTGGTCAGGAGGCGGAGAGTTCCCCGACTCCGCGCAGGTCCTATTCGACAATTCCGCCAGCCATTATCACCACCTCGAGATTCTGGCCCACCTGGGCGGCATGCTGTGCGAGCGGCTGGTTGAGTTCGCGAAAAACAGATCCACCACAGAGCACACGGAGGCCACAGAGTAAATCCTCTTCTCCGTGATCTCTGTGTCCTCTGTGGTGAAGTTCTTTTTGATAGACTAATATCATGAAAATTGCACTCAGTGGCAAAGGCGGGGTCGGTAAGACTACCTTGACAGCCCTGTTGGCGCGGCAAGCGGCCTTGAGGGGACACCCTGTTCTAGTCATTGACGCCGACCCAAACCCCAATTTGCATCTCGCCCTTGGTTTTCCTTCCGCCCCGCCGGCCTTGGTCGGAATGAAGGAATTGATCGAGGAGCGGCTAGGGTCGCTGGAAGGCTTTTTCCGGCTCAACCCTCGCGTGGACGACATTCCGGACCGCTTCTCTTTTGAAGATCATGGTGTTCGGCTGCTGGTGATGGGCGGCATCGGCCAGGGAGGAAGCGGCTGCGCTTGCCCGCAGAGCGCTTTCCTTCGGAACCTTCTTCAGCACATCATGCTGGAGCGTTCGGATTGGGTATTCATGGATTGCGAGGCGGGGTTGGAACATCTGGGCAGAGCAACCTCGAGAGGCGCAGACGCGCTCTTAATCGTGGTCGAGCCGAGCCAGTCTTCCATCGAAACGGCCCGGCGGATTCAACAACTGGCCGCAGACATAGGCCTTTCTCGCTTGTTAGTCGTGGGGAACAAAACCCGCGACGCGGAAGAGCGCGAGATGATTGAGAAGGGGATGGCGGGCCTGAAAGTCGTGGCGCATCTTCCCGAAAGCTTCGCGCTGCGCCAGGCCTCCCACCGCGGCTTGCCGGTGCAAGATCCGGATTTGCTCGCGGCCGTGGGCGACATCCTGGATGCAATCGAGGCGCGAGCCTAAGAGCAAAGGCATTCACCACAGAGGGCACAGAGAACACGGAGGAGAAAACTACAAGGCGCCGTTGACAAACCGGCGAATGCCATCTTTC
Source organism: Bryobacteraceae bacterium (assembly GCA_049511335.1). Lineage (GTDB taxonomy): Bacteria > Acidobacteriota > Terriglobia > Bryobacterales > Bryobacteraceae > JBEKYD01. The sequence goes on along the minus strand of JBEKYD010000364.1, from coordinate 5,074 downwards.
AACAACGGAACGTTAAAGTTGATCAGCAGGGCCACCTTGCATCCTGACAGTTTGAGGCACGACATTACCTGGGCCTCGTGAATGGGGGCCAGAGCATCTATCGATTTGACCTCTACCACCACTACCCCTTCCACCAAAAGATCGATACGATAGCCGCAATCCAGCTTGACCTGCTCATAGATAAGCGGCAGGGGCTTTTGTTGCTCTACGCTCAGTCCCCGCTTCTTCAGCTCGAATGCCAAACAGGCTTCGTAAGCAGACTCTAGCAAGCCTGGGCCGAGCACGCGGTGCACCTGAATTGCTGCTCCGATAATTGCCTGCGTGATCCCATTCAGTCGCTCTTTCTCTCTCATCCAGTCCTACGTCTTTTCTCCGTGTCCTCTGTGCCCTCTGTGGTGAAAGCATTTAGTGTACTTTCTCGATCGCCGCCGCGCAGCACTTGTACTCGGCGGTGGCGGTGACGGGGTCAAAAACGTCGTTGGTGACGGCGTTGGCCGGTTCTTCTACGAAATGGAAGGGCATCCAGATTGTGTCCGGGCGCACGCGATCGCCGACCACAGCACGGCCGGTGACTTGGCCGCGGCGGGTACGGACGATCACCTTCTCATCCGGCTGGATACCGTAGCGCGCTGCGGTGTCAGCGTGAATTTCGACAAAGTTAGCTGGATCTTTCTGGTGGATGACAGCGGAGCGGCGAGTCATGGTGCCGCCGTTGTAGTTGTAAAGCGTCCGGCCGGTGGAGAGGATAAGCGGAAATTCCTCACACGGTTCCTCCTTCTGCGCTTGAAAGGTGATGGCATGGAACTTGCCTTTGCCGCGTGTGAACTTGCCTTCGTGGAGGAAACGCGTGCCGGGATGGTTTCGCGTCGGGCATGGCCACTGGAGGCCATCGGCTGCGGCGATCCGTCGATGGCTCATACCGCCGAAAATCGGCGCGAGGCCGGCCATCTCGTCGAAGATTTGCGCCGGACTCTCGTATTGCATCGGGTATCCCATGGCGGTCGAGACGGCGCAAAGAATCTGCCAGTCGGCGCGCGCTTCGCCGGGCGGTTCGACGGCCTTGCGGACCAACTGCATCCTGCGTTCGGACGCGGTGAACGTTCCATCCTTCTCCGCCCAACAGGCGCCCGGTAGAACGACGTGTGCGAGCTTAGCGGTTTCAGTGAGAAAGATCTCCTGGATGGCGAAGAATTCCAGGTTACGCAGGTCCTCGATCACTTTAGCGTTATTGGGCTCGGTCATCACCAGATCCTCGCCCATGATGTAAAGCCCCTTCAACTTGCCCCGTCCGGCAGCTTCGATAAATTCCGGAAGTCTGGCGCCTCTGTTTTGCGGGAGCTCGACGCCCCAGGCTTTTTCGAATTTGGCGCGTGTCGCGGGGTCGGTCACATCCTGGTAGCCGGGAAATTTATCGCCCATCGCGCCCATGTCGCAGGCGCCCTGGACGTTGTTCTGGCCGCGCATGGGGTTGACGCCGCTGGAGGGCTTGCCGATCTGGCCGCAGAGCATGGCGAGGTTGGCAACATTCTTGACGTTGTCCGTGCCGCAGGTATGTTCAGTGATGCCCAGCGTGTAGTAAATCGCGCTGGGATTTCCGGTCGCATACCATCGCGCGGCGGTGCGGATCAATTCCGCATCCACGCCACAATATTTCGCCGCCGCTTCCACGCTGTACGCCCGCAAATTCTCGCAAAACTCCTCGAAATTCTCGCAGCGGCTCTCGATGAACTCCCGGTTGGCCAGCCCTTCGTCGATGATGAATCGCATCATGGCGTTCAGCAGCATGCTGTCGCTGCCGGGACGGTGCTGGATGTGGATGTGAGCGCGCTGGGCCAGCCAGGTCTTGCGCGGGTCGCAGACGATCAGCTTGGCGCCGCGGCGCAGCGCGCGCTTCATCTCTAAACCGTAAATCGGATGCGCCTCGGTGGGGTTAGCGCCGATGAGGAAGAGCACGTTGCAGTCTTTGATTTCGGCGCTGCTGTTGGTCATCGCGCCGCTGCCGAAGGACATCGCCAGACCGGCGACGCTCGGCGCATGTCAAGTGCTGGCGCAGTTATCCACGTTATTCGTGGATCCCGCCGTGCGCGCCAGTTTCTGCATCAGGTAGTTCTCTTCGTTGGTGCAGCGCGAGGAGGAGACGAAAGCAACGGCGTCGGCTCCATGTTTGTCGCGCAGTTCACGCAGGCGTTTGCCGGCAAATTCGATGGCTTCGTCCCATGTCACTTGCTCGAAGCTGCCGTTGTTGCGAATCAGCGGATGGGTGAGCCGGTCCTTGGACGCGACGAACTCGAAACTGAAATGTCCCTTGACGCAGAGGTTGCCGCTATTAATCGTTGAGCCGGGATCGGCGGACACGCGGACAATGCGGTTGCGAGGCTTGTCCACCAACAGGTCCATCTGGCAGCCGACGCCGCAGTACGAGCAGGTGGTGCGGACGCGACTGAGGTCCTTCTCGCGTCCCATGCCCACGGCGGATTTGTCCAGCATGGCGCCGACGGGACAAACGCGGATGCAGCCGCCGCAGAGTTCGCAGGTGGTCTTGTGCAAATCCTCCTCGAACGGCGTGGTGACCACCAGGCGTTTGGCGCGCCACGCAAACGTCAACGCCTCGGCCATCTGCACGGTCTCGCAATATTTCACGCAGAGTCCGCATTTGATGCACTTTTCGGCGTCGTAAAGGATGCCCTTGTTGAGGGTAGTGTAGTTCGGGCCGTCGGGTTGGTGCATCAACGGGCCGAATCGGTTCTGATCGGCATGATAACGGTAGGCGTAATCCTGGAGCCGGCAGTTGCCGGATTTATCGCAAGTGGTGCAGGTGGGGGGATGATCGGATAACAACAATTGCAAAATCTGCCTGCGGTGCAGCGCCAGGTCGTCGTCCTCGGTCGTAATCTTCATGCCCTCGCTGACCGCCTGTCCGCAGGAGGCGATGAGGCCGCGCATTCCCTCCACCTTCACGCCGCAGAGCCGGCAACTGCCGATGGGCTCAACGCGCGGGTCGTAACAAAGATGCGGGATGTCAATGCCGGCGGCGGCTGCGGCGTTCAGAATCGTCGTGCCAGCGGAAGCCGTCACGGATTTGCCGTCGATGCTGAGCGAGACGGTTTTCATGCTGCGTCCTCCTCCGTGGTCCTGATGTCGCAGCGCAGACATCGTAGGGTCTCGGCCCGCGCTTGTCTCGTACTGAATGTTTGTGTGACCTCGTTGAAGTTGTGGCGGCGCGATGCACAGGCGGCGATCTTCGCCACATTGCGCGGACCGCCCTGGCCCTGCGGCGGCGGCGCGTTGTCGTACTCGAACGCCGGCCAAAGCTCCCGAAAACGATCCTTGCCGGTCAACTGGCGGTCAATATTTTGAGCGGCCTTTTTGGCCAGCGCCATGGCGCCGCTGACGTTGGCCGCGCCGCTCACAACGTCACCGGCTGCGAAGACCTTGGGATCGCCCGTCCGCAGCGTCCACGGATCCACCTCGACAGTACCGGCGCCGGTGACCCGCAGGCCGAGTTTGCTGAGCAGCCCGGCTTCGACTCTTTGGCCGATGGTTTCGATGATGGTGTCGCACGGGATGACGTATTTTTCGCCCGTCCGCACGGGCGCGCGACGGCCGCGCGCGTCGAATTTGCCCAGCGCAGTCTTTTCGACTTCCAGTCCCGTCACCTTGCCGTTTTCGCCCAGCACTTGCACCGGCGCGGCCAGCGTGATGAGCCGCGCGCCTTCCTCCAGCGCGTGCGCGGTCTCCTCGGCAATGGCGGGCATTTCCTCGCGAGAGCGCCGGTAAACGATCGTCACCTCCGCGCCGAAGCGCAACGCCGTGCGCGCGGAATCAATCGCCGCGTTGCCGCCCCCGATGACAACGACGCTGCGGCCGACGGGATGTTTTTCCCCGCGGGTGGCGGCTTCCAGAAAATCCAGCGCCGGCTCAACACCGGCCAGTCCGCGGCCGGGCACGGCGAGGTCTTCGCCTTCCCACGTGCCGAAGGCCAGCAGTACCGCGTCGTGCGCGCCGGTCAATTCCTCGAGCGTGATGTCGTGGCCGACGGCGGTGTTGCAGGTGAACTCCACGCCCAGTCCGCGGATCACGGCGACCTCGCGGTCGAGGGTGTTTTTCGGCAACCGGTATTGGGGCAGCGCGTAGCGAAGCATGCCCCCGGGGTGCGCGGCGGCCTCGAACATGGTCACGTGGTGGCCGAGCAGCGCCAGGTAAAACGCCGCCGTCAATCCCGCCGGCCCGGCGCCGGCGATGGCGACGCGTTTCCCGGTGGCAGGAAGTTGGCGCTGTTTCAACCGGCGAACGATTTTTGCCACCGGCGTCCTTCCGAGCTTGGCATCGGCGATGAAACGGTGGACCTCGCGCATGTTGACGGCCTCGTCGACCGTGGCGCGACGGCAACGTTGTTCGCACGGGTATTGGCAGACGCGGCCGGTCGTGGCCGGCAACGGATTGTCGAGCAGCACCATCTCGAAGGCATCGTCGAGCCGGTTTTCCTTGAGCAGTTGGAGGTAGCCGGGGATGTTCATGTGCAGCGGACAGGAGTTCTCGCAGGGCGCCAGCATCAAGGCCTGGCAAACGCCCGCGCGGCATCGCCGCTCGCGGATGTGTTCTACGTATTCCTGGCGGAAGTATTGGAGCGTGGTCAGCACCGGGTTCGGCGCAGTCTGCCCGAGGCCGCACAACGACGTGGTTTTCACGGTGGAGCCAAGCTCGGTGAGCGTTTGCAAGTCGGCCCCGACGCCCCGGCCCTGAGTAATGCGCGTGAGAATCTCCAAAAGCTGCGCCGTGCCCAGCCGGCACGGCGCGCATTTGCCGCAACACTCCTTGGCGGTGAAGGCGAGGAAATAGCGCGCCAGGTCCACCATGCAAGTGTCCTCGTCCATGACAATCATGCCGCCGCTGCCCATGATGGCGCCGTGGCGAACCAGTTCTTCATAGTCGATGTGCGTTTCGAACAAGGCGGATGGAATGCAGCCGCCGCTGGGGCCGCCGGTTTGCACCGCCTTAATGGGGCGGCCGGTGGCGCTGCCGCCGCCCATTTCGTAGATGATCTCGGAGAGCGTGATGCCCATCGGCACTTCGA
>JBEKYD010000363.1:0-7319 GCA_049511335.1 Bryobacteraceae bacterium | reverse complement strand
AGATATTGGGCTCGCAGAAGACGTCGCAGTATTCGGCCAGGCGTTCTTCGGCGACCCGGGACAGCATTTCGTGAGTCACGAGGTCGACGTATTCGCCAGTGCGGCCGCGATATTCGTCGGGGATCTCGTGCGCGCCGAGGAAGGTCGGTACGGCGCGGAGGAGGCCGGAGGCGCCAAGCGCGCGGATGACACGGAGGATCTTCAACTCGGCATCGAGCGAGAGGCCGTAGCCGGATTTCGCTTCGATGGTGGTGGTGCCTCCGGCCAGGAACCAACCGGCGTAACGGAGGGCGGCACGGAGAAGATCGTCTTCGGAGGCTTCGCGGGTGTGGCGTACGGTGGAGCGAATGCCCCCGCCGGAGGCCGCGATTTCGGCGTAGGTAGCGCCCAGCGCGCGGCGCTCGAACTCGTCGGCACGGTTACCGGCGAAGACCGCGTGAGAGTGCGCGTCCACAAAGCCGGGCAGGACGACGCGACCGCCGGCATCGATGATTTCGGTTTCGGGGGCAAGTTCGCGCTCGATCTCCCTGCGCGGCCCAATGGCTGCGATACGCCCGTCGCGCACGAGCATGGCGCCGTCGGGAACGATCGCGAGCTCGCGCAATTCGGCTCCGGTACGCGGCCGCGCGGGTCCGGCCAGGGTAACGAGCTGGGCGCAGTTCAGCAGGGCGAGATAGGGCGGGGGATCGTCGTGAGGGAGAACGTGGCTCACTTGGGGCTGGCTCCATTTCGCGTGGGGCAGACCATCGTCTTTCGTGGTCTGCCACGCATAACGTCTGGTCTTTGGGCTGGCTGGCAGACCACGAAAAACGATGGTCTGCCCCACGACTTATAGCGCATCCACACGGCGCCCGACGGCTGCCTTGAACTCGGCATCTTGGATGGAATCCAGATTGATCTTGACGTTCTCCCAGGCCCCCGCGCGCGCGGCGGCGGCTAGCGATTTTGCAACCGCGAGGTCGCTTGCGAACCTGGCCGGAATTTCGAGGGCACTCAAGCGGGCGGCGAGGTGGTGGGACCGTTCCAGGACTTCGAGCGGGACTTCAGTGGCGCCGTGGAGCGCGGCTTCCACGTACGGGCCGCGTTCATCCTTGGGGCGTTTGTAGGCGGCCATCACGTGGTTGAACGCCTCGGCGTCGCGATCGACGGCTTCGGTGAAGAACTGGCGGTCGGCTTCGAAGGGCGCGGGATCGAGCTTCGCGAGACGGGTGACGATGGAACCCAGCGCCGCGGCCATGGCGCCGGCGGCCGCGGCGGCGCTGCCTCCACCGGGGGTCGCGGAGGGTGAGGCGAGAGCGTCCAGGAATTGCGGCAGGCCGCCGCGGGCGGAGAGCGCTTCGGCGATGCGGTTCTCCAGCACCAACTCGGGGCGGAAATTTTCAAAGCGCAGGAAATACTCGGCGGAAAGCTCGATCGATTTTTTCGGGATCAGACCGACGATCTCGCTGCCCACCACGCTCACGCCATAGCGCTCGGCTTCGCGCCGCACGGTCTCGAAGACCAGGTGCATGGGCGTCTGCTCGAAATCCGTGAGGTTGATCGAAACCTGGGCGATGTTGCGCGAGCCCAGCATCACGCCCATCGATTTCACGTAGCGGAAGCCGCCGGTTGAGAAGCGGATCGCGCGGGCGATTCGTTGGGCGACGGACAGGTCTGGCGTGTTCAAGTTGACGTTGTAGGCGATGAGGAACTTACGCGCTCCGGTAACGACGGCGCCGGCGGTGGGGTGACAGACCGCGTCGCCGATATCGGGATCGCGCGCGGCCACCGTTCCCATCTCGCGCACCAGCGCCTCGAACTGGCCTTTGCGGATGCTCTCGAGATTGGTGCGCTCCGGCCGCCGCGCCGCGGCTTCGTAGAGGTAGACGGGCAAATGGAGCTTCGTCCACAGTTCGTGCCCGACGCGCTCGGCCAGGCGCACGCACTCTTCCAGCGTGACGCCTTCGATGGGAATGAACGGCAACACGTCGGCGGCGCCGATGCGCGGATGGGCGCCGGTGTGTTGCCTCAGATCGATCAGCTCCACGGCCTTTTCGACCGCGCGAAACGCCGCAACCGCCGCCGCGTCCGGCGGGCCGACGAAGGTCAATACGCTGCGGTTGTGATCGGGGTCGCTTTCGCGATCGAGCAGCACGACCTCGGGAACCGCGAGGATCGCCTGCACGATGGCGTTGACCTTCGCCAGGTCGCGGCCTTCGCTGAAGTTCGGTACGCACTCTACGAGCTGTCGGGACATTCGGTTTCTACTGTAGCGAATCCATGGGGCGGCGGATGCCGTGCTCGCGGGCAAAATCGATTGCCTCCCGGTATCCGGCGTCGGCGTGGCGCACGACGCCAATGCCGGGGTCGCTGGTGAGCACGCGCTCCAGGCGCCGGTCGGATTCCTCGCTGCCATCCGCTACCGCCACCATGCCGGCATGTTGCGAGTAACCGATGCCCACGCCGCCGCCGTTGTGGATGCTGACCCAGGATGCGCCGGCCGCGGTGTTGACCAGAGCGTTGAGCAGCGGCCAATCGGCGATGGCGTCGGAGCCGTCGCGCATGCCTTCGGTTTCGCGGAAGGGGCTGGCCACGCTGCCGGTATCGAGATGATCGCGGCCGATCACAATGGGCGCCTTCAACTCCCCGTTGCGCACCAGGCGGTTGATGGCGAGGCCGAACTCAGCGCGCTCGCCGTAGCCCAGCCAGCAGATGCGCGCGGGAAGGCCCTGGAAGCGGATGCGCCGTTCGGCGAGCGGGATCCAGCGGGCCAGCGTCTCGTCGCGGGGAAAGAGTTCGAGGACGAGCTTATCGGTACGGTGGATATCGGCCGGGTCGCCCGAAAGCGCCACCCAGCGGAACGGACCGCGGCCCTGGCAAAAGAGCGGGCGGATGTACTCGGGCACGAAACCGGGAATGTCGAAAGCGCGCTCTACGCCGGCCTGCTTGGCGTGGGTGCGAAGGTTGTTGCCATAATCGAAAGTCACTGCGCCAGCTCTTTGCAGCGCCAGCATGGCTTCCACGTGCACGGCCATTGCCGCCATGGACTTGGCGACGTACTGCTCGGGATCGCGCGCGCGCAAGCCCAGCGCTTCGGCCAGGGTCATGCCGTTGGGCACGTAGCCGTTGAGGGGGTCGTGCGCGCTGGTCTGATCGGTGAGAACGTCCGGCACGATGCCACGGCGCACCAACTCCGGGAGCACGTCGGCGCAGTTGCCCACCAGCGCCACCGAAATCGCGCCGCCACCGTCGAGCAGGCGCAGAGCTTCGTCGAGCGTGTAGGCGATGCGGTCGCAATAGCCGGTTTCGAGCCGCCGCTCGATGCGCGCGGCGTCCACGTCGATGCCGAGGAAGCGCGCGCCGTTCATGGTGGCGGCCAGCGGCTGCGCGCCTCCCATCCCGCCCATGCCGCCCGAAACCACAAGCTTGCGCGCCAGCGATCCGCCGAAGTGCTTGCGCGCCAGCGCCGCGAACGTCTCAAAGGTTCCCTGCACGATGCCTTGGCTGCCGATGTAGATCCACGAGCCGGCCGTCATCTGCCCGTACATGGTGAGCCCGAGGCGCTCGAGCCGGTTAAATTCCGTCCAGTTGGACCAATGGCCCACCAGGTTCGAGTTGGCCAGCAACACTCGCGGCGCTTCGGGGTGGGTGCGGAAGACGGCCACTGGACGCCCCGATTGCACCAGCAGCGTTTCGTCGTTCGCCAGCGATTCGAGCGAGCGGACGATGGCGTGAAAACTGGGCCAATCGCGAGCGGCGCGCCCGGTGCCGCCGTAGACGATAAGCTGGTCGGGCTTTTCGGCGACTTCCGGATCGAGATTGTTGTGCAGCATGCGCAAGGCGGCCTCCTGGTGCCAGCCTTGGCAGCGCAGACGGCTCCCGCGCGGAGCCTGAATCGCGGTCTCTACATTCATTCGATCACCTCCGCCGGAGAGGGAAGCGCTTCCGGCATGGCCCACTCGTCGAAGCGGCCGTCGCGGATGGCCGCGGCCACAGCCTCGATGGCGGGCGAAAGCGGGCGGTCGTCGTCCGCGGGCGGCGCGATGGCGCGCACCGCTTCGAGCACCCGGCCGAGCTCGGGGCCCGGCTCGAACGGCTCGCGATAATGAAGGGCTTGGCTGGCGGACAAAAGTTCGATGGCGGCTACCGCCTCGCCGTTCTCCACGATCTGGCGCAGCTTGAGCGCCGCGGTCATGCCCATGGAAACGTGGTCCTCCTGGCCGCCGGACGTGGGCAAATTGTCCACGCTGGCCGGATGCGCCAGCACTTTGCTTTCGCTCAGCAGGGAAACCGCGGTCACGTGGGCCATCATGAAGCCGCTGCCGACGCCGGGATCCGCGGCCAGGAAAGCGGGCAGCCCCCGATTGAGATCGGGATTCACCAGGCGATCGATACGGCGCTCGGCGATGGACGCCAGCGTGACCAGAGCGATGGCTGCGGAATCGAACGCCAGCGCCAGCGGTGCGCCATGGAAATTGCCGCCGCTGAGGACGTCGCCCGATTCGGCGAAGACCAGGGGGTTATCGGTAGCACTGCCGGTTTCGATCTCGACCGTGGCGCGCGCAAACTCCAGCGCGCCGCGCACCGCGCCATGGACCTGCGGCATGCAGCGCAGGCTGTAGGCGTCTTGCACGCGCGCGGGCGACGAGCGGCGGTGTGCTGCGACATCGCTCTCTTCCAGCAGTTCGCGCAAACGTGCCGCAACCGCGGATTGCCCCGCGTGCGGGCGTGCGGCGTGGATTCGGGCGTCGAAAGCCGCGGGCGTGCCGAGCAGGGCTTGGAGCGAAAGCGCGCCCGCCAGATCGGCGATGCCGGCCAGGCGATGCGCGCGCCAGAGCGCCAGCGCTCCCACTGCTGTCAACGCCTGCGTGCCGTTCAACAGGGCGAGCCCTTCCTTGGCTTCTAGCTTCAGCGGCTCCAGTCCTGCCCGCGCGAGCGCTTCCCCGCCAGCCATGCGTTTTCCGCGATAGACCGCTTCGCCCTCGCCGATAGCACACAGCGCCAGATGCGCCAGCGGGGCCAGATCGCCGCTCGCGCCCACCGACCCTTTCTCCGGGATCACCGGGTACACGCCACGGTTGATCATGTTGCACAGCGTCTCGGCCACAGCCGGCCGCGCCCCGCTGTAGCCGAGAGCCAGCGTGTTGGCGCGCAATGCCATCATGACGCGGGTCTCGCCTTCCGAGAGCGGACGTCCGATCCCGCATGCGTGGCTGCGCACCAGGTTCAGTTGTAGCCGTTCGACGTCCCATTCCGGGATCTTCACGTCGCACAGCTTGCCGAACCCGGTATTGATTCCGTAAACCGGCGTCTGCTCTTCGGCCGCTTCCCGCACCACCCGCCGCGACGCCTCCATCGGTCCGATGGCGTACGGCGCCAGCCGCACCGGTTCGCCCGAGGCAATGGCCGCGATATCGCTCAATGTCAGGGGTTGCCCACCGAGTAGCATCCTGACCGAATGATAACGCCGCCACGCGTTCTCGAACAGTGGAATTCATTGGTAAAATTAGCAAATGGCCGTTGAATCTTCAGGTTTGCTCGATGATTTAGGACATAACCTACTGTCAATTCTCGAAAGGGACGCCCGCATCTCCTACGCCGAGCTCGGCCGGCAGATCGGCCTCTCCCCTGCGGCCACAGCCGAGCGCATGCGGCGCATGGAAGAAGCCGGGATCATCCGCGGTTATCGAGTGGATATCGACCGGGAAGCCCTCGGTTTCCGCGTGCTTGCCATCGTGCGCCTGAGCTGCGACGGACCCAAGTACCGGCCGTTCCTGAATGCGGTGAAGACCATGGACCTGATAGCCGAATGCCACCACGTGGCCGGCGGCGATGCCTTCATCCTGAAGGTGGTGGCCGCGTCGGAGGAAGAGCTGGAGGGCCTGGTGGAAAAGCTGCTCGATTTCGGAGTTCCCACTACCAGCGTGGTCTTTTCCTCGCCGGTGCTGGGCAGGGTCGCGGATTTGCCGGCGCGGTACTGGATGTCGAGGTGAGGCTTTGAGTTCCGATCGGCGCGAAGCGCCTGACGCGGCGGTCGTTCAGGATGGATCGATAGCGCGTGTGCGATCAACTGGTGTGCGCGCCCAAGGCCCCGACCTTCCAAGAGGAGTGGGTTACGCCTTGGCACCAGAGTTGCCTACTCGAGAGATGCTAGTATATACTCGTAGTTGGAGGCTTTGTGGCTTCGGCTGCATTGCCTTTTCTTATTGCGCTTCCGAATTTTCGTCGGCTTCGGTTTCTCGCCCCGCCTGCGGTCTCAAGTCCTCAATGAACGCGAAGCTCCAGATGGTGAACTGAGGGTTGGTGTCGACCTCGCGGATCGCCCGATACCGGAGCCGACAGATCTGCGCAACGAACCCCGCAAGCTCCGGCCGCGCCGGGTTTGTCATGCTCTTGAGGCGCCACCCCCAAGATAGGATGTACGCCAACAAATCGGCGACCTGGATACCGGTGGTCAGGTCGCTATGGACGAATAGGGGCTCCGGCAAGATCCGGCCTGCCCGTTGGCGGCCTTTGATGGTCAGTTTGAAATAGCTGTCCATCTGGCTCACCAGGAGGTGGCTTTGGACTTTCTCAAGCTCATCGAAGACAGCGACGCCAAAGGCGTCCGGCCCAAGATCTTCCAAGAAATAGAAGAACCGCTCGAAAAGGTATGCGTAATCCTTCCGGAGATGGTCCGTTCCGGGAGACGCTGAGCCTTTGTCCACGACGCTGGCGAAGGCACGGCACCGAAAACGCGAACAGATCTCAAGGACTTCCCTCACGTACTCAAGCTTCGCCTGAGCCAGTGCTGCGATCGCGCGTGGAGGAGCGCCGGCGCCACGCTCAAGGCATCGCTTGGCAAGCTCGGTGCGTTCCGCAAACGCGAGCTTTTCGGCAAGTGCAGCTTGGCGGAAGACCTGTGCCGAAATAAGCTTTTTTGCCTTGAGTTCCGTTTGGCCAGCCGAGTAGCGGGTTCCAAAGTAGCGAACCTCGGTGTCCTGCATCGCCTTGATCAAGTTCCACACATCGCGGTCTTCGATGGTGACACCGCCCAATACGCCGTACGGCGAGGGCCCGCTGTCATAGCCGCTTTCATCGATAAACAGGAAATGCGCCACGAGGCCCCATCATAGCGCCTGGTGGACGGTGGTCGCGGCAGGTGGGAATGTCTGCCCCTTCTGTAGACGCGAGTGTCGGCGCCACGTTCCGTTTGGCCTTATTGAACCCCCTTTCCGCCCGCCGTGATATTCTGTTCCTTCGCAAAGGAGAGACCCACGTGAGAGTCGGCTGTTTCACTCCGCTGTTGTCGCAGTTGCCCCTTCCGGATGTCCTCAAAAAGCTCAAGTCGATACATATCG
>JBEKYD010000362.1:0-7336 GCA_049511335.1 Bryobacteraceae bacterium | reverse complement strand
GAAAAAATGCCTATTTTACAGGTGTTTGAACGGCCTAACGTCCAAATGGAAGCAGGCCTCGACCCTAACCAACTGAATCTGTTCGACTTTTAACGGGACAGCTGTGCGTCTGTCCCACCTGGAGTCAGCTTATTTTTGCAAACTTGTGCAGGTTTCGTGAAAGTAAGAACGTCGGCTCGACAGCCGACGCAGCATGCCTGGAGGCCCGCGCCACGGGGTTGCACCGGAGTGCGGTGTAGGCAGCGGCGAGCATCCAAAATCGGGCCTACGTTCCTCACTGCTTCTTCTTCGTCCTGATGCCATCGCCCGCAAAGAATAACTCGACCGCCGCCGTATGGGTCTTTTCGTCGACCTGCACACTCGCTCTGGTCTTTCCCAGGTGCTCGAATATCCCTTCCTTCCGCACCACCTCCAGAAAGTGATCGGGGTAATCGGGGTCGAAGGGGTGTCCGGTCTGCATGGTCCAGATGCGCAGCATCTCGTTTTCGCCTTCCAGGTCGAGCCCGCTAATGGTGAGCTTGCCCATGTGGTACTGGGGGCCGGATTCGAAACGCACGGTGAGGTCCACGGTTTTGTTCCCATCGTCGAACTTACGGTCGGCCACGGCGCGGGCTTCCAGGTAACCCCGATTGCGCACCGCTTTCCGCATCGCGTCCAGGCCCTTATTGACACGGTCGAAATCGGCGATGTCGCCCGTCTTGATATTGGCCGTGCGCAGCAGCTCGCCGGTGCTCATCGGCGTAGGTCCGTCGATGGTGAGTTTGCCCAGGGTGTAACTGTCGCCCTCATCCACCGTGACGTATACCCGCAGGCCCGCCACTCCCGGCGCCGGCTCGGTGTGCAACTCCCGGAAGGACACCCGCAGCCGGCCGCGCGCTTCATACAACGGCCGAACGTTAGCATTCAGAATTTCGCGAAAACGATCCTCGGTATAGGGCGTTCCGATGGCGGCCAATGAAATGGCGTTGTGCAGCACGTCGTTGGGGATCACCGTATTGCCGCGGAAGGTCACCAGCGCCACCGGTGGCAGGTTTCGCGCCGGGTGAAAGACAATGGCGAACTCGCCGGTCGGGGTGGCGGCCACCGACCCCGTAATCTTTTCGTTCTGGCCGTGCGCCGCCAGGAAATCCTGGATCCACTTCGAATACCGCTCGAACACCGGTTGCGAGGCGGGCAACCGGTCGGAAGAGAATAGCGGATCGCGGGCGTCCAGATCGGCGCGAAGATCTTTTTCGGAGACATGCAATTGCTCGAATTCCACCGGATAGCATTGCTCGAATTCGGCCACTTGAAATACCGCGGCATAACCCTTGCCGTCGGGCGCGCGCTTGAATTGGTAGCCGACGGTTTGAAATGCCCCGGTGGCCACCAGGCGGTCGCGCGCCGCCTCGAATTCGGGCTTGCCGGCAACCTGTCCCGTTTTCAATCCGGCGATGGCCAGCACTTGCTTCGCGGTATAGATCCGCGTGCCTTCGACGCCGATGCTTTCGACGGTCCAGCGCGCCTCGCCCGCCGCCGGCTTCGTCCGCGGCGCTCCGCCGGACTGCGTGAATCCCGGCAAGGCTGCCGCCATCCATAATATACAGAGCCGTTTCATCTGGTTATTCAGTCGTTCATGTTGGACGCATTCATGCCAGGGACGCGGGTACAATAAAAAAAGTGTCTTACGACTTGATTGTGATCGGGAGTGGTCCCGGCGGCTACTCCGCTGCTATTCGCGCCGGCCAATTCGGATTGAAAACCGTTCTCATCGAAAAACAGGCGAAGCTCGGCGGCACCTGCCTGCTGGTGGGATGCATCCCTACCAAGAGCCTTCTCCAGACAGCCGACGTCTGGGAGAGGTTCGTGCATGCGGACAAAGAAGGAATCCATTGCGAGAATCCACGTCTTGATTATCCCAAGGTGAAGGACCGCAAGGATGGCATCGTCAACAAACATTCGAGCGGCGTGGGCCTGCTGCTGAAGCGCGCCAAGGTGGAGCGCATCCAGGGCTATGCCACCCTGAAGGGCGGCGGCAAGGTGGAAGTGGCCGCGGATACCGGCACGCAAACTCTCGAAGCCCGCAACATCCTCGTCGCCACGGGTTCGGAAGCGCGCATGCTGCCCGGCCTCGAGCCCGACCCCGAATTCATCCTCACCAACATCGAAATCCTGAACCTCACGGCCGTGCCCAAGAGCCTGATCATCGTCGGCGCGGGCGCGGTGGGCGTGGAATTCGCTTCCATATTCAAGCGCTTCGGAAGCGATGTAACGGTGCTCGAAATGCTGCCGCGGGTGGTGCCGGTGGAAGACGAAGATATTTCCAAGGAGCTTGACCGCAACTTCCGCAAGCAGGGCATTCGCGCCGAAACCGGCGCGCGGGTCGAGCGGGTGGAAAAGACCGGCCAAGGCGTGAGGGTAAGCGCAACGTTGAAAAACGGCAAGCAGGAGACGCTCGAAGCCGAAAAGCTGCTGGTGGCGGTGGGCCGCAAGCCGAATACGGATAACATCGGTCTCGAGACCACCAAAGTCGAGCTCGATCGCGGATTCATCAAGGTGGATGCCAACCAGCGCACCGCCGAGCCCGGCGTCTACGCCATCGGCGACGTGGTTGCCGGCACGCCGCAACTGGCCCACGTGGCTACCCGCGAAGGCATGATCGCCGTGGCGCACATGGCGGGCAAACCGGCCGTGCCCATCAACAAGCGCCGCATCCCCGCCTGCACTTACACCGAGCCCGGCATCGGCAGCGTAGGTCTGACGGAGGCGCAGGCGAAGGCCGAGGGCTACAAGGTGAAGGTCGGCCGCTTCCCCTTCGCCGGCAATAGCCGCGCCACCATCCTGGGTCACCACGAAGGCTTCGTCAAGGTGGTGGCGGACGAAACCCACGGCGAAATTCTGGGCGTTCACATCATCGGCCCGGAGGGTTTCGAGCTGATTGCCGAAGCGGTCGCGGCCATGGAAGCCGAGGCCACCGTGGACGTCATGATGCAGACCATTCACGCCCATCCCACCCTTTACGAAGCGGTGGGCGAAGCCTTCAACGCGGTTTACGGGCTTTCCATCAATGCCTGAGCGGCGTACCTGCGAAGTGCGCGAGCTGGGCCGCATCGGCTACGCGGAGGCCTTGGCGCTGCAACGGCAATTCGCCGAAGAGCGCAAACGCGGCGAGGGCGTGGACCGGCTTCTGCTGCTGGAACACCCCCACGTCATCACTCTAGGCCGCAACGGGCACGCCGAAAACCTGCTGGCCGGCAACGAGATTCTGGAGCGCGCCGGCATCGGCTTTTTCCCCACCGACCGCGGCGGCGACGTAACCTATCACGGGCCGGGCCAACTGGTCGGTTATCCGATTCTCGATCTCAAACTGTGGAAGCGCGACGTGGGCGCCTACGTCCGCGCCGTGGAACAGACCATCATCGATACGCTGGGCGATTACGGCATCGAGGCCGGACGCATCCCCAAGCTGACCGGAGTGTGGGTGGGCGGCAGCAAAATCGCCGCCATCGGAGTGCATTTGAGCCGATGGGTGACTTCGCACGGGTTCGCTTTGAACGTCTCCACCGACTTACACTATTTTCAGTACATCGTTCCCTGCGGATTGACCAAGCCCGTGACCTCCATGGCCGCGCTCGGCGTCGATCGAACCGTGGAAGAAGTGGGACGCAACCTGGCCGTGCATTTCGGCCGCAGATTCGATTGTGAGATAACGGAACTCATTTATGACTGACGTCGTGATGCCCCAAATGGGCGAAAGCATTGTCGAAGGCACCCTCACCAAATGGCTGAAGAAGGCGGGCCAGCACGTGGAGCGGGACGAGCCGCTGTTTGAGATCTCCACCGATAAAGTGGATACGGAGATCCCTTCTCCCGCGGCCGGCGTGGTGAGCGAGGTTCTGGTCGAGGAAGGCAAGACCGTCGGGATCAACACCGTGGTAGCGCGCATCCAGGAGGGCGACGGCGCCGGTGCGCCCGCTGTTAATGCTTCGGCGACCCAGGCACCCGCTCCGACCCCAGCTCCGGCTGCCGTTTCGGTTCCCACTGCCGCACCGCCGCCACCACCCGCACCCGCAGTGGAAGCTCCGGCCCCGGCTCCCGAACCGGCCGGTCCGATTTCGCCGCTGGTGCGCAAAATGGCGCGCGAAAACAACCTCGATCTCAGCGCGGTGAAAGGCACCGGCGCCGGCGGGCGCATCACCAAACAGGACGTGGAAGCCTACCTGGCGCAATCCGCACCCGTGTCACCGCCGCCCGTCGCGGCCGCTGCCGCACCCGTGGCCCCCATTCCCGCTCCGCAAGCCCTGCCGCCGTTGCCGGCCCCGGGAACCGCCAAAACCCGCGTCGAGCCGCTCAGCACCATGCGCAGCAAAATCGCCGAGCACATGGTCCTCTCCAAGCGCACCTCGGCTCACGTCACCACCATTCACCGCGTGGACATGACCGAAGTCGCCAAAGTGCGCGAGCGCAGCAAGGCTGCCTTCCAAGCCAATTACGGCCTGCCGCTGACCTACCTGCCGTTCGTCACCCGCGCCGCGGCCGTGGCGCTGCGTCATTACCCGCTGCTCAACGCTTCGCTCGACGGCAACAACATCCTTTATCACAACGAGGTCAATATCGGCATCGCGGTGGCGCTCGAAAACGGTCTGATCGTGCCGGTGATCCGCAATGCCGACGAGAAGAACGTGCTGGGATTGCAGCGCGCCATCGTCGACCTGGCCGCCCGCGCCCGTTCGCGGCAGCTCAAGCCGGACGAAGTTGCCGGCGGCACGTTCTCCATCACCAACTTCGGCAGCTTCGGCAGCATGGTCGGCACGCCCATCATCAACCAGCCGCAGGTAGCGATCCTTGGCGTAGGCACGGTGGACAAAACCCCGGTGGTGGTGAACGATGCCATCGCCATCCGATCCATCTGCCACCTCTCGCTGAGCTTCGATCATCGCCTGATCGATGGCGCGTTGGCCGATCAGTTCGTCTCGAAGCTCAAGAGCGTGCTCGAGGGCTGGGCTGAGGAAGTGCTGTAAGAGTTAGGACTCAGTTGCGGAAATTCAGTGACGTATTCCAGGGCAACCGCTCCTTGACAGTCGCGGCTCTGACTCGCAGCTCTTTCGCAAACTCGAGCATATTGGCATCAGGATCGAATGTTCGGGTCAGAGCCGCGACCGTTAGGGAGCGGTTGCCTGCCTCGGGAGCGCTCCTCGAATGACCGAACTGGAAGCGTTGTGGAAAGGTCTGCTGGCCGGGGTCGCCATCGCCGCGCCGGTGGGGCCGGTGAACGTTCTGTGCCTGCGCCGAACCTTGTCGAAGGGATGGAAGTCCGGGCTGGTCTCGGGTTTCGGCGCCGCTGTGGCGGACGCCTGGTACGGCGGCATCGCGGCTTTCAGCGTGCGCATCGTGATTCAGTTCCTGCGCAGCCAGGAAACCAAAATCAAACTGATCGGCGGGCTGCTGCTGATCGGGCTCGGCATCCGCTATTGGCTGCGGCCGGCCCACATGAGCGAGAACGAGGACGAGCAGAATGGCGGCGCCGATTTCGCTTCGGCTTTCCTCTTGACCTTGGCCAACCCGACCACGATCCTTTCGTTTCTCGCGGTTCTGGCCGCGCTAGGCGCCGCGGCGAGGAGCGAAGGCCCGGTCACGGTGCTGATGGTCGCCGGCATTTTTTCGGGCTCGATGACGTGGTGGATTCTGCTGACGGTTCTCGCCGAGCGATTGCGCGACCGCTTCAACGACGCCGGTATGAAGTGGATGAACCGGGTAGCGGCTTTGGCCATCGCCGGATTCGGAGTATTCACGTTCGTGTCGGGCTGGATTAAGAGCCGGGGTTGATCACCCGCCGCTTGGCGGGTACGCACAGACAAGCCTGTGATGTCGCGGGCGAATCGCTATGCTACCTTCGTCTTTATGGTGACCGTGCAAGACGCGTTTACGCGGGCTGAGGAGTATGCCCGCGAACTGCTTGGCCTGATTTTCTTGCCCAGATTGAACAAAACACCACTACCAAAGTACTAACGGTCGCGGCTCGGTTATGTGACTGCGAACACACGAGACCCTTAAGCGAGCCGCGACCGTAAGAAACTGTAAAAAAACGATTTGGGCCGCCGATGAACGCAGATGAACACCGATAACTTCATGGTTTTCTTTATCGGCGTTCATCGGCGGCTATATTTCTTTACACGTTCTTAAGGGAGCGGTGGCCGTGTTGTCGCTCATGTATAGTGGATGGCATGTATCGACTGATACCGGTGTTCCTCCTGTGCGCGGCCCTGTTCGCGCAACCGAAGAAGATCGTCGTGATGAACGACGCCGAACTGGCGAAGGAGCTCGAAAGCGTGACTCCGGACGCGAAGGTCGTTCTGGCGACCCGCGCCAACGCGATCGAGGAGATCGCCGACGCCGACGGCTTCATCGGCAATATCACGCCCGAGCAAGTGCGCGCGGCCAAGAAGCTCAAGTGGGTGCAGGTGATGAGCGCGGGCGTTGAGAACGTGCTGTTCCTCTCGGGCGGCAACGATCTGCGCGACAGCAACATCGTCGTGACCAACGAAAGGATCGTTCAGGCGCCGGAAATCGCCGACCACGCCATGGCAATGCTATTGTTTCTCAGCCGGCATCTTTACGAATTCTATGCCAATAAGCAGCGCGAAACCTGGCAGCAGCCGCGTCCCTTTCCCGGCATCGAGCTGCGGGGCAAAAACGCGGTGGTGATCGGCGTGGGCGGCATCGGAACGCAGATTGCCACGCGGGCGAGCGCGTTCGGCATGGACGTGATCGGGGTGGATCCGGAAGACAAGCCCTTCATGCCGTTCCTCAAGAAAGTGGTGAAGCCGGACCAGCTCGACGAAGTGATTCCGCAGGCGGACGTGGTGTTTGTTTCCGCGCCCCATACGCCCCAGAGCCACAAAATGATCGGTGCGCGCGAGTTCGACCTGATGAAAAAGAACTCCTACTTCATCGCCGTCAGCCGCGGCGGACTATACGACATGAACGGTCTGGTGAAGGCGCTCGACGAGAAGCGGCTGGCCGGGGCTGGCGTGGACGTTGCCGATCCGGAGCCGCTGCCCAAAGGTCATCCGCTGTGGAAGTTCGACAATGTGATGATCACCCCGCATATCGCCGGGCGAAGCGACCATGACCGCGAGCGCATGGCGGACACGGCGAAGGAAAACCTGAAGCGGTTCGTAGAGGGCAAGCCGCTGGTGAACGTGGTCAATAAGCAGAACGGCTACTGACGGTCTGGTGGGACAGACGCACAGCTGTCCCGTTAAAAGTCGAACAGATTCAGTTGGTTAGGGTCGAGGCCTGCTTCCATTTGGACGTTAGGCCGTTCAAACACCTGTAAAATAGGCATTTTTTCGAA
>JBEKYD010000361.1:0-7440 GCA_049511335.1 Bryobacteraceae bacterium | reverse complement strand
TAACGTGGTGAGGACAGCCGGGAACGACGACCCGTGCAAATCGAGGCATTCGCTGAGATGGTGAACGGACAGGGTCAAAGATCTCGGGAAAATATTGTAAAGCTCCGTCTGTCCCGCGTTTTGTCCCGCGTTTTCCCCGCGTTTTGCCTCAACGGAATACTTACCCACGCAACCGACCGCGCTTTACGAGGTCCGCCTTGATCTCTTCGAGCGGGACAACCTTTTGCTTGCGGCGCGATTCTGAGATCAGCCCGTCCCAAAAATCCTCCAGCACCGCCCCGTATCGTTTCAGATCGATTTGAACCGCCAGTTTGCGGCCCTTCTCATCGGTTACAAACTGAATTCCGGTCATGGGCGGGTGCCTCCTTTGGGGCGTACAACCAGTCATCACTCTAGGTTGGGATATGTCGCGCTGTCAACAAAAAGCGAGGCAGGCGCCATACTACGGCCGCGCTTATTCGTACCGCAAAGCCCTCTGCGGATCGATGCGGGCGGCTCGCCTTGCGGGCCAGAAGACGGCGACCAGGACGGTTCCGAGGACGGCAAGGGCCGTGATCGCGAATGCGGGAAGGTCGAAGGGGCGAACCTCGTACAACAGTCCGGCCAGCCATTGCTGGGCCCAACCGGCTCCGGCCAGGCCCAACACCAGGCCTGCCCCGCCGGCCGTCAGGCCATATCCCAAGAAATGCGCGAGAATCTGCGCCGGACAGGCTCCCAGGGCCAGGCGCACGCCGATTTCGACGGTCCGTTCGCCGACGATCTCGGAGACCACGCCGTGCAGCCCCACCATGGCCAGCAGCAGACAAAGCGCTCCGAACACGCTCACCAGTATCCCCAGTACGCGGCGAATTCCCAGCGATTCGGCGATGCGGTCCTCCATGGTGCGGACGTCGAACACCGCCACCGAGGAATTGGTTTGTTTCACCGCCTGGCGAATCAGCGGGCCGCCGGGAAGCGACGTGCGCAGGACGATGGCGCGGGAGGGGAAAAACGATATTTGCGGCATCGAATAGTAGACGGTGGGGCGCGAGTCGCGATCGAGCGCATCGCCGTGAATGGAGCCGACCACCCCGACGATTTCGGCCGCTCCGCTGTACATTTCGATTTTGAAGCCGATCGGGCTCTCGCCGGGGAAGAAACGCGAGGCGAAGCGCGCATCCACCACGCAAACGCTGGGAGCGCCGGCGGTGTCGGAATCGGCGAAGGCGCGCCCGCGCAGCAAGGGAATGCGGAGGGTTTGGAAATACGTGGCGGAAACGAAGTAGGCTTCGCCGTGAAACTCGGGCTGACCTTGAAAGTGCTCGCGTCCCACGATGCCGAAGCCGCTGGTGAGACCGCCGCCCGTAAAGGGAACCGGATAGGCTAGCGCCGCCGATTCCACGCCGGGAAGTGCGCGCAGGTTGCGGTCGAGGCGGTCGAGAAAGCTGGGATCGTTTTTGGGCCGGAGCACGTAGCCGGTGGCGAGCTGGGAGGGATCGAAGCCGGGGCGCACTTGTTCCAGTGCCCAAAGGCTGCGCAGAAGCAAGCCGGTGCCAACCAGGAGCACAACGGCCGCGGCCACCTCGGCGGCGAGGAAGACATCCTGAAAGCGGCGGCGGGCGGCGCGCGTCATGGCGGCTGCCTGGTTCGACCGCAGCAAGTGAACGGCGGGCGCGATGCCGCTCAAGAAACTGCAGGCCAGGGCGATAGCCAATCCGTAAAGCATCAGCCGGCGATCGAGCGCCACCAGTTCGAGCAGCGCTTTGCCGGGAATGGCCAGACGCGTCATGAGCGAAACCACGATGGCCGCAACGGCGATTCCGCACCCGCCGCCCAGCGCGCCGAGCAACGCGCTTTCGACCGTCAATTGGCGCAGAATTTGCCCACGCGTGGCGCCCACGGCCAGGCGGATAGCCATTTCGCGGCGCCGCCCGGCGGTGCGCGACACCAGCAGCAGGGCCACATTGGCGCAACCTACCAGCAGCACCACCAGGGCCGCGGTCCACAGCAGCCAAAGCGGGCGCCGCAGGTCTCCGGCCACGAAATGGGCGAAGGAATCGAGATCGATGAAGTAGCCGAGGTGGGCCATCTCGGTGAGGTCGGACGAGGTCTTCAAGGCCGCCACATAGCGATTGACCCGGCCGGCAGCCTGGGCCGGTGTAACTCCTTCCCGCAAGCGGGCGAACACCCGCTCCACCATGTTGTAGCCGCGCTGGTGCAGGCGCCGCGGCGTAAAAACCACCGGGACCCAAGCCTGAACGCCGGCGGGAACGTGGAAGCCGGCCGGGGCGATGCCCACGATACGATAGGGCCGGCTGTCCAGCACCAGATCCTTGCCGATGGCGGAACCATCGCCGCCGAATTGCGTCTGCCACAAATCGTAAGAGATCACCGCCACCGATTCCTGATCTTCGGCGGTGAAGAAGCGGCCCGCCAGCGGCCGCTCGCCGAAGACGCGAAAATAATCCGGCGTCACGCCGCGGCCCAGCATGCGGCTGGGCTGGCCGCCCGCTTCCGCGGTCCACTCGCGCGGTTCGGAAGCCGCCACGGCGCTGAAGGTATCGGTCATCGCCTGGAGCTCGCGGTATTCCACCGCCGAGGTTTCCGAACCCTTCATCTGGAGCTTCTCGATGCGCACGCTGGCAACCATAACCTTGCCGGCGTCGCGGATTCCCAATGGGTTGAGCAGGGCGGTTTCGAGGACGCTGACGATAGCGGTATTGGCGCCCACCGCGAGGCCCACGGTGAGGACGGCGGCGAGAGTCACCAACGGCTGGCGGCGCAGCAGGCGGAGGGCGAAACGGGCGTCGCGGAGGGCGGCATCGAGCCAGGGAAAGCCCCACTCGTCGCGGCTTTGCTCGCGGGCGCCGAGGTCGCTGCCAAACTGGCGCAGCGCGGCGGCACGCGCGTCGGCGGCCGAAAGTCCTTCTTGGCGAAGCTGACGCTCGATCATTTCGCGGTGGGCGCTGGCCTCGTCGGCCAATTCGCGGTCGAGACGCCGCCGGCTAACCCAGAAGCGGATGCGGTTCCAGAGCCTCATGCACCCTCCATCACGCGCGAAATGGCGGCCATCAGGAAATCGAAGTCGCCGGTTTCACGCGCCAGTTGTTTGCGTCCGGCGGCGGTAATGGAATACTGGCGCACTTTGCGGCCGGTATCGGACGCGGTCCACTCCGCCCGGACCCAGCCGGCGACCAGCAGGCGCTGCAAGGCCGGATAGAGGGAGCCTTCTCCGATGGAGAGAGCTTCGCCCGAGACGCGATGGATGTGCCGGGCGATGCCGTAGCCGTGATTGGGGCCGCGGGTGAGGGTTTTCAGGACCAGCATGTCGAGCGTGCCAGGGAGGAGTTCGGGCGGGCGGTCAGCCATTGTCTATCGATACCTCGAATGTCGATGGGTTGAGTATGAGACAAACCGGGGGCGGAAGTCAAGGGGATGACAGACCGCCAAAAGCGATGGTCTGCACGAGGAATTCGCGGCTAATGCACCCGGCTGGGCGCCAGGTTCTGCTGCTTGAGCCAGCGTAAGCGGCCTTGGTGCTCCTGGTGGAGCGTGGAAAAAGCTGCCCAGTAATAACCGAACACAAACAGCGCCAGGAAGGGTATCGACAGGTAGTTATAGGTCTCGACGGCGAAGACGATCGTCCCCAGGAAATAGGTGCCCACCAGCAGCTCCACGTACGGCAACCAGCCGCTCCGGCGCCGGTATTTCTTGACCTCCAGGTTTACCGGGCGGTCGCCGATGGCGAACTTGGGTGTGCGCACAAAAGCCGTCTCAACTCCGAACAACGCCTCCAGTACGGCGCGCGTGTTGACGATGGTCAGCGCCACGCCGGTCGCCATCAACATCGGCAGCATCAGGATGGAGCGCTTCCAGTTTTTGGGATGGAGTTCGCGCTGCGCAATTACGTAAAACGCCGAAATCGACCAGAACGACGCCGCAATCAGGGGCACGTCGATCAGCAGCATGTGCCAGAGGCCCATGTAGAAGCGTACGATCATGACCGGCAGCATCAGCGCGGAAACCGCAATCATGAGCGGATAGGAGATGTTGGGCGTCAGGTGCATGAACGCCTCGGCTTTCACCCGCTTCGGAATATCGGCCTTGAGCAGTGTGGGCAGCAGCTTCTTGGCAACCTGCGTCAGCCCTTTGGCCCAGCGCGCTTGCTGTACCTGGAATCCGTGCATTTCGACGGGCAGCTCGGAAGGGCAATCGAGGCCCGGCAGGTAGACAAACCGCCAGCCCTTCAGTTGCGCGCGATAGCTCAGGTCCGAATCTTCGGTCAGCGTGTCGTGCTGCCACCCGCCGGCATCGTCGATCATCGCCCGGCGCATGATTCCGGCAGTGCCGTTGAAGTTGAAGAACAGCCCCGCCCGCGACCGCGCCCCGTGCTCCAAGATAAAGTGGCCGTCGAGCAGCATGGCTTCCACTTCGGTGAGGAAGTTATAGTCGCGATTGAGATAGCTCCACCGCGTCTGCACCACGCCCACCTTGGGATCGGCGAAAAAGTCCACCGTGCGATTGAGGAACTCCGGCGGTGGGCAGAAATCCGCGTCGAAAATCGCCACCAGCTCGCCGGTGGCAGTCTCGAGCCCTTCCTGCAGCGCGCCCGCCTTGAACCCGTGACGGCTCGCCCGATGATGATATTCAATCGGGTAGCCCATGTTGCGGTACCGCTCCACCAGGGCTTCGGCAAATGGCGCTGTGTCGTCGGTGGAATCGTCCAGCACCTGGATCTGCAGCAACTCCCGCGGATATTCCATCTTCACCACTTCATCGATCAGCCGCTCCACCACGTAGCGTTCGTTGTATAGCGGAAGCTGGATCGTGACCCGCGGACGCGGCTCGAAGCGCGGCGCCGGCTCCTTGGTGGCTTTCTTGCGGTGCTTGAAATAGGTGCGGATGATTTCGTACCGGTGCAAACCGTACACCGAAAGAATCGCCAGAATCGTGAAATACGGAATCAGCATCGCCCAGTCGAACCAGCCCAACTGATGGATGCCGGCGAAAGGCGTCTCCACGAACATCTGCGAAATGCGATCGGGGGTGGAACGAACCACCAGAATCGCTAGCGGTGCAAAGGGCATAGGTACGTTAAATAACAACCGGCTTCCAGGCCCGATTTCCAGACCTTCATCATCTTAACAAAATGCAGTCCGGCGGCAAGCCGCGCGAGAGCGCTATATATGTTAGCGCCGTTCGTTCCGGTACACCACGCCGTCTTTCATCACAAACTCAATCTTTTCCACTTGCCGGATGTTTTCGAACGGATTGCCGGGGCATGCCACGATGTCGGCCAGCTTCCCCGTTTCCAGAGTGCCGCGATCGGTAACGCCCAGTTCCTCGGCGTCCACCGACGTACCGGCCTTCAGCGCGTCCACCGGCTTCATCCCCAGGTTCACCAGCAGCCCGAATTCGCCGGCGTTCTTGCCGTGCGGATACACGGCCGCGTCCGTGCCCACTCCGATGCGGATCCCGCGAGCGATGGCCTTGCGAACCGTCGTATCCAGCGCCGCCATGGCCGCGCGCGCTTTCTGAGCCACCGGCGGGGGCAGGTACCCGTCGGTCAGATTCTGCTTCACGCCCTCGATCGCCATCAGGGTGGGATTGTAGAAGGTCCCCCGCGCCTTCATCATGTCCAGGGCTTCATCGTCCATGAACGTGCCGTGCTCGATGGAATCGATTCCGGCCCGAATGGCCCGCTTGGCTCCGGTAGCGCCGTGGGCGTGCGCTGCCGTTTTGCGGCGCAGCGCGTGGGATTCTTCCACCAGCGCGTCCAGCTCCGCCTGCGTCAGTTGCGGCGTATCCACGTCGTCGGTGAGCGACAGCACGCCGCCCGTGGCGCAGGTCTTAATCACGTCCGCGCCGTTTTTGACGTTGTACCGCACCGCCTGGCGCGCCTGGTCCGGCGAATCGATCACGCCGTCGGTGAAATTCGGCTCGCGCCCGAACAGCAGCGGCGCAAAGCCGGCGGTAAAGTCGCAGTGCCCGCCCGTCGACCCCAACGCATGCACCGATACCAGCATGCGGGGACCCGGAATCTTGCCGTCGCGAATGGCATTGCGCAGACCTACGTCGATGTAGTCGAACCCCGCCACGTCGCGGACCGTCGTAAATCCCGCCATCAGCGTCACCCGCGCGTTCTCGGCCGCGTCCAGCGCGCGTTCGGCCACCGGCTTCTGCACGCCCGCCAGAATCCCATTCCGGTAGTCCAGTTCGTAAGGCATGGAAAGATGCGTGTGCGCGTCCATCAAGCCCGGCAGGAGCGTCGCCTCGCCCAGGTCGATCGTCTCCGCGCCGGCCGGAACCGCCGCGCCAGCGCCCATGCCCGCAATCTTGTTCCCCGTAACCACGACCAGTCCAGGCGCGACCGCGCCATCGCTCTTGCCATCGAACATTCGCGCCGCCTTCAGCACGTAGGTCTTGTCCGCCGCGGCAAGCGCCAGCGGGAGTAGTGGGAGTAGCACCGCAATCAGGCAAATTGGTCTCATATTTAAGCTATGGTAAACCAATTCCGCGCCTGCTTATCAGCGCAAAATGTGGCAAGATCAGGATCGTGAGGATGCTCAGGTACGTCGAACTAAAGAGCGGCCACTTCGACGATGGTCCCGCCTGGATTGGCTACGTGACACCATCCAAGACCGGCCGCACTCTTTACTTTAACGGCCGAGCCCTGAGGAAACTAAAAGGTCAACGGCGCGGTGATTTAGGCGGCAATTACTGCGATATGGAAACGGGTGAGTCGTTCTGGGTCTCCGGCGTTAAAAAGAACGGCGAGGACCGTCACTGGGCCGGTTCCGGCAAGGTCATGATCGAGGCGGTCGCAGTGTCCGAGTACCTGGAGAAGATCGGCGCCAGTGCTCTTGACATCTCGCGCTACGAGGTTAGCTACGCAATCGTAGCGACCGACATTAAGAAATTCACGCTACTCGCCAACGAAAAGCTCTAAATGGCGACCGAGCGGTGACTGGCTTCACACGGCGACATGGAGAATCTGGATGTTCGGCTCGGGCCGCTTGCCGTCTTCCTTCACCACTTCTGGCACGGCCGCGATTGCCCCTCGAGTGTCCTCCACCAGCTCGCTGAATCGAGAGCGCCGGCAGCTTTGGACGAGAGACGCGGGTCAGCCGATAAGTACCAGACGATGGTGTGGGTATCGACCACGACGGCAGGCATCAGATGTCTTCCCGGGGGAAGTTCCGCCACATGCCTCGCTGATTCTCTTCAATCTCTGCCGCGGACAGCGAGATGCCCAGGTCAGCCCACAATCCTTTGACACTCTTGAAGGGGATCTTGGCGCCTGCTTCTTCCCGGAGCCGGGCGGCGTGGTTCAGAATCTCGGCTCTGCGCAGGAATCTGTAAGGCCCCCCGGTTTTACTGGGCCTAGATGAAGCGCGGGTCCTGGGTCCGGGGCCAGCAGAATTCGGTTCAACCGCCCTGGAGCCAATGCTGACAGGCCTT
>JBEKYD010000360.1:0-14622 GCA_049511335.1 Bryobacteraceae bacterium | reverse complement strand
GAGCCCGATCTTGTGGACGCACACTACAACCTGGGAAACGCGTTGGCGCGAATGCCCGGACGGCTGCCGGACGCGATTGCCGAGTTTGAAACGGCGGTGCGGATTCGACCGGATCTCGCGGAGGCGCATTACACCCTGGGAAGCGCCCTGGCGCGAATGCCTGGACGGCTTCCGGACGCGATTGCCGAGTTTGAAGCGGCGCTGCGGATCGAGCCCCGCTATGCGAAAGCGCATAACAGCCTGGGAATCGCCTTGTCGCAAATCCCTGGACGGCTGCCGGACGCGATTGCCGAGTTTGAAGCGGCGCTGCGCATCGCCCCCGATTCCGCGGAAGCGCACCATAACCTCGGAAGCGCGCTGTTGCAAATGCCTGGACGGCAGCAGGATGCGATCGCCGAACTGGAAGCGGCGCTGCGGATCAGGCCCGATCCGGTGGGGCAGCAGGCGGTTGATCGATTGCGGAAGGAGCGACCGCTAGGGCGTTGACACTACCCCGCATTTCTCAGTGCGCCCCAACGGGGCAGATCACCAGTGGGGGAAGTATCCACCCAAGGAGGGCCCTCCGACCGCACGAGCAACCTCTTTGCCGGTTTTTACAACAACCTGTGAAATTCGTGCCACAGGTATCGATCTGCATCGGCTTGGGGAACGGCAGCGGAAACTTTTGGAATCGGAATTTACCATTCTCGTTTTCCTGCCTTGTTGGGGCTCCAACGATCTCTAGCTAAAGCATACAAAGGTATCGGGGTTATGTCTATGAAATTTTGTAATGGCCTAGCCCGTCTCCACCTTGCCGTAGAATCTAGCCAAATGCCGATCATCCAAAAGTTTTTGTTGACACCTTCTGTCCTAACACTTTAGAATTGCACGCATTAGTCAAAATCAGGCAAATCGCCACATCTTGTGAATAACATCTGTTCCAAAGGGGGCAGTCTATGAATGTCGGCATTTCCACGAGAACGCTCTCGCTTCTTTGCTTCGGAGCCCTCCTTTCGCTCTGCGCAAATGGCGCATGGGCCCAGACCAGTACTGCTGGAACCGTTTTCGGCCAAGTCGTGGACGAGCAAAACGCAGCGGTAGCGGGAGCAACGCTCAAAGTGACGGATTTGGGGACCAACATCACCGTAACCACCGTTAGCAATAACGACGGCCGCTATGTCTTCCCCGAAGTGAACCCAGGCGTCTATAACATCAGTGTTTCAAAACAGGGCTTCGAGACCTACGATGTGAACAGGCAGGTGGTTGAGATTGGCATGACGCTGACCATCAACGTCAAGCTGAGGGTGGGCTCCACTTCCACGACGGTCGAAGTCGCGGCGACGGCGGGCGCGGATCTCCAGACCATGAACTCTACCGTAGGCAGCACGATTACAGGCGAGTCCCTGCTGATGCTGCCGAACTTGGGCCGCGACGTGACCTCAATGGCAGTCCTGCAGCCGGGCACCGTGATGGGCGGGACCTATGCCGGAGCTTCGGCCGGAAGCCAGCAGGATTTGAATACTTTTCAGCTCGATGGCGCCAACGTGACCGACGACATGGGCGGGAACGTGACCTCCTATCAGACGAATTACTCCGGTCTGGGCGGAAGCCAGGGCAGCACGATTCCTTCAGGCGTAATCCCAACCCCCATCGAGAGCATCGAAGAGCTGAAAGTTTCCGTCAGCAACCAGACCTCGGACTTCAACAATTCGTCCGGAGGCCAGATCCAGATGGTGACCAAACGCGGGACGAACCAGTTCCACGGTGCGGCGTATCTGTTTTATTTCGACAACGCGATCGGGGAAGCCAATAGCTGGACCAACAACCACACGCCGTTCACCTTTGGCAGTCTCTCGCTGCCGGACACGCCGGTCGACATCCCCAAGAACCATCGCAGCCGGTTCGGCGGCGCCCTCGGCGGCCCTCTGCTTCCCAAAGATTTTCTGGGCGGCAAATGGTATTTCTTCGCCAACTACGAAGGCCTGCGGTTTCCCAACGCGGTTCTGTACCAGCACAACGTGCCATCGAACTTGCTCAGAGCGGGCGTGATCCAGGTGCCCAATTCGGCCGGCGTGTACGAGCCGTACAACCTGAATCCGGTTCCGGTGACGGTTAACGGCACCACCTACCAGCCGGCGACCTGCCCGGCGGGGGCCTGCGATCCGAGGGGCATCGGCATCAACCCGATCGTGAATCAGATTTGGCAAAAGCAAATGCCGCTGGCCAACAATCCCCTATACGGCGACACTTACAACACCCAGGGATATCTGGGAAGCGTTCGCGAACCTCTGACCTCCAATAACTACGTGATGCGCATCGATCACGACTTCAGCGAAAAGTGGCATTATTTCCTCACCTATCGCGACTACAAGCTAATCAACCTGACCGGAAACCAGGTGGACATCGGCGGCGCTCTGCCCGGCGATACCTTGGGGATTCCGGCAGCCAAGGCCCCGCGGCCGCAACAGCCTTCGGTCTGGACCACGGGCATGACGACCACGATCAATCCGACCACCACCAACAGTTTCGTGTTCAGCTACCTGCGGCAGTTCTGGCAGTGGAGCACTCAAAACGGTCCGGCGCAGCTTCCCAGCTTGGGCGGGGCGCTCGAAATCGGCGGCGAAAGCAGCACCGCCAACCTGATTCCCTATAACGTGAATACGCAGAGCGTGCGCCAGCGCTTCTGGGACGGCCAGGACAAGCAAATGCGGGACGATCTCAGCATGATCAAGGGGGATCACCTGTTCGCGTTCGGCGGCTCTTACGGGCGCAACTTCGACTATCACTCGCGCACCGACAACGGCGCCGGCGTGAACGACCAGATCAGCTACCTCTCTACCGCTTCCGGATTCAACTGGACCTCGCCGAGCGTCCAGTACATCCCGACCGCGGTTCCGTCGTCCCAGTACTCCAACTACGAGCTTTTATACGCCGAAGTTCTCGGCATGGTCAGCTCGAGCCAGGTCATGTACACGCGGTCGGCTCCGGGCCTGAACCTGTTGCCGATTGGAACGCCGGCTACGGACCAGAGCATCATTCCTTATTACAGCGTCTACTTCGACGACACGTGGCACATGAGGCCATCCTTTACCCTGAACTACGGATTGGGCTGGAACCTCGAGATGCCGCCCTATGAGTTGCAGGGCAAGCAGGTCGAATTGGTGGACTCCGACGGTAACCTTATCGGCGCCCAAAACTTCCTCGCCCAGCGCGAGGCGGCGGCCTTGCAGGGCAGTTCTTACACTCCCCAAATCGGCTATGAGCTGGTAAGAGGCGTGGGCTCCGGGCAAAAGTATCCTTACAACGCCTACTATGGCGAGTTCAGCCCGCGCGTGTCTTTCGCATGGAACCCGCATTATAGCGACGGGCTGCTCGGCAAACTGTTCGGAAACGGCAAGACGGTGCTCCGCGGCGGATACGCGCGGATTTTCGGGCGCCTGAACGGCGTCGACCTGGTTCTGGTTCCGCTGCTCGGCCCCGGCCTGCTGCAGGGCGTCACTTGCGTTAACCCCCTCACGAACGGGAGTTGCGCAGGCAGCGGCGTCGCGACCCCGGCCAACGCATTCCGCATCGGGACGGATGGCCTGACGGCTCCCTTGTCGGCGGCTAGTCCGACCATCCCGCAGCCGTTCTATCCCGGCGTCGGAGCGAACGCCGAAACGATCGATCCTGATTCCCTGGATCCGGGCTTCAAACCGGACCGGACCGACAATTTCACCCTCACCCTCCAGCGCGAATTGAACCAGCACATTCAGGTCGAAGTCGGGTACATCGGGAAGATTCTGAGAAACGAGTTCATGGAAGTTAACCTAGATGCTGTACCCACAATGGAGACGCTGGGCGGCCAATCCTTCGCGTCGGCCTACGGCCAGCTCTACCAGCAGTTGATCTTCAGCGGCATGAGCGCCGCGAGCGTGTCGGCGCAACCGTTCTTCGAAAATGCTCTGGGCGGGACCAAGTCCGCTTTCTGCTCGGGCTACTCGAGCTGCACGGCCGCAGTGGCTTCTAATTACGCCTCCCTGATCAAGGAAACCGCCGTGTCCGATCTGTGGAGCAAGATGGCCGCAGCTCCGGGCTGGGTTTTGGGCCGTACCATTTTTAGCCAGCCGGTGCCGGGTGGAACCGTGGGCCAGAGCACTTCGATCGGCACCAATACAAGTCTCGGTTGGGGAAACTACAACGCGGTGTTCGTTTCCATGCACACCCGCGATTGGCACGGGCTGACCGCCAATTCCAATTTCACTTATGGACGGGCGCTGGGCACCGCGACCATCCTGCAGCTCAACAGCAGCGCGACTGCGCTGAACCCTTACGATATCGGCGGCAACTATGGCCCGCAGGCTTTCGACGTCAAATTCCAGTACAACCTCGCGCTGTACTATGCGGAGCCGTTCTTCAGAGGCCAGCGCGGCTTGCTCGGGCACATTTTGGGCGGATGGACGATCTCGCCGCTGTTTACGGCGCAAAGCGGCTTCGGCACCGCGGCCAGCTACAGCGAGGGCAATTGCACCGGCTGCGAGGCGTTTGGTGAGGTTACCACGCCCGGAACCAGCGCCTTCAGCTCGGTAGCGGAGGACGCCGTCGGCTTTGGCCCCTACACTGGCGGCAGCTCGGCGCTATACAACGTAGCCGGCACCACCGGCACCAACGTGGCTTTCGGAAGCAACGGCGTCGGCACCAGAACCTCTACGCCGTACCTGCAAATGTTCGCCAACCCCGGGCAGGTGTACTCCGAGCTCCGGCCCTGCGTGCTGGGTTTCGACACCAGTTGCGGAGGATATTACAACCTGCGCAACCTGCCGACCTGGAACCTGGACGCGACGGTCGTGAAGGATCTTGGGATTTACAAGGAGCGCCTGGGGGCGCAGTTCTTCTTCACGTTCACGAACCTCCTGAACCACTTCCAGCCGGGCACTCCGAGCCTCAGCCTTACCACTCCGACGTCGTTCGGCCAGATCACCAGCCAGGCGAACAATCCGCGCGCCTTGGAGTTCGGCCTCAGGATTCACTTCTAGGACGGCACTAAGTTATTACTCCACGGGCAGTCCGGTGACCCCGGGCTGCCCTTTTTTATTCTTCGAGAGCAGCCGCTGTGAAACTGCGAGAGAGATTGCTTCGAGCCGCCGATGAGCGCCGATAACTACATTGGGTTTTTCATCGGCGTTAATCGGCGGCGATCTTTCTCCACACCGTCCCGCGCCCGCGTCCGTTCCACGGCTGTGGATTTTTGGCCAGGCGATTATTTTCCCGCCGCGACCATTCTTCGAAAAGCCTCCTCAGCTTCAGGGTCCCTGCCCGGTGCATGCGCGAGATAGACTCCCAGCCAACGCCGGGCATTGGCGAAGTCGCCCGTGTTCGAGAATATCTGCCCCAGGTTCCGGGCGCAGCCAGGGAACTGGGGCTCGTGTTGCATGTGCAGATCGCACTCCGACTCCATCGTGGCCAGTACCTGCGACGAGTCCAAAACCGGCATTTCATCCGGCGGGTGGCGCAGAAACACCATCGCATGTGGATCTGCGTACACCAGCTTCCAACCCATGTTCTCAGGGTCCGCTAACGCCCCGGCGAGCACATAGGGCACGCCGCTGGTGTACTCGAAAGTATTCATCACCACCACCTGCACGCCGTATTGATCGAGCAGTTGCGACGCGCTCTTGCCATCCCGGCCGCCGGCATTGTAGAGGATTCGGCCATAGTCCGCGAATACGGACTCACTCAGTGCGCGCCCGTCGATGAACACGCGCTCCTGCGGCCAAAGTCTCCAGGTCAGATAGCCGCCATATTCATAAGTGTTGAACATCCGCCCGGTGATGGAATGCGATAACAGAAAATCGGCAGCTCCGGCCGGATACGCCCACTCGGCTGCGTGCAATTGAAAGCTCTGGCCGCTGGCGCAGGTAACGCCCAAACCAACGACCAGCAGCGCCGCAGCACCTATCTCCGCGTAGGCCTTGACGGGTATTTTCCAGGGTAAATACGCTGCCATGAGAACGGGCGCCAAAAGCCCGATGAGAAAGGTGTTTCGGCCCGCCGATAGGGCCGCAGCCGCAAAGGCCAAGAAAAGCAGCCAATCCGCAAGTCGCGCGCGACGGCGCGCCCACAACAGCGCTGCAGCCGCGCCTACCAGCAGCACGCTGAATGCCGTGGGCGGCCACAAAGAAGGAGGTCCCCACTCGATCAGGTTCGATTGCAGAAAGCTGTTGTGATAATTCAGCAGCACAGGGACAATGCGGAAGCCGTTCGGGTTCAGCCCCGATACAAGCACCGAGGCCGCGCACACGACCCAAAGCCGAATGTCACCTGCCTCCGGCCGGCCTCGCAGACGAAAGAAAAGCGCCTCCGCGGAATATGCACCCATCACCACCCATCCCAGAACGAAGCCCCCGTGACAATTGGCCCAAATCAACATCAAGAAGGGCATTACCCACAACAGGGCTGGCTTGCGCCATTCCAGGATCGCCAAACTGGCCGCCAGCAAAACGAAAGTGACCAGGAACGGCCGGTCCGCAACAAACGGATAAGCCACCGCCGCCGCCGCAAACGTGGCGGCTAAGGATCGGTAGAATCCATCGCAGCGGCGATATGCCACCAGCCCGCGATCACGCAGAACGCTACCAGAAGACCCGCGCGGATCAAGACGATTCCGCCGAAGCCCGTGGTGCGGTACGCCAAATAGAGTAATACCTGGGTTAGCCATTCATGCGTCAGGTTGAACCGCCTAGTGGCTCCTTCGCCCGCATATGCGTCCCGCGCCATTGCGGTTGTATAGGCAAACGGATCGGGGTCGGGCAGCGAGTGCGTCTGCCAGATGTACTGCCCGGTTCTGAGTTGCCACCAGAAATCGCTATTCGTAATCTCCCTTGAGAAAAGGCCAGTCAGGATCAGGCAGGAAATGAGAACAAGCAAGGGCCGGAGCCAGGCCGGAATTGCAACACGCGCTGGCAGGGGTTCAGTCCGCTTGCCTGGATGTCGCCGCATATTTGTGTTCTATCACAGCGCAGGTGCCCACACGACCCTGAACTGGTGGCGCTCAGCTCGGCAAAGTCCGTCGGAGACGCGCACGGCGCAGCCCACCTTCACGAAGGTGATTGAGCGTGTCCATACCCAGTGGCGGCCGGTAGCCGGCTTCAACCCGAGACGGTTTGAGCAGCTCCCCATTGCGAAGACTTGTCCTGCAAAAGCGGCGTAACCTTCCCGCCAGCTACGTCCGCAATCCATACCTCCGGTTCTTCCTCCGGAATCCCGGTGTCGAATGCAATCAGCCGGCCATCGCGGGACCAGTCGGTGGGCAAACCGCGTGGAGCCGATACGCTTGGGTCTGCAGTTGTGAGTTGCCGTTCGTTGCCGCTCCCGTCCGACTCCATGGTTACGAGCTCCGGAGAGCCATTGGGGAACGCGCTGGCGCGAACTCCCGGCCGGCTACCGGACGCCGTCGCCGAATTTGAAGCGGCGCTGCGGGTCGAGCCCGATCGCGCGGCCGCACATTACAACCTGGGAAACGCGCTGGCGCAAATGCCCGGACGCCTGCCGGACGCGATTGCCGAGTTTGAAGCGGCACTGTGGACGGAGCCCGATCTTGTGGACGCACACTACAACCCGGGAAACGCGCTGGCGCGAATGCCCGGACGGCTGCCGGACGCGATTGCCGAGTTTGAAACGGCAGTGCGGGTTCGACCGGATCTCGCGGAGGCGCACTACACCCTGGGAAGCGCGCTGGCGCGAATGCCTGGACGGCTGCCGGACGCGATTGCCGAGTTTGAAGCGGCGCTGCGCATCGCCCCTGATTCCGCGGAAGCGCACCATAACCTCGGAATCGCGCTGTTGCAAATCCCTGGGCGGCAGCAGGATGCGATCGCCGAACTGGAAATGGCGCTGCGGATCAGGCCCGATCCGGTGGGGCAGCAGGTGGTCGATCAATTGCTGAAGGAGCGACTGCCAGGGCGTTGACATTACCCAGATACAACCGGCGTTGTCGATGACGTATGCGCGCCCGGACAATCGCGCGGGGACGAGGGCGTCCGCCCATCTGAACTTCCATCGGCTCGAGTAGATGTAACACTGCTGCCGCTCGACGATTTCAGGCGCGATGCGGACGGCGAAGTCTTGACACGAGGCGGCCTTCTCATGGAAGTAGTGCATGATCCCGGCTCGACAATCTATGAGGTCGATGCGTCGATTCGCTCAAGGAAGCGCAGGAACTTCTGGTGTCGGTGTCTGGGTTGGCAGTCTGCGATGATCGTCCCTTCCAAGACCCAAATCCAGCAAATAAAAAAGCGCCGCCTGGGAGCGGCGCCAAAGGGTAATAGTCTAGTCTCCCAATTGTATGTGAGGGCCGGCTACTTGTAAAGCGATTTCGCAAAACGATTTTGCAAAACGATTACAATACCAAATGAGCTGATGTTTGCAAGCTCTGGGACCGACCGCAGTGGGTCACAACAGGAAGGAACACCTGCAGAGCCCGGCGTATGATGTCTTGCAGACCGCGGGCGGCGACAGTTGAGACCGCCGCATCAGTGGAGCTTTGCCAGCCCGTTATGCAAGAAAAATCGATCGAATCCAGCTATCGCAAGCTCGCCGGTCTGCTGGTGGAGCGCCAGCGCTTCGCCGAAGCGGAGGAAGTCCTCGGTTTGCTGAAGGAGAAGGAAGCTAGCCTAGACTAGTGGCAACCCCAGGACCTCTACGCCGGCTGTGGGCCCTCCTTATATAAGGCCGCACCAGCCAATGCAGCGACTACTAATTCGATGATCCCTGCTGCGGTTGTCATCACGGTAAGGCTTGTGGGGAAGAAGCCGGTGACCCACATGAACCCTGCGTTGGGCAGCAGAACTCCCATGGCCCAAACCGCTAGTCCCGCGCAGATGGCAGTGGTCGGCCCGGCGCCGTAGCGCGGACGAATCGCGGCGTACAGCCACACCATCAAGACTCCATAGATCAATCCAATGATGTTGAACGCCACGTTTTGGCTGACGGAGAACTCCACTCTGCCCAATGCCTTCATGCCGGCGGCCCACTTCGGGGCGAGTATCACGCCGTCCACGATATACCCTAGAATGTCGCCCACGATCCCCGCGACGATACCGCCCAGGATCACGCGGCCAAAGTTGATGTTTTTTCCCATAGCGCCTCCTTGGCGAACCGGGATTATGATACGCCCGCCTGAGGAAGCATGCAAGGCTCTAGGAGGGGGCCCAGGAGCGGGACCCATTTGTAATTGTAATGACTCTGCCGCTGTCCGCTGAGGCTCTCCCTACCCGCGATGGCCCGTTATCCCCCTAATATCGGTAGCCCCGCTGCCAGCCCGAGCACATCCGCGGTTTCGGCATTATCCGGCCAAGTGACGCGCCAAAACTACCAGAGAAACGGGATCAAGCGGTACCGTACGCGTTCCGCGTACGCCGCGTATCCGGGAAGCTCGCGCCGGAGAAGGCCTTCCTCGATGACGATGCGCAGCACGAACAGTCCGATCAAGACGATCGCCAGCAACGCGCCGGCGGAGGACTGCAGCCACAGGGGCATGCCGACGAAAAGGAGGACTGCGCCGGAGTACATCGGATGCCGCACGACGTGGTAGGGACCGGTGTCCACGACCACCTGCCCGCGCTCCTCTTGGTACCTGACGACCGTCGTGGCGAAGGCGTTCTCGCGCATGCCGACGTGCATGATCCAGAACCCCGCGATGCAGAGGGCGAGGCCCAACGACGAAACTATCACGTTCGGCTTCCCCAGCAAGTGTAGCCTGGACACATCCAACCCAATGAAGACGAACTGCCCGGCAATCGCGGGGATCAACGCGACGGCCAGGATCTTGTCGGCCCGCGACCCTTTTTGGAACGGCCCCTTGAGGCGTTCGGCGACCAAGTCCTGGTTCACGCCGAGCATCATGGTCGCCGTCGCGGCCAACATCACGGCGAGGAAAACCCACCCCCGCCACCACGCCAGTGTTCCCGCTGAAAAAAACAGCAGTGCTCCCAAGACGGTGGTCCGCGCGGTGACGGCGGCGATTAGTTTGAAGTAGTTTGAAGATCAGCTTGGCGCGAGTTGGGTTGGCCATGGCGACCTCTCTTCGGAAAAGGGAACGGCGTCTAAAGCAGGGTGCTGAAAGTCGTCGCTCTAAACGATCTCAGTCTACTCCAGGGCACTGCGGAATAGTATCGCTCAATAGTCGCCAACTACTTGGCCGAAAAGTCGCCAAACCGTAGAATGGCAATCGCCCCGCGCGAGCGTTATTTTGCATTATCGGTAGCGTTCCCGCGCTCACAGCCCGAGCACAACTATGGTTTGCCTCGATCTACGGCAAGGTGCCGCGCCCGCCTGCCCGGCCCGCCGTGGGCACCGCTAAGGGATGGCGGCTGGGTGTATACTGAACAGCACACGGGGGTCCGAAATGGAAATTCCGGCTGGTATAGCCGGGTCATTTCCAGAATCCAGGCACCTTGCATTCCCAGCCACAGGAGGCCGCGGTGGAACTGCGATACATAGGCTTCGATCATGCGATACATAGGCTTCGATCAAGCGCAAAATACACGCGTTTATAGATTCGATTGCAGGGCCGAGGACAAATCCACCATGCGGTTTGCGGTGAGCGTCGATATGGTGTTGTTCCTAAGGCACGACGTCAGCATCCAAGAGGGCCCGTCGCTCTGCGCTCAGAAACTGACCGCCGACTTCGAGGCGCAGCATCGGGGCGAGCACGAGCTGACGAACGAAGATCTGGCGGCGCATGTGGCGGAACGAACTGCTGCAAAAGCACGCAAGGAGAGTCACCACAGGGCGGGCCACAGGGGGCGCAAACCGGAGCTGGGGCAGGCGCCCGTCCAGTGGTGGCGGCGGTAGGTCTTAGGACGGGCGATGAGCGGTCAGCGATCGGTGTCAACGATAAAGCTTCCGAGGCGGGAGGAACGCTCATGACGTCCATTGCATCGCTGTTGTTTCTGGTGTTGGCGTCCAGTGCGTTCGCGCGGAAGGGACAAAATGCGATTGTCGAAACGTTTTGGCTTTTAGGGGGAGGAAGGCTAGATGTCTTCAGCTAGAGACACTGCCGTTAAAGGGGTTGAGAGCGCGCTGGGCGATGCCGTGTCGAAACTCAGCAGCACGTATGAGACCTGCTTAATCGATGCCGGCGGTGACGCCGCTAAAGAAGCTGAGTGTAAGGCGATTCGGGACCGGAGCCTTGACTTCGCGAAACGGGCCTACGCCGATATGCTGGACGCCGTGAACCAGCACTGGCCGCAGGGATCTTGATCTGACCGTCATCTCGCCGCCTACAATTGCGGCCCCGTCAGGCGCGACCACCCGGAAGGTGCACGTGCGCGTCGATTATCCCCGGCATGACCCACTTCCCAGTTAGGTCCTCGACCCGCGCGCCGTCCGGCACCGGCCGGCTGCCCGCCGAATAGACCGCCGCAATCCGACCGCCCCGGACCAGCACCAGCGAGTCTGCCATCGGAGCCGCGCCCGTGCCGTCGATCACCGTGGCGTGCGTCAGTGCCACTGCTTCCGCCGCCGGTTGCGCCGACGCCACGCACGCCCCGTTTCCCCCCGGAATCACCGCTGCACGAAGTTCAGCGTGGGAACGTTGAAGGTTAGTCATGGCCATGGCCGATTAGAGTATCAGGCCTCCCCACCATCAGCCACGATCATTCGCGGGGTCGGAATCGCGCCTCGGTATCCCCGAATATCGGAAGCTATCCTGCCGGCCTCTCATAACGCGCCTCACCGGCGATCGGCGAGGAGGGCGCGCGGGGTCCCTCATCCAACGCGGCCGACGGCGGGGTGTAGGCGTGCTTCCGCTCGACCTCCTCTTTGATGGTGCACAGGGCATGATTCCACACCACGTCGTGCACGAATCCCGGAAACAACACCCTGGCGACTTCCCACAGAACCCTGCCCGCAAAGCTGTGACCTTTTTTGTAGTCGAATGCCGCGTAGATGGACAGCCTGCTGTTTCCGTCCTTGGTCGGTGCGACATTGAAGATGAGTCTCCCGTGGTCCGCAAGCCGCCCGTCGAGCTGGTATAGCAAGGTTTCCAATCCGACCCTTTTGGTCAAGCGCAGGTCTGTACCGAGTCTGGCGAGCGGCACGCTGTATCGAATGACTGATCCGACCTCGTTGGACTCGCCTTGGATCCGCCGAACTTCCACGAATCGCAGGTCGAGGAACCGCGCATCGGGGCGGCCGAACCTGGCCAACTCGTCCATGATCTCTTGCTGCGGACCCCGGATCTTGATCACGTACATCCGTTCGAAGTCGGGCGTGGCACCGAGTTCCATCCCCAGGCTCAACGATAGGCGCCCCTTCAGCGCTTCGCGCTTCTCCTTCAGAACCACCGTCGGATATCGCCCGTACTCCCCCCATTTCAGACCGAAGAGCGATTCAAACGCCACGTTCCTCAGCGTGACCGCCGCACCGACGAGGACGGATCGCAGAACGCCGTAGCCACACATTTCCCGGAACACTTCCCGATAGTCGGCCGTCCCGCTGGCGATCTTCCATAACACGGTGCTCAGGGGCCGGCTGCCCTCGTCTCGCACCTTGCACTCGGTGGCATACGCCTGGTAGGTGATGCGGCCAACCACCGGCCTGGTGAACGCCACCCGGCTCACGCCAAATACCATCCTCCCGAAGCGATTGTCTGCCGCCAGCCACTGGACGGCCTTCCCGTATCCTTTCGCCAGAGCCTGCCGGTCGATTCCATCCTGGAGTACGATCTGCACCAGCCGGTTCGCCGTCACGTGGGCCGAGTACAACCCGTCTTTGTTCAACCGCGACCCAACCGCGTCACCGATGATGGCGAACCGGTCCCCAAAGGGGGATCTGGCGGTGGTCACGGCCATTCTCGGAGCGCAGGCACAAGCGAGGGGAGCTGCCTCGATGCCTGGCAGGATGCGCTCGATTTGAGGCAGCGTCAGAAAATCGTGGACGATCTGCCGGCCGTCTCGCGGCAGGACTGCCTCGTCGATACATTTGCCGAGCATGGCCACGGTCAGGAACCTGCCCTTGGGAACCAGAGCCGTATGTTCCAAAGCAAGGTGTTTCGAGCCGTACTCGATGAAGTAAATTTCACGGTGTAGATTTTGTTCGAGATAATCCTCGCCTGCGTCGAGCTCGAAAATGAACGCCTTTCGGGACCTCCCCGGAACGAACGCCGGATTCAACCGCTTGATGGAGGCGATCAGGGAATCGTCACGATAATCCAGGCCGCAGTGGGCATTGATTCCGGTAGCGATGGTCACGAAGCTGGAATCCAGCGGTACGCTCTCTCCGGATTCCGTTCTAACTGTCAGCCTGGGCAACCCAGACGCGCCATAGGCCATGGCCTCCACTTTGCCGTACAGGATGTGCGCGCCTTCTTTGACCGCTTCACCCAGCAGAAATCCATCGAAGCCTGCGGGTTTCCCGCTCCGCCTGCCCGGTAACGAGCCCCGGAATACGGAGTACATCCGCATATCCTTGGGAACGCGCAGCCGGAAGTTCTTCCACTGTCCTTGTATCCAGACGTAGTCGAATCGCCCCTGGACGATCTCGTCGGGAACGCTGAGGTGGTGCTCCTTGAGTACCTGGTCCAACCTGGGCGAGATGCCGCCCGCGCAGAAGCCGCACCCCCTGCACTCGAGGACGCCGGAGCCCATGTCGATCGGACCGCGCTTCTCGACGATGACGACGTCGACGCGTCGATTGAGACGCCGGGCTTCCCGAAGAAGATGAATGGCAAAGAACGAACCGGCAGGTCCACCGCCGACGACGGCGACGCAGTCGTTGTTCTGCAGGCTCCCGCATTGAGAAATTGCGCGGCGCATGGCCTGAGCCCGTTCGGCAAGGACTTCAGATCAG
Organism: Bryobacteraceae bacterium; assembly: GCA_049511335.1. GTDB lineage: Bacteria > Acidobacteriota > Terriglobia > Bryobacterales > Bryobacteraceae > JBEKYD01. The sequence goes on along the minus strand of JBEKYD010000360.1, from coordinate 813 downwards.
TCCCGGCGGCCGACAGAAGGCCGTTGCGGGACAGCACAGTTGTTGAGGGAATTATACCAGGGCTTCTCTATTCGAGCTGTCTGCTGGTAGATTCCCCCAGCCTGCGGGTCCCGAACACCCGCATCAGTGCCATTGCGCAGCATGGAATCCTCACGTATAGTCGCAGAATCAGCATAATTTCAGATCCTATTTTTCTTGATAAACCCAAAATGGCGCGCATCCTGATTGTTGACGACGAAGGGGGAATCCGGTCCCTGCTTGCGCGCACTCTTTCACGCGCAGGGCACGAGGTTCGGACGGCAGCCCACGGAGGCGAAGCCATGCAACTTTGCGCATCGGAGCACTTTGACGTTTTGCTTTCAGATGTCCTGATGCCGGGCATGAATGGCCACGAGTTGGTTGGCTGGGCGGTTCGCAACGTCCCGGGCATCCGGTGCGCACTGATGACAGGGTTCGACAATGTGGATTGCCAGGGGTGTCCGTTTCAGTCGGGTTGCCGGGTCCTGGCGAAGCCGTTCCGACCGAAGGATGCCGTGTCTTTCATCGAACGATTTCTTCAGGACCTACGGAGCTAACCCACCTGCGCCATCCGTGGAGGGACCGTGTGAGGTGCCAGTGCCAGTTCCCCTGGCCGGCGGCGTCGCGCCGCCGAGGCAACGGTCTCGGCCGTCCAGGAGCAGCGCACTATCGGGACGCTGCTCGATGGGCATTTAATTCAGCTTAGCCAACGCATACTCCAAGCGAAGTAGGTTTCACGACAGCGTTATTTTGCCTTATCGGAATCGGTTTCAGCCGTTGCCCCCGCCGCTCCTT
>JBEKYD010000359.1:0-7534 GCA_049511335.1 Bryobacteraceae bacterium | reverse complement strand
ATGAGTCGCGCCGGTGGCATGGCTTCGACGATAGCGCGTTTCAGGGTGGGGCAAGGCGGGGAGCCTGCCCCACTGCGTAGCGCTTCACGCTGAACCGCTCCCATCCCGCCGCCTGCACGCCCGAGCTCTCTTTATCGTCATAGAATAGAGATGCATACGTGAGAAGGGTTACATCATGCTTGTTCGTAGGAACCGCCGCGGGTTTTCGCTCATCGAGCTGCTGATCGTCATCGCGATCATTCTGTTGATCATCACCATCGCCGTCCCCAAGTTCAACAGCGTGCAGAAGCACGCCCGCGAAGTGGCTGCGCTGCAGGCCATCAAGACCATTCATACGGGGCAGGTGCAGTTTTACTCCGAGTATGGCCGTTATGCCACCTCGCTCACCGAACTGGGACCGCCCGCCAGCGGGCATGCCAGCGCTTCCTCGGCGGACCTGATCGGCAACGATCTGGCGTCCGGCGAGAAGCAGGGATACCGGTTCACCGTCAGCGGAAATGCCGGAGGATACATTATCAACGCCAATCCCGTGGTGTACGGCACCAGCGGCGACAAGAGCTTCTTCTCCGACCAGACCATGACGATTCACGAAAACGACGGACCCGAACCAGCCACCGCGCAAAGCAAGGAAATGCGTTAGGCAAGAAAGATGGCCACGGATAAACACCGATAAGAAAATCCCCCTTATTTATCTGTGTTCATCGGCGTTCATCGGCGGCTATAATCTGATTTCTCCGGCCCCTTGACATGTTCTCCTACTCCAACCAAGATCTCTATTGCGAACAAGTGGCTCTGGCCGACGTGGCGGCCCAGGCGGGCACACCGGCCTACGTGTATTCCAGCCGGGGCATCCTCGACAACTATCGCGCTTACGATCAGGCATTCGGCAAACTGCCCCACCAGGTGTGCTACGCGGTGAAGGCGAACTCTTCCCTCGCCGTGCTGGGGCTGCTGGCCAAGGCGGGCGCCGGTTTCGATATCGTCTCCGGCGGCGAGCTGTTCCGCGTGCTCCAGGCCGGCGGCGATCCGTCCAGGGTGGTGTTTTCCGGGGTTGGCAAGACTGCCGGCGAGGTGGAATACGCGCTCGAGCAAGGCATTCTGAGCTTCCATTGCGAATCCGAAGCCGAGCTCGCGCTGATCGACGCCATGGCGGCGCGGCATGGCAAAAAGGCGGCGTTTGCGATCCGCGTCAACCCCGACGTGGACGCCGCCACGCACCCGTACATTTCGACCGGCTTGAGCCAGCACAAATTCGGCATTCCCCTCGCGGAAGCGCACCTGGTATACGAACGCGCGCGCAGCTTTCCGAACCTGGTGGCGAGCGGCGTGAGCTGCCACATCGGCTCGCAGATGCTGGATGCCAGCCCGATTCTGGAAGCGGTAGACAAAGTCCTGGCCCTGGCGAACGCTTTGCGCCGGGGAGGGTACCCGATTCGCCACCTGGACCTGGGCGGAGGGCTGGGCATCGCTTACCGGCCGGGAGAGAAGACGCCGGCGATCCGCGGCTTCGTCGAAACCCTCCAATCGCGCCTCCACGAAGCCGGTTTGACCGTGCTGGTGGAACCCGGCCGCTCCATCGTGGGCCCGGCAGGCGTGCTGCTCACCCGCGTGCTATACCGCAAGAAGAACGGCGACCGCGAGTTCGTGATCGTGGACGCCGCCATGAACGATCTGATCCGGCCCTCGCTCTACCGGGCGCACCACGAGATCGTTCCGGTGCGCCGCAACTCCCTGCCGCCCATCGTCGCCGACGTGGTGGGCCCGGTGTGCGAGACCGGCGATTTTCTGGCGCGCGAGCGCCACATGGCCAACGTCATGCCCGGAGATTTCCTGGCAGTTTCGACGGCCGGCGCATACGGCTTCGTGCAATCCTCCAATTACAATTCGCGCCCGCGCGCGCCCGAAATCCTGGTGGAAGCGGACCGGTTCCGGGTGATCAGGAAACGCGAGACCTACCCGGACCTGGTGCGTGGAGAAAGCCTCTGAATGGGAGCTGCCGTCGAGTGTCCCTGGAACGAACCGGCCCGCTATACTTGCTATCGCGCCGCCGGTCCGATCGCGGTGGATGGCAAGTTGGACGAGCCTTCCTGGCAACTGGCGCCGCAATCGGCGCGCTTCGTGGACATCGTGACCGGCGAGCCCGCCTGGCTCGACACCCGCGTGAAGCTCCTCTGGGACGACGATTGCCTCTATTTCGGTTTCCGGGCCCAGGAGACCGACGTGTGGGGCACTCTCACCCAACGCGACTCGAAAATCTGGGAGGAGAACGATCTGGAGCTGTTCATCGGCGCGCGCGACGCGTATTACGAGTTCGAGATCAACGCGCGGAACACGGTATATGAGGCGTTCTGGATCTGGAAGGACGTCCACCGGCCGGGCGGCCCGTATTGGGGACGGCCGGAATTCGACCCCGCCGCCCACCCGACTTTGGTGCTCGATGGCGTGGGCGGCCACGTTCACCCGCGCGGCGAGCGCTGGGGTTTCCTCGATTGGGATCTGCCGGGCTTGCAATCCGCCGTTCACGTCGACGGTGTGCTGAACAGCCGGACCCACACCGACCGCGGGTGGACGGCCGAGTTGGCCCTGCCCTGGAAGGGGCTGGAGCTGCTGGCCGACGGCCGCTCGCTTCCCCCCAAACACGGCGATGTGTGGCGAATCGATTGCTCGCGTTTCGAGAAGATCGGCCGCCGCGGCGAAGTGCTCGACCCGTGCGCTGGCTGGACCTGGAACCGCCATGGCCACTACGATTCCCACATCCCCGAAGTATTTCCGTACGTCACTTTCTCGACCGAGACGGTGGGGAGCTGACGCTCGAGAGTGAAGCGGTGCTGCGCACGATCGATCCGCCTACGCTTGCGGAACCGCGCGCGGTGGGCCGCAAACAACTGCCCACGACGGTGATCGGCTTGCTCATCCATATCGCCGAGCACACCCAACGCCACGTAGGCCAAGCCATCGCCGCCGCCAAGCTGGCCATGGCGATAGGGAGCGATGGGGCACAGTGAGGGAGATTTGGCAGACCTTCTCTTCGCACTGAAAGTTGAGGTGCGGCTCCGAGGCGCGGATCGTGATTTAGAGGGCGGTGGGCATAGGCAAGACGGCGGTTTTTGAGGCGTTTTTCGGGGGTCGGGGCCGAGCCGGCCCGGAAACGTTTCCGTCTGCCCCCACGTTTCCCGACTATTTTAGAATTCTGCAGTTTTCGAGATAAGTATGAGCGTCCAATGCACAAATATAGAGATGCAGCATAGGGTTATGCTCGCCGTTATGGGGGCTGCGAAGGCAGGAAGGCCTGTCGTGCTCCCCGAAGACCTTCAAGAACACGTCACGGGATGTACGCACTGTAGCGCGGCGATTTCGTCCTGGGTCAAAGGCTTTTCTGGGATGAAGCAACTGGCGGAAGAGACCGAGTTGATGGAGCGTGGCTCCCGACAAGACCCTGGCATATTGCGGCGCTCGGTACAGGAGGGGACGGCGCTGTTTGACCCGCCACGGACCGAAGGTGAGATGGAAACATGGGGACAGCCCGCGTGTTTCCACCTATCCGGCCTCCAGTACTTCGCACTGCTTGCCACGCTCGGTAGCGTCGCTCGTCGCCGGGCGCTTGCGTGGACGCCCGCCGGGCTGGGCTATCAGCCTTCGACCGAGAACCAACTCGGCCCACGCCACAAACTCGCGCGAACCGGCGGGCCTTCCCGTGTAGGTCCTGATTCGCAACTCGAACCCCGCCTCCGCCATGGTATCCCATCTCAGGTACGCCGCCCATTCCTCCGGCGTGAAGGCGGACGTCACGGGCTCCGCCCTCAGCCACGCCGGCGGCGATCCCGCGCCGGTGTGCGCCGCGGCGCTGGACCACGGAAACGAATCCGCGCGCTCCGCTAGCCGGGCCCGCACCGGGTTCCGCTCCACGTACCGCAGGGCGGCCCAAAGGTGGGCGCGGTCCAAGGCGCAAGAGGGGGGGAAGCCGGGGACAGTAACCGTTGCGCCGGGTTCCCTGTCCGCCGTTACGGCGGTGGTGTCTTAGGACCCTTCCGATGGCAGTCCCGGTTTGCGGGGACGTATTTGCGTACCTAATTGCGCCTTCCTCATCCAACAACCTTGCTATCAATCGGTTAGCGGGAATTTCCCCCGGGTGCTCACCGCCTCCAAAAACCCGATCACGCCCTATTTAATCCCGTAACCCACTGAAAACAAACTGCCAGCCAAAAATAGCCCATACCCGCCGTTCTATCATGGTGGAGGGAGGAACCCGCCAGTCAGGGGTAAACAAAGTGGCGCGGGCACGCGCCTGCCGTGTCGGGACCCATCCCGACACTTTGCCGCGCAGCAAACAAAAACAGGCGTAGATGCAAAAAAATGCATAACGCTAAAGCCAGCCTGGCCTCGGCCAAGTATGGCTTAATCAACAGATATGAATGGTTTTATCGATACCATCGCAATTCTTGCCTTCATGCCGCCGAACGGCTCGCCCCTATGCATCCGTATCCCGGAAGGGGAGCGGAGCGGGTTGACACGTGGCGGCGGACGGCGACAGACCGGATTTCACTATAAAATGCACAATTTGCACAATAAGACACCCTCCGATGGGTGAGGCCCAAACTGGTCCTAACAAACAGAAACTAATCGGTTTACCAACGCTGCAATTTTGTTTTTTCAATCGCGGACTCAAACCGCCGGCCTCACCAATAGCCCAGCCACCTGCTGGCGGCGAATTCGGCTTTGGAGATTGGGTTTTGGACTGAGCTTTCATGAATACTCCGTACATACAAAGGCGCCGGCGAACGAGATCGCCGGCGCTACGGGCACTGTGCCAGGGTGCCAGCGCCAGGAAAGACCCTTAGGGCAGGCTAAAGCATGCCCCACCGGTCCCCACCGGTGGCAACGGGATTGCGGCGTTAGCCCGAGGGTTAAGGAGCGGTTACCGCAAATGCTGTCAATTCTATCCGGCGGCTACGCGCAGGATCGGTTGAAGCTCACCAGGCTAAAGCCGGTGCCACCCAAATCCGGTGCCGACGAAGCTGGTGCAACCCAATCTGACGCCATCCAAATCCGGCGCCATTCAAGCTAGCGCCACCCTTTGACGCCGGGCTTCGCCGTCGTTTATCCTGGAAAGAGCACGCCTTTGTAGACCCCGATGTTTGTATTTCAATCCGGAATTCGTCCCAGCGCGCGTCTGGCGATCGGTGTCGCCGCGCTGATTCCTTTCAGCCTGTTGCTTTCCGGCTGTGAGCAGCACGCCGCCGAAAATAAGGTGCTCGCGCAAGAGAAGAGCTCGCCGCGCGACTCCTTTCCCAACGATACGGCGCTTTTCCTGGCCGGCCTGAAAGGCCGTCCCGACGGTCCGTATCGCGACCTGGAACAGACCGAGGCGTGGAAGAACTACTCCGCCCGTTTCGACCGGACCTGGACTAAGGCGCTACGCGACCAGTTCGCGCCGGTGGATGCGTTTCAAAAACGCGTGCTGGCCAAGCTCCATACCGGCAGCGCGTACCTGTTTTATCCCTTTAGCGGGCCGGACGTCCTCTACCAGGTCCACTTCTTTCCCGACGCTACCCGCATGGTGTACGCCGGTCTGGAGCCGGTGGGCAATCTGAAGCGCCCGGAGATGTACAAGACCGAGACTTTGGACCGCGAACTAGGCGCCTGGAGCGAAGCTCTGCAATCCATTTTCAGGCGCAGCTTTTTCGTGACCAGCGAAATGGATCAGGATTTCCGCGGCCAGGTGTCGGACGGCAACGCGCAGATCATTCTGCTGCTGCTGGCGCGCTCGGGCGATACCGTCGACGAAATCCAGTTCGGGCGCCTGGAGCCCGACGGCGAGTTCCGCGTGGACGACCCTGGTTTGAAGAAGCATAAGGTGGCCAAAATCGAGTTTCATTGCGGCGCCGAAACCACCGAGCGCACGCTCTACTACTTTTCGACCGATCTTTCCGACAGCAATAAAGCACACAGCGCCGGATTTGTCGAGGACCCCGCCCTCGAGCATTTTCTGGAAAAGCAGGGCACCGCGGATACGCTGGTGAAGTCGGCGTCGTTCCTGCTGCACTGGAAGATGTGCGACGCGATTCGCGGCTACATCCTGACGCACTCCAATCTGATTCTGGAGGACGACAGCGGCATCCCATACCGGTTCTTCAAGGCCCCGGAATGGAAGGTCGAACTGTTCGGCCAATACAGCCACCCCGATCCGCCGTTCACCAGCCAATGGCAAACCGATCTGGCCAAGGCGTTCGACGAGCCGGGCCGCGCCCAACAGCTCGGTTTCCAGTTGGGATACGGATCGCTGCGCCGCCCCTCAAGCCTGCTCCTGGCGGTTCACAGCGCGAATACTCAAGCCGCGCTCGATCCGCCGAAGTAATCAGTTGTCAGTCGTCAGTTGTCAGTTATCAGTTGTCAGTTGTCAGTTTTTCGTCTTTTGAGGTGCGACTGGTCGCCGGGGTGAGCTGAAAACTGATTACTGAAAACTGACAACTGATAACTGACAACTGACGACTGACAACTGATTACTGCTTTCCCGCTTCGCTCAACGCCAGCAGCGGAAAATAATTGCGGTACAGCGTGTAGCGCAGATAAAACACGTTGGGGAAGCCGGTTCCGGTAGCCGCCGTCTCGTTCCATTCGCCGTCGGCTCGCTGGGAGTCGAGAAGGTACCGGACGCCGCGCTCGAACGCCGCCGAAGACCGGTCGCCCGCGGCCATCAGCGCCAGCAATCCCCACGCGGTTTGCGAGGGCGTGCTGGACGCGGCCACGAACCGGTCGGCGGTATAGGAAGCGCAGCTCTCACCCCAACCCCCGTCGGAACTCTGCACGGCGAGCACCCAGCGCGCGGCGCGTTCGATGGCCGGCTCCACGCCGCTTTCGCCGGAAGCGCGCAGGCCCCGCAGCGCCAGAAACGTGCCGTAAAGATAATCCACGCCCCATCGGCCATACCAGCTTCCGTCGCGTTCCTGCGTGCGCAGCAGATACTGCACGCCCTGCCGGATGCCTTCGCGCGCCTCGGGCGCCCGGCGCCTGCTCAAAGCTTCCAGCACGCGCCCGGTAATATCGGGGCAAGTTGGGTCGAGCATGGCGTTGTGGTCGGCAAACGGCACGCGATTCAGAATCGCCCAATCGTTATCCACGTCGAAGGCCGCCCAGCCGCCGTCGCGCGACTGCATGTGGAGGAGCCAATGCCGGGCGCGCGCTTCGCAGCGGGCCTGCGCCTCGCGATGCGGAGATTGCGCGTGCTCCAGCGCCAGCAGCACCATGGCCGTATCGTCGATATCCGGGTAATGCTCGTTGGCAAACTCGAACGCCCAGCCGGAAGGCTCCAGTTCCGGCCGCTTCACGCTCCAGTCGCCTTTGTGGCGCACTTCCCGCCGCACCAGCCAGTCGGCTGCGCGCGCCAGCCGGTCTGCCGGGGCCTCGCCGAGCTCACCCAGTCCGAAGGCCGCGTAGGCCGTATCCCATACCGGTGAAAAGCAGGGCTGAAAATACAAATCGTCGGGCCTCTCCGTAAGCAGGTTGTCGAACTGCCGGAGGGCTTCGATAAAGTCCG
>JBEKYD010000358.1:0-7540 GCA_049511335.1 Bryobacteraceae bacterium | reverse complement strand
GCGCATTTATGTAGATAAATTCACCAGATGAATAACGCATCGCGTGGCGGAGGCTTCGATGGATGGGGATCGGGCGAAACCGAACGTTATCTCACGTTCTGGCGCGAAAATTCAGGCTAGCGCGTCCACCGAGGCGCACTGCCTTCGGCGATGATGGGACTGGGAGCGGCAATGCCGTCCGAGCCGTTAAGCCTCGCGCATGGTTGGACGCTGAACCGCGGGCCGGGAATTTCCCGAACGCTTGTGCGTGACTTCCTTCGGCCAGCCGTTCGCGAAATACCCTCTTCCATGTCACGCCGCTTGGGCCCTTGCCGCATCGCGGTTCCAGGCGAAACGGAAGCTGACGAGGCCTCGCGATGGAGGCTCACAAAAAGCGCGCTGGAGGTGTCGGTCTCCGCGGTGGGTGTTGAAGACCATGATGTCGCCATGGAGTTGCTGGTGTGCCTCGGCCAGGCGCTCTGGGAGAAGCTCTCGGATGCGGAGCTGCGTATGTACTGGGAGCTTTTGCACGACGAGATCAGCGAGGGGATCGAGGGCGAGATCGACGAACGGGCGCTTGAGGAAAAGCACTCCTTGTACACAGACCGATCCCACGGAACATGGGCCGGACGGCTCACACGCTATGGTCGCGCTTCCTTCGCCGGCACAGCGGCCGAGTACGTACACTGTCTCTGGCACGAGGTCACGGTTCGAAGTGGTCCGGAGTACTTGCCAGCGCGGGCGTTGCGACGGCGCCTGGAATTAATGGCGCTGTGGTTCCCGCCAGACCGCGGTCAACGCCTGTTCCCCACATCGCGGCGTCGGGCCGGTTTGGCGACTGAAACGGCGCACCTGTGCGCGAATGGTGCCAAGACCTCGGCGCTTTCTTGCGGCCTGTTTCTTGGGGGAATTTTTGCTGGCCCGCCGCGCGTTGTCACTTGTTGTCACTCGGCGGCTGTAACTCTATGAAAACATGGTAGCGCTAACGGGAATCGAACCCGCTGGATGCCAGTTCAGTTCGGTTCAGTTGGGTCTAAGTAGTTGTGTTTTCGGTTCAGTTCAGTTCGCCACCAGGGCGTTTAGGGCCCTACGGATGGCTGACGTGCTGCCCCGGTGCTGCTCCGCGGCCAGGATTCGGTTGCTCAGGTCCGCGATCCCTTTGCGCGCGGGACCTGCCCAGCCAGTCGGGTCAGGAGTGGGTCGACTTCGAAGAGGCGCCGGGACCTTCTGCGATGAAGTGGGGCACCTCGCTCTGCTGCAACCGACCTTCCACCGCCGGGTCGATGGCGACGTACAGACCGGCTTCCGATATGAATACATATCATTCCTGCCTTTGACGAGACGCCCATCGCTCTCTGCTTTGAACCTCAGTTCAGCACATCGGGGTGCAGGCTTTCGAGCAGTCGATAGTTATCCCGGTAGTCCACGGGGATACCGACGACCACGGGGCCCTGCATCGCCATCGCCTTCTTCAGCGTCGGTGCGATAGCGTCAGGTGTCTGGATTCTCAGTCCCTTAGCGCCGAACGCCTCGGCGTACTTCACGACATCCACAGGTCCGAAATCGACGCCGGACGCCCGCCCGTACTTCGCCACCTGCTGGAAGCGCACCATGTCGTATCCACCGTCAATCCAAACCAAGTGTACGAAGTTGCACTTCAGCCGTACCGCCGTCTCAAGCTCCATTGCCGAATATAGGAATCCTCCGTCACCGGAGACTGAAATCACTTTCTCGTTCGGGCGGACCAGACAGGCTGCAATTGCCCAGGGGAGAGCCACGCCGAGAGTCTGTTGCCCATTGCTGATCAGAACCTGCCGGGCGCGAAAAGTGTAGAGATGGCGGGCGAGCCAAATATGGAAAGACCCCATGTCGGAACACAAAGTCGTGTCGTCGCTCAGCAGGTTCTGCAATTCGTAGACGATGCGCATGGGGTGGATTGGCACGCCGTTCATGCGGGCGGCTTCCTGGGAGAACGCTTCCCGGTCGCGAGCAATCTCGGCCAGAAGCGTCCTTTCCGAGGAAAACGTTCGGGGCTTCAATCGGCGAGCGATTGCTCGAAGCGTGTCGGCGATGTCGCCGGTCAATTCAATCTGCGGGTGATAATCCCTGTCGACAGCAGACGGTAGCGCGTCAATATGAACCAGATTGCGCTTGCTACCCTTGTTCCAAAGGCTCGGTTCGTATTCCACGGGGTCGTAACCGACCGTAATAACCAAGTCGGCCGCATCCAAAAGCCTGTCGCCCGGCTGGTTATGGAACAAACCAAGCCTGCCGCCAAAACAGTCCAACAGATCGCGTGAACCTATTCCTGTGGCCTGATACGTACCGACAACCGGCAGCTTCGCCTTGGTAAGAAGCTCACGCACGGCCTCCGCGGGACGGGGTTGGCTTGCGAGCAAACCGAGCAACAATATTGGCCGTTCCGCGCGATTTATCAGATCCGCGGCCGCGGCGATCGCGTGGGCGCTCGCACAGCCCGCCTCCAGCGCAACCGGGGTTAGCACATCTCCGTCCGCTCCCGCGATCATGATATCTTGCCGGGCGCTAATAAAGGCTGCGCCGGGACGTCCGGATTCGGCGGCCCGAAACGCGTTCCCGACAACTTCAGATACTGTCTGCGGAGAATCGATTTCCGCACAGAACTTTGTGATCGGCCGGAATAGGCTTATCGTGTCCATCGACTGATGAACCTGCTTCAGGCTGCTTTCGACGGATACAGCCCCTCCAATCGCGACCACCGGATCGCCTTCCGAGTTCGCCGTAGCCAAACCAGTCGCCAGGTTTGAGCAGCCTGGCCCGGAGGTTACCAATACGACTCCCGCCTTGCCCGTCATGCGGCCGATGCCCCCGGCGATGAACGCGGCATTTTGTTCATGCCGGCACACGACCGTCTGGATTGTCGAGTCCAACAACGTGTCGAATACCTTGTCGATCTTAGCCCCCGGTATACCGAAGATGTGTTTGACTCCTTGCGCCTCCAGACTCTTCACCAAGAGTCCCGCGCCTGTCTGCAAGCATGGCTGCTCCGCTCTCATTTCTTTTCTCCTTCCGCTTTGGCGAGATCCGCGCTTGGATCGCGGTGCAAATCCGCTCTTAGAAACTCCTCGGTCTCCGGCAGTGCGATGTGGTAGTCGCCCTCCCGCTGTAGTTGAAGACGCAGCCGGGATCCGCTGCACTGCAAAAGGTGCCCGCCTCGCGTGCGGTCCGCGGATAAGAAGTGCAAGTGATAGCCTGGCACGTTCAGCGTCTTCGCGTACTCAGGCGTCCAGAACCCCGCCAGTGTTCCCGAGATGTCGTGAAACTCGAATTCGGGTTGAACCCCAGCCGCTTGGACTAACGGCGTTCCCTCCTCGGTTTTGCGCATCGCGCGTGTGTGCACGTAGTCGAAGCGCCCATCCACCCTTATGGCATAGAAGACATTATCGGAATCCCGCAGGCGGTCGAACTGCGCGACCAGGTGATCGAGATCGGGGCACAGTTCAAGATCCATGTGCGTGTCGGGGGAGAAGCGCGTGATCACGGCGAACGGGCTAAGAACATCGTCGCCGGCCTCCTGGACCGAGCCGTCGGAGCGCACTTGAAAGAAGTGACCATCGACGATCGCCATCTCACCGTCGAGATTCTCAAACGTACCCAGCCCGAAATCGCCGTGCTCTCGCAGTGTTCCGATTCTTACCGCGCCCTGGTATACGCCCTCGACCAAGGCGGCGGCGGTTGACACTTGGTAGAGCGTGTGATGGTGGACGCCGAAGTAATCGGCGAGAGCCTTGCCGACAAGGTGGCTCACCGGCTCGTTGGTTTTCCTCGATTGGCCTTGGAGAAGCTCCCATAGGCCAGCCGGCAGCGTGCAATTGAGTTGCGGCATTGTGGCCTCCCGCCCGCGTTGCGATCCCGCTTCAAATCAAAACAAAACGTGGTGATTCCGTTCAGTACACGTGAAGCAACTGTCCTGCCAAAGCGATCCGTTCCGCCACCTCCTCGATGGCGCGGGTCACCTCGGGCGAGGGGCGGCTGCCTTGTTCAAACCACCTTCCTTCGATGCCGTAGATCCAGAGGCGGGGCGGAAGCCGGTCGAGGACTCGCGCCAGTTCCACTGCATTGGCGAGGCCAAATTGATGGGTCGAACCGCGCCAAAGGCCGCTGGATACCGGGTGGGAGCGGGCGTCCCAGACCGTAATCTCTCCCGGCGCCCTTCCACTGACGACCGCGTCGATCACAATCACGGCTTCGGCGCCACCCCATCTCTCGATTAACGAAAGCGCTTCACCGCTCTGCTCTTGGGCGCCGATCCCCATCTCCCGCAGCCGCCGGGCGACCAGCAAGCCGGCACCGTCGTCACCGCGGTCGATGTTGCCGCAACCAATGATCCGCACCGGCATCGCTACTCCCGGTCGATCTTCAGCCGCAGGAAGTGGGTGGCGCAGGAGATGCAGGGGTCGTAGTTGCGCACCGCCTGCTCACATCGCAACGTGATCTCCTCGGCCGGACGCGTCATCAGTCCTGGCACGAAATGCCGGAGGTCGTCTTCGATGCGCTTCTGGTTCTGCGAGGTCGGTGGCACGATCTTCGCCAACAGGATGATCCCGCGCTCGTCGATTTCGTAGCGGTGATAGAGAAGACCGCGAGGCGCCTCGGTGGCGGCCGAGCCCACCCCGGCGCGGCCGGGCATCTCGACGCGAGGCGCCGGGGGCGGCTCGTACTCGGCGATCACGCACAGCGCCTCGTGGCAAGCGAATACCAGCTCGACCGCCCGCACCACGATGCTCCGGAACGGGTTCCGGCAGGGCGGCGCCAAGCCGCAGTCCCGCGCCGCTTGCTGGGCGATTTCGGGCAGTCGCGAGAAGTTCAGGTTGAACCGCGCCAGCGGCCCGACCAGGTACGAGCCCCGCTCCCGCAAACAGGAATGCAGGGCGTTGGAATACTTCACGTGCTGCTCCATGAAGTGCTCTTCGTACTGAACGGCATCGATACTCAAGCCCCGGTTCGACACGAGAGCGCCCTCGTTGAATGGATATTCGTCAGGGTGCGAGAGGGCCACAAACTCGTAGTCTTGCTCGAAATCGGGAAACTCGAATCCGGCCACCAGCCGGACCGTGGAGAGCGAGGCGTCCAGTGCCCACTTCAAATCCTCCACCAGCGAACGCAATCCGGTCTTGGAAGGGACCTTGTGAAATCCGCCCACCGCCGCGGAAATGGGGTGGATTTCCCGGCCTCCCATCAGCGTAACGATCCGGTTCCCGGTCTTCTTCAGCCGCAGACCCTGCTCGACGACGCCGCGGTGGTCCCGGGCCATCTGGATGGCGTCGGGGTAGCCGAGGAAATCGGGGGCGTGGAGCATAAAGATGTGTAGAGAGTGGCTCTCGATCCACTCGCCGCAGTAGAACAGCCGCCGTAACAGCCGCACGGCCGGATCGATCTCAATGCCCAGAGCGCGCTCGACGGCGTGGACGGCGCTCATCTGATAGGCTACGGGACAGATCCCGCAAATGCGCGCCGTAATGTCGGGGACCTCCGAGCAGTGCCGGCCGCGCAGAAACGCCTCGAACAGACGCGGCGGCTCGAAGATCTTGAGCCGGACATCCTGGACCTGGTCGCCTTTCAGCTTGATGTAGATCCCTCCCTCGCCTTCCACCCGCGCCAGATAATCCACCCTGATGGTCTTACCGCCCCGGCTCATTCGCGCTCACACTCCTCGCTGGCCTTCCGGAATTGCCACGCCCAGGCGTTGTAGCTGCGAAACGACTGCGAGATCTGCCGGTTGCTTTGGCCTAGGATTCGAAACTGGTTGGTTAGTGAGCCCGTATTGGGGCTCTCCATCGGCCCGTAACAACCGTAGCAGCCGCGATCGAAGCTGGGACACAGCGCGGCACATCCGGCTTGGGTCACCGGCCCCAAACAGGCAACGCCGCGCGCCACCACGACGCATACCGTCCCTCGCCGCTTGCACTCCAGGCAGACGCTGTAAGCCGGAATATTAGGCTTGCGCCCGGCCAACGTGGCGGTGATCAACTCGATGAGCTGGCGCTTGTTGATGGGACAGCCGCGCAACTCGAAATCCACTTGCACATGTTCGGTGATAGGGGTGGACATCTTCAGGGTGCTGATGAACTGGGGTGTCGCGTAGACAACTCGGACGAACTCATCTACGTCCTTCCAATTCCGCAGCGCTTGAATGCCCCCGGCGGTGGCGCAAGCGCCGATTGTGATCAGAGTACGGCATTGGCGGCGCACCTGTTGGATGCGCTCGGCGTCATGGAGGGTGGTGATCGAGCCTTCAACCAGCACAATGTCGTATGGTCCTTTTAGCATCGTCCGGCTGGCCTCGGGAAAGTAAACGATGTCCACTGCCTCGGCCACTCCGAGCAGTTCGTCCTCCGCGTCCAGCAGGCTCAACTGGCATCCGTCGCAGGAAGCGAACTTGAAAACAGCGATTCTGGGTTTACCTCCCATGCTTAGATCTCATGCTTTTCGAGTAAAGACCGGACCCTGGAGTAAGGGAAGACCGGGCCGTCCTTGCAAATGAAGTACGGCCCGTATTGGCAATGGCCGCAGAAGCCCACGGCGCACTTCATGTCGCGTTCCATGGACAGATAAATGTCCGACTCCCGCAGCCCACACGATTCCAGCTCCCGCGCGACGAAGCGCATCATGATCTCCGGACCGCATAGCATCGCTATCGTGCGGGCCGGCTGCAAGCGGACGTAGCGGAACAGGGTGGTCACCACGCCCACGTGGCCGCGCCAGCTCAGTCCGCCGTAGTCCACCGTAGACAGAACCTGTGTATTGGGCTGGCGGGCCCACGCCGCCAGCTCTTTGCGATAGAGCAGGTCCCGCGGGCTGCGCCCGCCGTATAGCACGATCAGGCGGCCGTACTCTTCGCGGTGTCGCAGCACGTGGTAGATGACCGGCCGTAGCGGCGCCAAGCCGAGGCCGCCGGCCACCAGCGCCACGTCTTTGCCTCGCGCCTCCGCCAGGGGCCAGCACCCGCCGAAAGGTCCCCGCACCCCAACCGTCTCGCCCGGTTTGCGGCTCACCAGCGCATGCGTGGCCTGCCCCACGGAGCGGACCGTGTAGACCAGGCGGCCCGGTTCCTCCGGATCGCCGCTGATCGAGATAGGAAGCTCGCCAACCCCGAATACGTACAGCATGCTGAACTGGCCCGGCAGGAACCCGCTGCATGCGGCGCTGTGGGCAGGCTCCATTGCCAGGGTGAACGTGTCGGACGTCTCCTTCCACACCTGCCCAACGCGGTAGGGATCGGGAACCATCGGATCTGTAGGCAGCGTCGCCATTCACTCCTCTATTTGCGGGCCGCGTACACGTCCAGAAGCTGGAACCGGGTGGTTTCCAACCGGCGCTCCATGATGTGGGCGAATCGCTTCAACAGCTCGTAGCCCAAGTCGTGATTCTGTTCGCACTTGGTGCGAAGGCATTTGCCGTCCAAAGCGATAGCCCGCGTGAGGTCCACGGCCCGGGCGTCGAGGCTCCAGTGATACGGCGGGACCAGCCACGACCACCCCAGGATGTCGCCCTCGCCAAGGGTCTCTACGATCAACGGGCC
>JBEKYD010000357.1:0-7547 GCA_049511335.1 Bryobacteraceae bacterium | reverse complement strand
AAGTCACTATGAGAAAATCCTATGGGTTCCGAACCTTCCGAGTCACCGAACTGGCGCTCTATCATTCACTTGGCAAACTGCCCGAGCCGGAACTCACCCACAGATTCTTCTGACGAATCAAAAAGATTCGAGAGCTCGCCTTCAAGGCGGCGAGCCGATTGTACGCGCACTCTCGAACGCTTGCGATTTGCGCAGCCGTCCTGGCCTCTCTCTGGATCGCGTACGGCTGGACACAAAATGGTCGTTACAAGCTCGAACGTCTCGGCAGACCCTATGTCTTGGACACGCGTACAGGTGCCCTTTATCCCCTCACCACCACGGACAGCGGGTGGGCCTCCTACCACGCCGGGGAGGTAGTCGAGCCGCCACAGCCTTTGACGCCGGACACCTTCATGGAGCAGCGGGCGAAAGGGAAATGAAATGCAGATTTCTCCGGCTCAAGAGGCCCTTCACGCGCAGATTCGGAAAGGCGCATCGCTCCGTTTTCGCGAGTCCAGAAACCCGGAATGCAAGGGCGACTTCGACGTCTGGCGCAGTGGCCGGCGGGTCGATTTGGCCATAGGCAAGACGGTGCTGACCGTCCTTCGCACATTGGAGCGGGAAATCGCGGTGGTTCGTCGCGCGGTTCGAGAGGCGCCCTATTACCCGCTGCGCGACAGGGGACGGCAGCCCAAGAGGCCAAAAGAGCCAAAGTAAACCGGGGGGCTGATGGGGAAATGCAGAGTCGAGAAAGGAGCGAACGAATGGATCCAAACGAGAGACTCTACGTACTGCTGGCGAGCATCGACCGGCGATTGGGGGAGATAGTCAACGCGCTCAACAGCATGGCTGCGGCCAAGGAGAAATCGCCGGCCCCTAGCGAAGCTCTGCGGTCTCAGAAACCGGCGCCGGGGGACGACTGACCGCCATGTCGTCGATAGACCGTACAACCTTGTGCGCCACTTCGAGCGCGGAATAGGCCTCCATCTCCGTGGCTCCCGAATCGCGAATCAATCCCAAAATGCGGTCGGCGAGAATCAGCGCGGCTTCCATGCCTCTATCTTCGGCCAAAAGAGGCAAAACAAGCCAGGTTGATGAGAGGGCGAAGAGCAAGGGAAATGCAGAGTGTTGCAGACAAGCTACATCTTGGTAAACTTGTCCGATGAGAATTCCTGGATTCCGCGAAATTCGCGTTCTGCTGCACGGGGATCTTGCCGCGCGCATTGACGAGCTAGCCCGCGAACATGGCGAAAGCATCGAGAGCTACATCGAGACCGTGCTCCGCGAAAGGGGGGCCTTCACCGGTCCGAAGGCGCAGATTTACACGGAGCAAAAACGGTTGCGCGATGAGGAGTAAGGCATTCGACCTCCACGCAAGGCTGGGCCGTCTTGAGCGGCTTTATGCCAGCGCGTAATTTCCGCCTCGACAGGCGCGATTTCCTTCTTGCCGGCGCCGCCCTTGCCTGCGGCCCACTCGCCTCCGCGCAAGTCCGCACGCGGGGCGCCATCTCCCTGGTTATCGACTCTTCGAATCCAGTGTCTTCCGCCGCGCCGGTCCAGTGGGCCGCCAGCGAACTGCAGCAAGCTCTCACGGACGCCGGCTTCACCGTCCGCCGCGCCGACCGCCCCCAGCGGGCGGAAAACCAGCTCAGCATCGTCGCGTCCGGCAACCTCGCGCTCCAGCCGGAAGGCATCCGGCTCGCAACCACGGGCAGCACCATCCTGGTCCAGGGCGGCGATCCCCGCGGCCTCGTCTATGCGCTCCTCGAATTGGCCGATCGCGTCCGCCTGCAGCCCGGCACTGCCTTGAAGATTTCGACGCCCATCGTCGAAAGTCCCGCCAATCCCGTGCGCAGCGTCATGCGCCAGTTCACCAGCGAGCTGCTCGACAAGCCCTGGTTTTACGATCGCGAAATGTGGCCGCGCTATCTCACCATGCTCGCCACCCACCGCTTCAACCGCTTCCACTTGGCCTTCGGCTTCGGCTACGACAGCCTCCACAACGTAGCCGATTCCTATCTCCTCTTCTTATATCCATTTCTGCTCTCCGTTCCGGGTTACAACGTGCGAGCGGCCAATCTTCCCGATTCCGAACGCGGCCGCAATCTGGACATGCTGCGATTTATCTCCGCCGAAACCGCCGCCCGCGGCATCGACTTCCAATTAGGTATCTGGACGCATGGGTATCGTTGGCCCACGAGTCCACGCGCCCAAAACACTATCGAGGGCCTCACTGACGAAACCCACGCCACCTATTGCCGCGATGCCCTCACGGCTGTTTTGCAAGCCTGTCCCGCCATCTCATCGGTAGCACTGCGAATCCATGGCGAAAGCGGCGTGCCCGAAGGCAGCTACGATTTCTGGAAGACTGTCTTCGACGGCGTCACCCGCTGCGGGCGCAAGGTGGAAATCGATCTGCACGCCAAGGGGATCGATACCACCATGATCGCCAACGCGCTCTCGACCGGAATGCCCGTGAACGTCTCCCCCAAATACTGGGCCGAACATCTCGGCATGCCGTATCATCAGGCGGCCATTCGCGAGCTCGAAATGCCCGTGCCCGGCCGCTCCGGCGCCGGCCTGATGACGCTCAGCGAAGGCTCGCGTATCGCCACCCGCTATGGATACGCCGACCTGCTCCGCGACGACCGCCAGTACAGCATTCGCCACCGCGTCTTCTCCGGAACCCAGCGGCTATTGCTCTGGGGCGATCCCATCTCGGCCGCTGCTTACTCGCGTGCTTTTCAATTTTGCGGCTCGACCGGCGCCGATTTGATGGAACCGCTCACCTGTCGCGGCCGCCGAGGGTCCGCCGTGCCCGGCGCCCGCACTGGCTATGCCGACCCTCGCCTGGAGCCGCACTGGGATTGGCAGAAATACGCCTATTGGTACCGCGTCTGGGGCCGGCTCATGTATAACCCGGACACCGGCTCCGAAGTCTGGCTGCGCCAGTTCGGCGGCGCCGGCTCCAAGCCTTTGGCCTCCGCGCTAGCCAATGCCAGCCGCATCCTACCCATAGTCACCACCACGCACGCGCCCTCCGCCGCCTGCGATGCCTACTGGCCGGAAATCTACTGGAATCAGCCCATGATGGGCGAGCCGGCAGGAAATCCTTATGGCGATACGCCTTCTCCAAAGGTATTTCAAAACGTGAGCCCGCTCGACCCACAACTCTTTTCCCGCATCGCCGATTTCGCCGGCGACTTACTCCAGGGCAAGCGCAGCGGTAAGTACTCTCCCATCGAGGTGGCACAGTGGTTGGAAGACTTCGCTGGCGCGGCCGAGAAAAACCTCTTGCAGGCCGGACAACCGGACTCCGTCGAATTTCGCCGGGCAGCCATCGATGTGGCGATAGCGGCCGGGCTCGGCCGTTTCTTCGCCGCGAAGTTTCGCAGCGGCGTGTTGTACGCCATCCACGAGCGTACCGGCGATCGCCGCGCGCTCGAAGAAGCGCTGAAGGCCTACCGCGCGGCCCGCTTCACGTGGGCCGAGCTCGCCCGTCGCGCCAAGGGAGTCTATGCCGCCGATCTTTCGGTGAGCGACCGTTTCGACGAGCGCGGTCAGTGGCTCGACCGGCTTCCGCAAATTGACGAAGATATCGCCCGCATGGAGCGGCAGCTCGCATCGTCTAAGCCGGGCGCCGATCCGCGCGTCACTGCCGCTATCGCCGAAGTGGTCGGCCGGCCTCACCGCGAACCCGCCCGATGCACTCACCAGCCGCCCGCCGGATTCCGTCCCAAGGAGTCGGTAGTAATTGAGATCGCCGTCCAGAGAAGTCGCAAGCCAATCTCCGCGCGTTTATATTACCGGCACGTGAATCAGGCGGAGCGATACCAGAGTACCGAAATGCAAGCGAGTGACAATGTATATCGCGCCGTAATTCCCGCTGAGTACACGGCTTCGCCGTATCCACTCGCGTATTATTTCGAGTTCAAGGAAGCCCCCGCGAAAGCGTGGTTATATCCCGGTTTCGCGGCAGATCTGGCGAATCAACCATACTTCATCCTCCGCCGAAGTTAACTTTCCAGCGCCGCTGAGAAATGTAAGTGCGGAGAATTCTTGAAACGATAGGAACACTCGTCGGTCCGGTTCCCTAACACCTGAATCTTGTCGAGATTCCCTTGTCCCATTCCAGCTTCGGCCATGGAGGAAAGATAACCGATTTTCTTCGCGTCGAATCCCATCAAGCGTGCGCCCAGCGTATCCGCGGCCAAAGCATCCATACTGGCGAGAGCGATGCGCGAATCCACCGGCGTGCCGCGCGACGGGCCGTCACCCTCCATGCCCGTAAATCCGTCGATCACCGCCAGGTCGGGATAGATTTCCTGAGCCATATGGAACATGTTGAAGTGAAGAATGTCATCCGGTTCGTAATGCGGGCCCAGGTGCATCTGAAACTTATCGCTCTTTCCCTTGTAATCGTTAATCGGCGCGCCCATCAACACGTTTTTCAGCGACAGCGTGACCGAAACCATCCCATGCGTCTTGAGCATGGCCGCCGAGATGACGAACAGGTTCGGATCGACAAAGGGAGAGGCGATTCGAATCGGCACGGGAGCGTTCTTCTCCCCCAGCGTATAACGGTACTGATAATGTCCGAGGTTTAGGTCCACCAATTTGACTTTGTATTCCTTTTCGAGTGCCGGATAGCCGTAGTTTTTGTATCCGGCGAAGGTTCCTTCCTTGGTGGCGGCGGCCTCGCCAATGATGATTTCTTTCTTGTAGTGAGGCCGCAGAAACTCCAGAATGCCCCGAACCGCGTCCACATGGGTGGCGGCCAGTTGGACACTCGTCTGCACGAAGTTCGGCTTGATCATGACTTGCTGATCGCCGATCGCGCCAAACACCTTGTCCTCAATGAGCTTCAGCGACTTATAGACATTCTCGCGGCGATCGTTGCCTTTGATCAGGGCGACTGTCGAGATTTCGGCCGGAAGCTGGTACAGCCTTCGTCCACCCCGGCGCCGGTACAGCGGCGGCGCGTCCGCATCCTGGCCACGAACCGCCACGGCGCCTATCAGCCCCACTCCCGAGGCCTGGAAAAGTTCCCGCCTGCTCCACCGCCCGTTCCAATGCATGCCTTGTGACATTCCTCCCCACAGTGATTCTAGCTCGCTTCACTCACCGGTACGTACGTGCCTGACGCTGGCATTCCCGCTTGCCGGCGGTTCCCCAAGGACGCATCAGTTCGGGTACGTTTCGCCCGGCCGGGCAATTACGCTTGCGTAGATGCCATCGAGATCGTAGACGAAACCAAGTAGGCCCGGGTATGCTTGAACTTACGGGTCTATGGATGGCATTCTCGCTCTTTCCGCGGTAGCGCAAGCGCGGCTCATTCGGGAACGGCGGATCGGCGCCGTCGAATTAGTGCAGGCCCATTTGCGGCAGATCGCCGCCGTCAACCCTCGGATTAACGCGGTTACGGAAGTGCTTGCGGAACGCGCCATGGCGGAGGCGCGCGCCGCGGATCGCGCTCGCCCGCGAGGTCCGTTACACGGTGTCCCATTCAGCATCAAGGATTCGATCGAGCTGGCGGGAACTGTTTCGACCGCGGGCACGATTGGCCGCCGGGGCGCCGCGCCTTCCACCGCCGACGCCACTCTGGTTGCCCGCCTGCGGAATGGAGGCGCCATTCCGATTGCCAAGACCAATCTGCCGGATCTGCTTTTTGCGTTCGAAAGCGACAACCTGCTCTTCGGCCGCACCAATAATCCGTATGACGTGGCGCGAACGCCCGGAGGCAGCAGCGGCGGGGAGGCGGCGCTCATCGCGGCGTGCGGTTCCCCCATGGGCCTCGGCAGCGATTGCGCCGGCAGCGTGCGCCTGCCGGCGGCATTCTGTGGAATCGCCGCCATCAAGCCTACCACCGGCAGGCTAGCCAGAACCGGCCACTTTCCGCCTTCGGGCGGTTGGATCGAAGCGCTGTGGCAGATCGGCCCGATGGCGCGGCGAGTAGAAGATCTTTGCCTCATGCTCGGACTGCTGGTGGGGGCGGACTGCATGGACCCTTCCGTGGTCGATATGCCATTCGCACCCCTTGCCGACGTGGGTCTGGATGGCCTGCGCATCGCTTTCTATACCGACAATGGCTTTGCCGCGCCGGACGCCGAAGTAGCCTCGGTGGTTCGCGCGGCGGGCGAAGCGCTGGGCGCCCAGGAGCGGCTTCCCCCGTGCGTGACCTCGGCGTACGAGCTGGAAATGAAACTGCTCGGCGCCGATGGGGGCGAATCGGTTCGCGCCTATCTGGCCGGGCTGGGTTCCACCGTGCTGCACCCGTTGTTGAACGGCTGGCTCGATAAGCTGACAGCCTACCGCACGGATCTCGCCGGGTTCGAAAGTTATTGGGCGGAGTGGGATCGTTACCGAGCCGCCATGGCGGCATTTCTTCGCCAGTACGACGCCATCGTCTGCCCGGTCTATACCCAGCCGGCATTACCGCACGGAACGTCCCTTGAAGACGCCAATTTCCGTGGTTTCAGCTACACCATGGCTTTCAACGTGGCGGGACTCCCGGCGGCTGTGATACGCTGCGGTGAAACGGCCGCCGGTTTGCCGATTGCGGTGCAGGTGGTGGCGCGTCCGTGGCGGGAAGACATCGCGCTGGCAATTGCGGCCAGGATCGAGCGGGAATTCGGAGGATGGAAGGCGCCGGCCGAGGAGGGAACGTGAGTTGGCGGATACTCTTGCGAATCGTAATCGGAGTGGCGGTAGTGTATGCACTGGCGACGGCAGCTCTCTACGTGGCCATGAGCCAGCCGCCGGAGAGATTCGGCGCCATCATGGCGAAAGTCCCGATGCCGGCCATGATCGTTCTTCCGTTTGAGCCGCTCTGGTTATCCGCGCGCCAGGGCAAACTGCGAGCGGGAGACACCGCGCCCGATTTTTCACTTCCCACACTGGATCGAAGCCGGGTAGTTACCCTTTCGGCCGTGGTGCGCGAGCAGCCGGTCGCGTTGATATTCGGCAGCTATACTTGACCGCCATTTCGCCGGGAGGTTCCCGCGCTCAATCGGCTCTACGATAGCTACCGGGATCGGGTCGCGTTTTACGTGGTGTACATCCAGGAAGCGCATCCCACCGACCTGTGGGAGATGCCTTCCAACATTCGGGATGGTGTGCTGTTTGCTTCGCCGCGCTCCGATGGCGAACGCGATCGAACCGCATCCGCTTGCGTGCGTAAACTGGGGATTCGCATCCCGGCGCTTGTGGATGGCATCGCCAACGGAACCGAAAGAGCGTATACAGGCTGGCCGGACCGCCTGTACCTGATCGGACGCGGCGGGCGGGTGGTGTTCAAAAGCGCTTCCGGGCCGTTCGGGTTCGAACCGGGCGCGCTGGCGCAAGCTCTCGAAACCACCGTGTCAAACCCGCCAATTTCCAAAGCCAAGACCCGTTGACCGGAGTGGCTGGTAGCGTGGCTGATTGTGCGGCCGGCGGTTTGGGTTCGTGGCTGAAAAAACAAAATTGCGGCATAGGTAAACATAGTCAATTCTGTTGGTTAGGGGAGGCACGGCCCGTTGGGAATCCCGGCTTCTTGTGCATTTTTGTGCAATTTCGGGGGGGGTGAG
>JBEKYD010000356.1:0-7574 GCA_049511335.1 Bryobacteraceae bacterium | reverse complement strand
AGGAGGCGCAGGGCGAACGGCAGGGCGCCCGCGACGATGTTACCGGCGCTGAGCGGGGTGAGGGCGAGCAACCCGAAGGAGCAGAGATAAGCGACGAACAGAGGGATGCCGCCGACGCGCGGGACGGGGTGGTCGTGCTGCTTGCGCTCGACGTTGGGACGATCGACCACGCCCCACTGGCGGAAGCGGTTGCGCACCAGGGGCGTAAGGACTAACGCCAGGAAGAATGAGAGGACGCCTAGGAAGAGGAGGGAATACATGCGGAAAAGCCTTTGGCTATCAGCGATCAGCGGTCAGCTAGCTGGGGGCCGACGGCTGAGAGCTGAGAGGTTAGATTTTGGATTCCTAAGATGGCGGCGATTCGGGCTACTCCTATGGGAAGGTCGTAGTTCTGGTCGAAAGCCTGGCGCGCGCGCGCTCTGGTTTCGCGGATCAGGGAGCGGTTTTCGGACAGGTGCTCGAACAGGGCGATCAGGGCTGGGACGTCGCCGGGGTCGATCTGCCAGCCGCAGCGGTGCTTTTGGATGATGGCGGCGGGGGTGCCGTCGCGCGGGCCGATGTAGAGAGTTGGGCGGCCGGCGGCCATGATGCCGTAGGTTTTGCTGGGGACCACCGATCCGCAGGTTTCGGGAAGCTGGGTGACGAGGCCGATATGGCCCGAGCCCAGGCTTTGGCCGAGAGCGGCTCGGGAGGAATAGGGCTCGAAGGCGACGTTGCGGAGGTTGCGATCGCGGCAGAAGCTTTCGAGGTGGGCGCGGCGTGGGCCGCCTCCGGCGAAGACGAAGCGGACGCGGGGATCGTCGGCGAAGTGAACCAGCGCGCCCATGACGGTTTCGATATCGTGCGCGAGACCGAGATTGCCGGAGTAGTGAATGACCAGGGGTCCGCTGGGGAATGGCAGAGGGACGATTTCACGGCCATCGGCCCAGTTCTCCGCGACGTGAATCTTGTGCTCGGGGATGCCTCGGGCGATGAGGCGAGCTTTCATGTCCTCGCCCAGCGCGATGACGCCGTCGGCGCGGCGGCGGGACCAATCGGCCATCGCTCCGATGGCGCGGGCCGCCAGCGAGCCGCGCTTCAGGACCCCGAGATCGACCGCGATATCCGGATACACGTCCATTTCCCAGATGTAGTGGCGGCTGCCGCGCAGGCGCTTGAGCGCCGTGCCCAGCAGCGACAACAGCGGCGGGGTGGTGAGCGTGACCACCACGTCCGCGCGCGGCCCCCGGAGGGCCTTCCATCCCGCACCCGCCAGAAACGAGGCATAGGAGATCACGCGCCGCAGTTTCCCGCGCGAAAACCGCGCCGGCCCGCACCGCATGACGATGGCGTCCGGGGCCGGGGATTCGTCGACCGCGCCGTAATCGGGCCTGCCGCACAGCACGCTTACCGAACCGTTCCCCGGAACCACCGCACGCACGACGTCGGTGAGCAACTGCCCGGTGGCAGCCGTGTCCGGCCAGAAGAACTGGTTGATAAAGAGGAGCCGCATGGTGGGTGTGGGTGTGCGATGCCTCATCCTACCCACGGTACGAGGGAACGTGCTCTTGAATCCTTTCGAGCAAGGCGATCGTGGGGATGATACTTTCGAAGGAGAGCGGGAACTCACCGTCTCCACTTACCCAGGCACGGTAGTCAGCGATTATCCTGGTGCGGCAAATGATGGGCGCCGGTAGCGCTCACGAGCTCGAAGCCGTGTTTCTGAAGGTCTGCAATAGTGGCTTCCTGTACCATCACGGGCTGGCCTGCTAACAGGCCTGGATCAGGCAGTTGTCGGCGAAGAAATAGCCAAACAAAGGTGAAGATTCCTTAATCTATCGGCCTGATCCCCGCCTGTTACCAGGCAGGAGGCACTCGTATCGCCGCCAGCGCGGAGCGGGTGGGAAAAGCGTTCCGGAAATGGCGGAAGACCGGAAGGATTCCTGGCCCAACGTGCCGGTGCCCGACTGGAACGCCCTGGTAGAGGAAAAGCCCCGTGGTCCGCCTGTATGGACGGACACACTCAGAGTGTCCTACTAATGGATCGACGCGACGCCCCGCTGGCGCGCCGCAGACTTAGCCCTAGCGCAGGTGGCCAAGAACAAAAAAGGCCCGCGTTGAAATACGGATCGCGCGGGCCAGAGGTTGAGGTCTGAACTGGGCGGGGTTATATCACGGACGGTGACGAACCATTCCGGTGCCCGAACGCCAGAAAAACCCCGGTCGCTGTTCCTGAGACGGCCGGGGAGGAGATGCCTTTTGTTTTGGCTCTGATGATAGGCGCCTCTACCGTTTGGTGTCAAGATAACGTAAGTTATTGAAGACGCTTCGTCCCGGTGGCGCGGCATGCGGCGGGTAACGCCAGAAAAACCCGGGTCGTCATAACGGGGACGGCCGGGGGGGGGTAGGTTTTAAGAGGGTTTCGATGTCTGGGCTTCATAATAGGCGCCTCCGCCGTTCATGTCAAGCCACGTGGGGAACGTTATGGCGGCGAGGGCGCAAGACGCGACGGCCAGCGCTGGGGCCGCGGTGGAGGGTATTGAAGGCAGAACAAACCCCGGTCGTCAGTATGGTGTCGCCAGGCCCGGCGCTTGCGTACCATCATCTCGCCTTGGGGAATAGCTACCGATAACACGTATTAACGCTGTCCACAAACCCTGCTTGCCCGCCCATGCGGGAACAATTCTCGCGTGCAACGATCCGACCGGATGCCTCGCCGCCAAGTTCCTCGACTGCGCCGCTTACGCCCGCCTGGCCCCGGGCAAAGTCAGAAGCGATTCGTCGAGCACGTGCGCCACCTGGAGGATCTCGCCGACACGCGTATCCTCACAGCGCTGTGTCGTCAGGCTTGAAGCCGCTTACACGCCACCGGCCCATCAGGGCAGCGAGATGAATCTGGCCCAGAACAGGCTTCGGCTGGCATTGGTTTCCACGTCATACTTGCGGATGAAATCGAGCTTGCCGTCGTCGCGCACGCGGAACAGCGCCAGGCTGGCCGGCACTACTGTGACGTCGGTTTCGCCCTTCACTGCTTGCGGCGACTGGTTGGCCACCACGAGGAATCTGCCGTTCGAGTCTAAAGTGAACGTGCGAGGCACGAAGCCCTGGGTGTCAACGCTCTGAATGAGAGTAGGTTCCCCTGTTTCCTGATTGATCGAGAATACCGCGATGGTGTTCTCGCCTCCCGCAAATACTTGCTTCCCCTCGAATTCCATTGTGCCAGTGGCGCGATTGGCCGCATACAGGAACCTGCCATTGGGATGCACGTGGATCGATGCCACGGCTTGTCGGCCCGGGTCTTTTGCCGGTTCGGTGACGGTGTCCTTGACGAACAAAGGGCTGCCGCTCAGCGTGCCATCCGCCATTCGGCGGTAGACATGGATTTGATTCTGCCGCTCCAGTGTCACGAACACCCACTTACCGGACGGGTGAAAATCCAGGTGCCGGACCTGATAACCGAATCCTCCGCCCGGAGCAATCGTGAGCCGGTTCGTCAACACTCCATTCTTGTAGCTGAAGATCTTAATCGCGCCGGGGTCTTCGGGCTTGGTGGCTGTCGGTCCGTTGCCGCGAGTCACCAGAATCACGGTTCGGTCGGACGGGTCTACGCGCACCTGGTGGCCATAGATCCCGAAATCCAGCGACCCTTGCTGTATCCCTGCACCGATGCTTCCATCGGGCAGAATCCCGTGCACCGTCATCCCACTCGGATTGTTATATGCCTCGATCAGATGCGTACCGTCGATATCCGTGCTGATGAAGATCGGCCGCCACGCCAACAATGCCGGCTTGCCGTCTAGAGCGAGGGCCCCCGAGGCAGGATCGATGCGGAACGCGCTCACTCCGTGTTGGCTGCGGTTGTCACTCCAGGCGATATAAAGGTACTTCCGCGACGGATGTGGCCATCCTTCCTGGATGGTGGCGGGAACCGTAACCGAGCCTCGCTTGGTAAGTGTGCCGCTGTCCGGGTCGAGATCGTATTGCATGAGCTCCCCTCCCACGGCGGCATAGAGCACTGTCCTGCCGGGCGCGGGCGTTTTGCGGGCCCCGGCTGTCTGCCCGGCGAGAACTGTCGCCAGCAGCGCGGTGAGAGCCGCAAGCAGCCCCAATCGCCCGAGTCTATGGAACATCGGCATTCTCCAAGCGTCCCGAGCCAAACGACCGAACGCGGCATTGTCAAATGGAACCTGATGCTTCACGCTTAGAGATGATACAATCGCCGGTAATTCGAAGCAAGCGTCGACGCCGTCAGAGTGCCGATAATTCCGCTTTTAGGAGGAACAAACCCGTGAAAACTTTCGCCTGGATTCTCGCATTAGGTCTTCCGCTCGTGGCACAGGTAGACAACACAGCCAAGGTCTATCAGAGCGCCCATCGTCCCCGCGCATTGGCAATTATCGGCGACCGCTATCATAGCCCCATCGTGATGCGGGACGGGCTATCCACGGCGCTCGTGCGGGAAAACATCCCGGTCACCTTTCTGGAGGACGTCACTGCATTGACTGCCGAATCGTTGGCGGAATATCAACTCCTGATCATGGCCCGTAATGGCAGGTACTGGCCTGACGGATTCGTCATGCGGAGCCCGGCGCCGAAGGAAGGCTCGGCGGAACAGCCGGTCCCGGATAAACCTTTTCGTGAATGGATGACCGAGGCGCAGGAGCACGCAATCAGCGAGTTTGTTGCGCGTGGTGGGGGATTGTTGGCTATGCACAATGCCCAAACGTATTATCCGCCCGAATACAGTAAGCTCGTGGGCGCGACTTTTGGCGGCCATCCGCATCCCTACACCTTCACCATAGTGGTGGAAAACCCGAATCATCCGATTACCGCCGGGGTCGAAAACTACGAAATTTTCGACGAGCAGCACATGTCGAAATACACGCTGGATTCGGAGCATCTTCTCCTGCGGTCACTCAGTAGGGAGAATGTCGAGGCTGCCGCCGGTTGGTGGCAGGAAGTCGGGAAGGGCCGGGTTTGCTACCTTACCCCGGGCCATACACCCGAAGCGCTCAATCATCCCATGACGCAGCGACTCATGCGCAATGCGGCCCGTTGGCTGGTACATGAAGATGGTGAGGGCGTTTCCTCGCATCCCGGTTCTGTCTCAAAGTGAGTCGTGCCAATCCGTGATATTTAGAGAAGATAGAAGATGCAAATGCAAACCAGGTTTTCCGGTGTGCTGGCGCCGGCCATCACATCGTTCCATTTGGCATGCTGCGCGGAGCGCTCAGCATCTACCGAGAGATCCCGACGGGGCTGTTGAATTTGACCCAGCAGTCGCTACCGATATTCACTCTTAACGCTGTCCACAGACGCCGCTTGCAGCCCATGCGGAAGCCGTTTTTCGAGTGCCAATGCCGAACGTGGTGCCTACTCGCGAACCTGCGCAGCGGTGCGGGCTGTTGAACCTTGCGCAAGATCGACGCGACCGCGCCACCTGAATCGGAACGAGTCCGCTGTCAGAGCCTACTCAGGCTTCCCTATGTAGTGCTGTTCGCGGTGGACATCGGCATGATCCTCTAAGGACTCCAAGTGAGTCATCACTTCGGCGGGCATCCCCAGTTCGGTCGGCAACCGTTCTTCTAAAATCGTGGCGAGGCGGTGGGCGTCGCTAACCGATGTCAGGCGTGGGAACAATAAGTGAACTTCGATGATCTGGCGGTATCCGGTGGTTCGGAAACGTACGCCATGGTATTGAATGGCCAGTTCCGAACAAATTGTGTCCAGCTTGTCCCGAATTCTCCGACCGGCTTTCGGATCGGAATAATCCAGCAACCCGACTGCCGAACGCCAGACCAAAAACCCTCCCGACCAAAGGATATTTGCGGCGACCGCGATGGCCACTAGCGGATCGAATGGCTTCCAGTGCGTCAGCAGCACCAGCCCTAGTCCTCCCACAACGCCAAAGCTGGTCAAGCTATCGGTCAATACGTGTTTGCTATTGGCTTCGAGAATGAGAGAATTGGTTCGTCGGCCGATCCGCAGGATATAGTAACCGAGACCCGCATTGAGTATTCCAGCCATCAGAATCAGCAACACTCCCGTTCCCAGGTTCTCAAGCTGTAACCCGGCGACCCACCTCCGGATCGACTCGAAGAAAATCGCGATTGCGGCCACCACGATCATTGCTCCTTCAAATCCGGCGGAGAAGAACGTGATCCGCTCGTAACCGTAGAGAAAATGAGAAGAAGCCGGTTTCGTGCTGAGCCGAAGACTAAATGCGGCAAAACCCACGGCGATTACATGGATGACCGATTCGGCCGCATCGGAAAAGATGGCAGCCGAATGTGTCATGAAGTAGGCCGTGGCTTTACAGACCAGCATGGCCAGACCAAAAACCAGGGAGAGACGCATGGCGAAGCGTGCATCGCGCAAATCCCGTTCCTCTCTCCGTGTTGCGAAGCTACCCATGGTTTGCGGAGGCACGCTCACTATCCCCGGATCACAACTTTAGCATTCGGCAGCCCCCGCGGCATCGTGCGGCGCCGTTGGAAGGCCGATGCGGGCGAGCCTGGACGCCCGTCTGTGAAACTGCGCGCGCATTGAACGCCGCGCGCCATCGACGCGTGGACTGCCCAAAGTCGCCGTCCTGCGATAGGTACCCGCCAGATTGGCGTTATAGCAGGATTCGCTGCAACCAAGGTCCCACGAGTCTGTAACCGTCGGACGGTATTTGATGGCCGCCGTCGATCAGATGAAACTCGACGTCAGCCGCGCGACGGCGGAGCCGCTCAACATAGTGCTCGGTGACACTGGGCGGGTAGTACTCGTCCTGGCGCCGCGCAATGTGGAGGACGGCCGCACTGACGGTCTGGTGGGCGCCCTCGTCCCAATCGCTCGGCAGGCCGCCACAGATGGCGATGACGCCGCGAACGATGTCGGGGCAGGTTGCGGCGAGGCGATAGTTCAGCGCCACGGCCTGCGAGAAGCCGACCAACAGGCGCTGGTCCGCTGGGATGCCGAACTGACGTCCCACCTCATCCAACACTTGTAACACCATGTCCCGATGTAGGCGGATTGACTCGGCTGGGCTGCGGTTGGTGATCCAGCCGTAGCCCACCTCCTGGTCCTCGCTCCGAGGAAGAATTGATACGGCCCCTGTAAAGCCGCGATCACCGGTGGCGTATCAAACAGCCGAGCCGTCCGGTGCAGCATGGTTTCGGGGTTGGCTCCGAACCCGTGCAGGGTCACGACCAGCGGGGTTCGCGCAGCCACAGGTTCCGGGGCTCGGAGCAGATAATGGCAGTCCAACCGGGCCGAAAACGTTCGGTCGAGAGCGTCTTTCATCGTTTCAGTTTTGCACTGACGAAACCCCCAGGACCGTGGCACTCAGCCGGGTTCCTGCTCCGACCGCCGGTGAGGCCGTCTGTGGCGTCCAAGACGCCTTGGCTTCTCAACGGCACAATTGATGCACTGCCCATCCGATCTCCTGACTCGGTCGATGAGGGCTTTGGCACGCCCTACTTCTTTTGGCTCTGAGCGAGAATTCGATAGAGTGCCCGATTGGCGCGGGTTTCAGGATCTCAGGTCGCCGGCCGAGGTCAGCGGCTGTGGCGACTGCGGCGTGCCGGCTTCGTATTGCGCGGCGGGAT
>JBEKYD010000355.1:0-7581 GCA_049511335.1 Bryobacteraceae bacterium | reverse complement strand
GAAGAGAAGCCGATGGTTGGATTGGACGCCGAAGGCGCGAATCTTGGCAGATTCGGCGGAGAGCGAACCTACAAAACCATCAAAACGCGGTTCTGTAGGTTTTGAAGGTGCCACTTCCGCCGAATCTCCCGAGATTGAGACGGGGCCGGACCCGGCGGAGTTGGCGCGCGCGTCCGCCCTATTGAACCGGGCCGGCGTCCGCCTCATGGCGCTTGAGGGTGGCGCCACTATTGGCGTGTGGAGCGATTTGGACGCGCCGGAAGTCCGGGCGGCGCTTCGCGCGTTCGGATCGGACCGGCTACCCGCCCGTTACCTGGATGGGACCGGCGTCCCCGTGCGGTACAAGTTGCGGCGGGTGAAAGGTGAACCCGTCCCCATGAACGTGCTCGCCGAAATGCAACACCACCTGGTGGACCCGTGGAACGTCCGGGAACGAACACTAGGCGAAATGGGCTGGTGTCCGGCGGCTACGGCTTGGGCCGAGTGGCAAGCCGCGACGCTGAACCGGCTTTTTCAAGAGCAAGGCGCCACAGGGCAACCGGGCAGGATTACGGCGGCAACGGTCCGGCACGGTGAACGGAAGGCGGGGGGAAGATTATGAAGACCCGGACGGATGCGCCGCGGTTACTACCAGGGCGCCCGCGAGCCGGCCGGACGGATGGTCCAGTGACGGCCACCCAGCGAGCAGCGGAGCCGCGCCCGTTGACTCCAGCAGATTGCATGCGCGCCAGATTCGCGGGCCGGTGCGCGAAGTGCGGCGCCCAGGCCAATCCGACCCATAGCCCCACGCGCCTTATCCGTGGGGTTTTCTGCGAGCGATGCTGCCCAGCGTGCGGCGCGACCGGGGTTTCGCTCGTGGTTATTCGCTAGTTTCTAAAGTAGAGTGAAGTAGATGGCCTTAGGGCGCAAAACAGGTGGACGCGTGGCCGGCACACCGAACCGGCAGACTCGGGAAGTGAACGACATTCTTGAGTCTCTTGGTTGCAACCCCATCGAGGGTATGGCTCGGATCGCCATGGATCGGAAGCATTCTCCGCAACTCCGCGGGCGCATGTTCGCGGAATTGGCCCAATATATTTACCCAAGACGCAAGGCCCTTGAACTGGCGGGCAGTCAGAGCTTGGAGTTGCAACTGTCCATCGCGGAGACGCTGCGGGCGCGGCGCGAGGCGCGCGAGGCACAGGGGGAAGCGGCAGAGGGGGCGCGGTGAATTTGGTAGTTTAGGCAAGGGGCGGAAAAATGAAAGCTGCTGGAATCATGGTTGCCGCGGCGGTGCTCTCGTTCGGTCAGACCGCCACGAAGGAAGCTGCCCCAGCCACCAAGAAGGCTACGGCGCCAGCCGCAAAGCCAGACACTTGGCAACGGAGCAAGGAATGCGCCGCGCAAGCGGACAAAGTGTGGAACAGGAAGGACGGCTTGCTGGTTGACTATGAAAAGTCCGTGAGGGATGTGGCCGCCGTGTTAACCGTGGCTCAGGAACTTGAAGCCGCTGCGGCGGCCGCCAAGTCCGGGAAGGTGACGCCCGCGGTGCCGATCACGGTGGAAAAGGGGTTTGTAAATCACTACAGTCCCAAGTACGGCATGTGTTTCCTTAAGGCCACATTCAGATTGGGGAACGTAGGGCCCGGTGCGGGTAAACATCTTGACAGGACCAGCTCAATCCTACTGATCAATGCCGTTGAAGGGGGTCTGGTCGCGACCTACGATTTTAGCCTCTGCTACCTGGGCGGGAAGCATGCGGATTGTGCAGAGGCCAAGAGCATGATTGACGATGCCATGAGCAACTGAATGGCTCCGCGCGAGGCATGGAGCGGCAATTGTGTCATGTAACGGGACGGTTGAATGACAAGCTAAGCTCATACCACGGATACGGAGGCATGGAGGTACCATTTTCAGCGATGGTGGCGGAGGAACTATGCGCGACAAAAAGGATAGCCAGGCGAAATGGTGGTGGAAGTGGGTTGTTTGGGTGTTCGGCGTTTGGTTCTTGATGGGCCTGATGGGCTTGCCTTATAGCTGGGACCGGTGGACCGACCAACAATATCTGTCCGCCATCTTCTTCTTGATCCTAGTGGGTTTGTTCGAGGGATACCATCGGCTGAAGTATCTCAGGGAGGAAATCGAAGCGACTTTCAGCCGGCTCGAAGAAGGAC
The DNA here is from genome assembly GCA_049511335.1 of Bryobacteraceae bacterium. Classification (GTDB taxonomy): domain Bacteria; phylum Acidobacteriota; class Terriglobia; order Bryobacterales; family Bryobacteraceae; genus JBEKYD01. The sequence goes on along the minus strand of JBEKYD010000355.1, from coordinate 5,428 downwards.
AATCCGAAAACGGCGCCGTGTTTGAGCACATCGAAGCCGGACTCAATCGTCTCGAAGCTGAGCAGCAAAAGCTGAACCGTCAAGAAATCCGCAACACCATACTGATTGAACAGATTGTGGCGAATCTGCCATCGTCATCGGGCACCGAGAATCATGTATAAGTTCGGGCGCCAAGAATCGGGCTGTTGTTCAGCGGTCATCCTTCTTGCGCTTCCGTGCGGCAACGGCGGCGGCGGAAGCCTTCTTCGCGCGGGCCGTCCGTTCCTCTGGCGTCATGGTTTCAAGGGAACGCTTGCCCCCGATCTTTCCGCCCTTCGCGCCTTGTCTGCGGAAGAACTCAAGCACGTCGGGTGGCAGTCTCTTCGCCATGGTTTAATCTTAACCGGGTTTAGACTTCATGTAAAGAATTCCCCTTGCATCCTATAGGGGGTTTAGATAGAATGGAGACATGAAGGCAATCGGCTACGTCAGAGTGAGCACGGAAAAACAGGCAGACTTCGGCGTTTCGCTCGAAGCGCAATCGGAGAAGGTTCGGGCGATGGCGGTGGTGCAAGGCGCGGAACTGGCGGAAGTCATCATTGACGCGGGCGAATCCGCAAAGTCCCTGAACCGTCCGGGCATGGCGCGGCTTCTCTCCTTGGTGGATGCCGGCGCGGTGGAAGTCGTCATCATTGCGAAGCTGGACCGGCTTACCCGAAGCGTGAAGGATCTTGCCGAGCTGTTAGAGCGGTTCACCCGGCGCGGCGTGTCCCTGGTGAGCGTGGCTGAATCCCTGGACACGGGCACGGCCGCGGGCCGGCTGGTGCTCAACATCATGACGGCGGTATCCCAGTGGGAACGGGAAGCCATCGGGGAACGGACGCGGGACGCCATGCACCACAAGCGGGCGAACGGCGAGCGGGTTGGGACGGTCCCATTCGGATACCGCACGGCCGCGGACGGCGTGCGCTTGGAAGGGGACCAGGCGGAGCAAAGCATCCTGTCCCGCATTCGGGAACTTAAGGCCGCGGGCCATACCACACGCCAGATTGCGGCCGAACTGAACCGGCAGGGGTTCACCACCCGGCGCGGTACGGCATGGCGGTTTCAGTACGTGGCGGAAGCACTCCGGGCGGCGTAGGGTGCACAGGGGGCGGCATGGCGAAGCGTGCGAGCAAGGCGAAGGAGAAGGCGGCGCCGAAGAAGGATCGGGCATGGTTCGAGCGGAAAGTGTCCGAACTGAAAACCGAACTGGAGAAGTTGCCGGCGGACCGGCAAGAGCAACTGAAGCGGGAATGGGAAGAAGGGAGCGAACAGTAAACCATGGCCGTCTATAAGCGTGGAAAAATCTGGTGGTACAAATTCAACTGGAACGGCGATCCGATCCGGGAGAGCACGAAACAATCGAACAAGCGGATAGCTGAACAGATGGAGGCCGCGCGCAAGACGGCGCTGGCGAAAGGCGAGGTTGGAATCAAGAGGAAAGAGCGGGCGCCCAAGTTGGCGGAATTCGCTTCCAGATTCACAGCAGCTATTGAGACCACCTGTGCCGAAAAGCCGGCAACCGTGGCGTTCTATAAGGCCAAACTGAAGGTTCTTGTAAAACACCTGGGCAGCCGGCGGCTCGATGAAATCGAAGAGGCCAAAATCGAGCAATACACCCAGATGCGCGCCAACACTAAATCGCGCCGCAAGCAACCGCTTTCGCCAGCATCCGTGAACCGGGAGTTGGCGACGCTACGGCGACTCTTACGACTTGCCCAGGAATGGAAGATCCTCGACCGCGTCCCCCGAATTCACTTGCTCCGTGGCGAACACCAACGGGAGTTCACGTTCAACCGCCAGCAGGAAAAGTTGTACTTCGAGATGGCGGAACCCTACGGCGATCTGCGCGACGTGGCGGCGGTCCTGATCGACACGGGCCTAAGAATCCGCGAATGTCTGACCCTGGAATGGCCCGAGGTGCGGCTAGAGCCAGCGGAGGGCGCGGAGCACGGGTATATGACGGTGAGGCGCAAGCACGCGAAAAACTCGAAGTCGCGCAACGTACCATTGACGGCTCGCGTGGTGGAAGTCCTGAGCCGCCGGGCGCCCGCGGCGCGCGGTCTTGTGTTCCGCCGGGCGGACGGCCAACCGTTGTACCAGACCTGGCTCAACCAGCAGCATGCGGACCTGCGGGCACTCCTGAAGATGCCGGCCGATTGCGTGCTCCATTCCTTCCGCCACACGTTCGGAACACGGCTGGGGGAGACAGGAGCGGACGCATTTACTATCATGAAGCTGATGGGCCACAGCACGGTGACAGTCTCGCAGCGGTACGTGCATCCGTCTCCTGAGGCGATGGAGCGCGCGGTCTCGCGGATGGAGGCCTACAACACGGCTGGGGTGTATGGAGTGGGCACAAATTTGGGCACAGCGGTGGGCGCGGATTCCGCCGACAAAGTACAAGTCGTTTAGATTCAATATGCCCGGGTGGCGAAACTGGCAGACGCAAAGGACTTAAAATCCTTTTCCCGGCAACGGGAGTGCGGGTTCAAGTCCCGCCCCGGGCACCAGGTTGGTGGGATAGGAGCTAGAGGGGTCTGAAACCGGCCGACATGGCCATCCCGCCGTCTATGCTTCGGCACCCGACAACTTCAGCAGGCCAAGCCTGAAGACGCGGAGACTCGGGGACAGATTGGATTCAACGTCAAGGTGCTGCCCGATCAGAGAGGCCCATCGGCACTTCTCTTCTCCAATTCTCGGATATCCGTGTGCTTTGAGCGCAGGCGAACCCCCGGGGAACAGAGCGTCGGCCAACGTTTCCCACGTTCCGCAGATCGAGTCCTGACGGTAGGAATGAAGGACATTGACCTTCGCTCTTGGGAACGCCTTGAGGACCGCACTTCTGTCGCCGAGCAACCAAGCCTCCGTCTCCTCTATGGCGAGCCGAAAGAGAACATTCGGTTTCGGGTGGCAGCGCCTCTGGATTTGCAGCAACTCCTGCTTGAAACCGACACAATCCCTGTCATCGAGATCCACGACCACAACGACTCCGGAGTCTGTACCCCGAAGGCTCGTTCCATACCCAGCCAATATCCTCGGCAATCGGTCCAGAATAATGCGTTTCCACGGATCAGTCTTGCCCCGGAGATCTCGGGGTATCCTGCCAATTCCCTTGTAGGCATGGGTTCTCCAGGTATGTGGGTCCCCATATTTGCCGAGGATTTTCGGCAGCAACGAGCCGAGGAGCAACTCTCCGGATCCGTCCTCGACCAGAACCTCCAAGTGCATCACGCTGGCCTCGCGTCCAGGTAGTCGCTGTACCACAGGCTTCCGAGGGGCAGCCCCTGTTTCACCATGTTTTCCACGGTTGAATCCGAGCTGGCTTGCCTGATCGTCGAGAAGCCGTCGGCGCCTTTCTCCAAAACCCAGGTTTCCTCGGGCGCCAACGCGTCTACGAAGTATGGCTGGTGGGTAGTGACAAAGATCTGAGGCGCGTTTCTCTTGCCGGTAGCGCGCGCTCGAAACTCGGCGGCAAGGGTCTCCAGCAGCTTATGGTAGAGGCCGTTCTCGGGCTCCTCAATGCAGATAAAGGGTGCGGGATCCGGATCTTCCAGCAGCAACATATAGGCGAACATCTTCAGCGTGCCATCGGACATCTGCTGGGCGAAGAAAGGGTCTTGAAACCCGCGGTCGTTGAACCGGAGGAGAAGTCTGCCGTCGTCGGTTTTCTTTGTGTCGATGTTCTGGATGCCCGGAATCTTCGATGCGATCCGGTTCAGTATCGACTGAAATCGGCCCTTCTGTTCGCGCTCCATGAACTGAACCACATTCCCCAGGTTGTCGCCGTGCATGTTTAAGTGTTTCTGCGGGCCAGCCATTGGCAAGCTGCGCGCCGCGTCAGGTGTAAAGTAACTCAAATACCAACTCTCAAGAAACTTCCTGAACTTCGCAATACGCGGGTGAGCCTTTAGCGTCCCCAGTGTTGCAACGCCTAGCTTTCTGCGGTCGGTCAGCTCGACCGGCATTCGCCCTGACTCCTCGCCCTCGAAGCTCTCTTCCCCCGCCCAAGCCTGGCCCTCGCCGCCCTTCAGAAGGAGAAACGAGAGCGGCCAACCTCTCGTCTGCCCTTTGCGCCGCTGGCGCAATCGCTCCTCGGCGACGAACGGCCGGCCGGACTTATCGCGGCCTATCGAAAGCTCGTACGTGATCGGCCGATCGCCGGGACTCTCGCGATAGTAGATGTCAAAGTGAATCGGCCCACTCTCGCCGGAGGAAACCAGCCGATCGAATCCGCCCCTCTGCTTCAGGTCGCAGGCTTCCTCCACGCCCACGGCCAGGCAGTCCGACAGAAACCCGAAGGCGTCGAACAAGGTGCTCTTGCCGACCCCGTTCTTGCCGATGACCGCCACGAGCGGCGTGAGAGCCGGAGTATTCTGCTGGTTCCACAGCTTGCCGATGGTGATATCCCTGAGCGCGCGGTAGTTCTGGACGCGAAAGCCCTCAATCAATGCCATCGTTTATTCCTTCGTGCAAACACAAGTGTCGGTACCCCCTAAGGATAACGTCGGTCGGGTACTCCTGGGCGGGCGGCACATGAAAATAAACTTATCTATGGCCGCGCGCGGCTGGAGAGAGCCGCTAGAAGGCGATTGTGGGGGCGCTCGGGACGGTCTGGAAGCGAAACCGGCGAAAATCCATGATTAAATACGCAGGCGTGTGTCCCAGGCGACGCCTGGGACGAAGCGGGTGGAGGCGGGGTGGGGAAGCCAGGAAACGCTTTATTCGGTTGGGCCTTCCCATAAGAGCAACGCCGGGACGCGGCAATGCGGATTCGATAGCGGCGGCAGGTCGGGCTTCCCTGCGATCGACGTCTCGAGCGGCGGGCTGGCGAAGTAGGGGCGCCGCGCTGCCGGAGTCGGCCAGCAGAGCACCTCGGGATCGATTCCGTGGAGGGAGGAAAAGCGGACGGAGCCAATTGCTACCTTTTCGGCAGACCGAAAAAGTGCAAGTTTAGGCCGTCCCGTTTTCGTTAGGCCCGTCCCGTTTTCGTTAGGGCCGTCCCGTTTTCGTTCCGTTTTCGTTCCGTTCTCGTTCAGGCCGTCCCGTTTTCGTTCAAACGCGCCTCCCCCGTTTTGTCGGTCACAGACTTTTGAAGTATTTTTCGACCTGTCTTACTCCTTCCCTTTCATCGCGCTACAGACTTCCCGCCCTTTCCCGCACCCCGGTCTCTCCACCCTCCCGCGCTATCGTGAAGCCGAGGTTAGGTTCGATTCGATATGACAGATTTCGCTTTAGACGATCGCCAGGCCACCGTCATCGCCGCCTTGAGCGCTGGCTACTCCCCCGAAAAGGCCGCCGAGTTGGCCGGCGTCAATCCCATGATGATCGACCTGTGGCGCCGCAATGAGATCGCGTTTCAACGCGCCCTGCTCGACACCCACTACGTCCGCGCCATCCAGTTCCG
>JBEKYD010000354.1:0-7592 GCA_049511335.1 Bryobacteraceae bacterium | reverse complement strand
TTCCGGAACGCACCGGGAACGCCGGCCGGATCGTTCCTTCCATGAGCTTGAACGCCTCCGCGTGGCGCACTTTCGCGGCCGGCGCCAACCAAATCGCCAAGGCGGTCCTGGACGAAACCGGCTTGCGCACCGTATTTCATCATCACTCGGCAGGCTACGTGGAGACGCCCGACGAAATCGCGCGCTTTCTGGAGCTGACAGACCCGCGCTACGTCGGCTTGGTGTTCGACACCGGCCACTACGTGTTTGGCGCCGGCAACGGCGATGCCGTGGCCGGCCTCGAGCGCTTCGGCGACCGTGTCTGGTATATGCATTTTAAGGACTGTTCCCCCCAGGCAGCCGCGCTCGCCCGCAACAACCAGTGGGATTACTTCACCGCGCTGCGCCACGGCGTCTTCTGCGAGCTGGGCCGCGGCTGGGTGGACTTCCCGGCGGTGCTGCGCTGGCTCAAATCCAAGGCCTATTCCGGCTATGTGCTGGTGGAGCAGGATATTCTTCCCGGAATGGGCACGCCCAAGCAAAGCGCGCTGCGGAACCGCGAGTATTTGCGGTCGATCGAACACCACTTCGCGTGAGCGGACCACGCTGCCACGCAAGCTGACAGGCGCCGCATCCCTTTCCGGCTATCGTCTGGGGGACACAAAGAGAACGATCAGGCTGCGCCGGCAAGGAACTTCGAGAGGCAACGATCGTTGAATTTCTTACCGCTGCCGCAGGGGCACGCCTCACTGAAGCCGGCGAGCCCGGCGGCGTTGTGCATTTTTGTGCAATTTGCGGCCATTTGTGGGCCTACCGGGGCGGGTTTCGCGGCGGTACGACGTTGTTTCCGTTCGGGCGGGATTTTGGGGGTGGCTTGCTCGATGATGAATTTGGCGGCTTGGAACTGGAGGCTGGGGGAAGCTTTGTCGTTGCCGAGGATGTCCCCGAGGGTTTGGTAGGCCTGGTCAACCAGGGCGATGGCTCTTTCGCGGTGCATCAGATCGCGTTCGGCGAGAGCTTGCTCCAGGGCGGCGGCGAAATGGGGGAGCTCGCGGCGCCAGGCGAGGACGATGAAAGGAAAGGGGTAAGGTCGGCTAAGAAAAAGTTCGAACGTCTGTGACTGAGATTTGGCGATGGGCGGAAAGGCACCGGCGACAAGTGCGCCGGCGCCACTGCTTGTGCAGACTTGTGCGGTTTCGGGGAGGTTCGGAGTGCCGCCTTGAAAGCCCACGCGCGACAGAAACCTTTTGGAGTCTGCGCTACAGGCCTCGCCTGAACACGGAATTCGTTTCGCTGGGGCGTCAACTTCTGTCCGGCTGGATCGACAGTCCTGCCGGCGGTCCCGGAGGGTCCGACCGCTCGGAGGGACGGGCTCGCTTCGGATGACGGACTTCCGCGGGTCGAGCGTTTTCGGCAAGTTGACGTGACGCGGGACTTACCAGGACTGACCTGCAAGATTTTCGACATGCCGGCGTGGCCCGCGCTACTACTTGCTGGATTCTGCCATATCGGCTAAAGCACTACTAGCGCCTGATTGGTGGGCGCGGCCCGCAATGGCACAGGCATGTCGTCGTAAGTGCGACCGTTCAGTCTCCGCCCAGCCCGCTTCTTCTGAACTCCTCCCCATTGTTTGAAGAAGAACGGCACATCGGCGCGTTCGCATTGTCGACGGACACCCAGCACCCACTCAGCTTCCATCGGCCTTGATCCTGGCCCCGATTCCCCACCCACAATTACCCAGTCAATACCTCGCAAGTCCAGAGCGCCCAAGTGGCCAAGCAGCGGCTCAAGCGACAAGAACTTAAGCTTTGCGCCAGTCTTCCGAAGATGGTCAATCCTGGTTTTGTACTGCGCGGTCTCGACGCTCACCCCCATCCAGACGTTTGGCGGCCAATCGAGTTTTTCCGTCAGGGCAAGAAGCCGCCCAGAACGCTTGGTCAGGACTTGAAACTGATGCCAATGTGCACGCGACATTGTCTCAAAAACACGACGAATATAATCCAAGGGCACGTCGTTATGAAAGAGATCGCTCATTGAGTTGACGAAGATTCGCTGCGGCTTCTTCCACTTCAGTGGAAGTTGCAGAGTGTCGGGATGTAGGGTGAGCCTGAAACCGTTCGAGTATTTCTGCTGCCCCATTGCCTTCAGCCGGAGCGCAAGCCTTTCCGCATAGCAATGGTCGCAGCCGGGGCTAATCGCATCGCAGCCGGTTGATGGATTCCAGGTCGACTCGGTCCATTCTATCGATGATTTGATAGCCATTTGAGCCTCTTATTTTGAAAATGCTATTCGGCTCCTTCCCGACAAGGTGCGTTTGTGACCCCCCGCCTGTAACGGCCGCTTCTCCGCGGGCGGATCCACGACTATTAGTCCCTCCTCCTCAAGTTCCAGCAAGGCATCGCGATAATTCGATTCGGTAAACCGGGTGGATGGCGCCTCCTCGGCTAAGACCCGTTCAAATGCGAGTGCCCTGCCGGCAAATACGGCAAGTAGTCTTTGTCGTACCTCTTCCAATCCAGAAAACAGTGGCAATGACTTTCCTTCGTCCTTTGGATCGAAGTCCCACGATCCCACACCATCGATTATCTCGGAGCTGGCCTGATTCATAAGCCGCTTCATGATGCCCAATCCTTTCTTGTTCTTCGATGCGAACACCAGGTGATGACTGGTACCTCCGCCCTCTCGTGTTCGAAATGCGAAGGTGAGCGGCAATGCGCCGGCATGACGCAAGGCGTCATCTATTGCACCCAAAACTCTCTTTTCGCGGGCTGGTGGGGTGAGCATCCTGACTTCCTCTCTCAGTACAGCGGCCCTCTCATGCTCGAAAAATTCATTGATCGATTCGTCCATGGCCGGATACCCGAGTTTCATATTCACGCGGTTGTAGTTGAAGAAGAACAGGCAATCGTTTCCAAATCCTTTTAGTGCAGCGGCGACCAGCCGGAGAGATAGCCCCTTGTAGCCACAGGGATCCGCAAACACGAAAGTCGGAACACTCAACCTTTCCATTCGCGGCGCAAGCGTCTTGGAAATTACGATCTTCGTGATAGTGGGTGCGTATTGCAAGCTGGAAATTCCTTCGATCGCCGCGATGTTCTGCCTTAGTTCCGCGTGCAACTCAGGGTCTGCTTCGTTGAACCAAAGCCTGACAAACTTACGCAGGCGCTCGTCGGCCACCACCCTTTCGCATATCGCTACCGGCACTGAGGTTTCACCATTTTCGTAGCGCCCCGGACCCGCGAAGAGGTCCGCGTATCCTACATCCCGATCGCGCGCGAGGACATTCATGTAAGAATCGAAGTACCCAACCGCGATTTGCAACTTCCGGCGCGATGCCTCGGTAGGGGCTTTAAAGAAATCTTTTTGCACGCCGAGTTGCGTATGCTTCTTCATCAGTACCTCCGGTTCAGAAGGCCGCGGCACGAAAGAGTATGGCTGTCCATTCCGAGATCCGCGAGCGCAAGCCGGGAAGCAACCAGCTAACTAGAATCATAACCGCTGCGGCCGCCACGCAATTAAACACGAACTTGGAGGCGCGCCGCGTGTGTGGAATCGCCGTTGGGTCAAGGCACTCCGCGGCGCCTTGGCGATCGCTCCTGGTAAACGCCGTCCACGGGAATCACATGAGCGGAACGTCCCCAACCCACGGATTGAGGGCCACCGACGCTGTCCCGCAGCCACAGCGAAGGCTTGGGTGTTTCCCGTCAGGTTGACGTGTAGGCGACTTGCGGGACCAATCTGGCTCTGCCCTGCTTGTGACAGTTGTTTGAGACGCCGGCTCCCCGGACTTGGGCGGTTATTCCTTTAGATCCGCGGCCAGGCGCCGATCATGCTCATTTCGCCGGATAGCCGATATTCTGGATGAACCGGTTGTAGTTCGGATCCTTCCGTATCCCGTCCATCCAGGGTTCCGATCGCAGCAAGATCTGACAATCGCACCGCTCCTTCTCTCCCTCGCGCAAGAATTGCACTGCTTTATCTTTCTCGCCGAGGGCCAGGTGCACTCCCGCGACCTCGTAGGCGCAAACGTAGTGCGACCTCGCCTTCTTGTCGAGCATATCCGCCAATCGTTTCGCCTCCGCGGTATTGCCCGCGGCTGCCTGCGCCATCGCCAGGAACGTGGTGACGGTCACGTGCTGGTCCAGACGGTAAGCGTTCTGCGCAGCTTTCACCGCCTCCTGCGTTTGGCCGTTCAGCATGTAGGCCAGCCCCAGCCATGCATAGCCGTAGGCAAAATCGGGATAGAGCGCGATGGCACGGCGGCACTCGGCGATGGCGCGCTTATATTGCCTCGCCACGACCAGGGTATTCAGGAAATCGGAATAGATCGGGTAGGAAACCGGGTCCAGTTTGTGCGCCAGCCCGGCCTCCGCAATGGCCTGGTCGTGCATGGAGAGGGTCATAAAATAGCCGCCGTACCAGTCGTGGGCATCGGCCGAATTGGGGTTCAGATCCAAGGCATGCCTGAGTTCCCGCTCCGCGCCGGTCCAGTCCCAATCGAAGCGCATCATCACGGCGGCCATCGCCGTGTCGGCCTCTGCCAGCGTGTCGTTCGAAAGCTCGATGGCTCTTTGGGCGTGCTCGCGGGATTTGGGCATCACGTCCTTGGGTTTCTCGAAGTCCGGAGTGAGCGCGCCATACGCCAGGGCCAACTGTGCTTCCGCCGGCGCGTAGGAACGGTCGCGCGCCAGCGCCTGTTCGAACAAGTCGATCGCTTTGCGAATCCCATCTTCCGTACCGGCATCCATCGAAGCCCGGCCTCGCAGGTAAAGATCGAGCACCGCGGGATCCACCGGATGCCGCTCGGCGAGTTGCCCCCGTTCCTGCGGCGTCAGCGAGACCTTGATCTCATCGGCAATCGAGCGGGCCACGTCGGCCTGGAGGTCCAGCACGTCGCGAACATCGCGATCAAAGCTCTCGGCCCACAAATTCTCCTCGTTGGGGCCGACTCGAATCAGGCGGGCGGAGATGCGTACGCGGTCGCCGGAGCGCTGGACCGTGCCCTCCACCACGGCGTCGACGCCCAGCTCTTTGGCGATGGTGGGAAGACCCTTGTGCGCATTCTTGTATTGCATGGAGGAGGTGCGGGAAATGACGCGCCATCCGTGAATCCTCATCATCGCTTCAATGAGCTCAGCGGTCATCCCGTCGGTGAAGTAGTCCTCGGCGCCGGCGGAAATCGTCTCCAGCGGCAGGACCGCGATGGAGCGGACGGGAGCCGCGCCGGAATGAGTCTTCCAAAAAACGCCGCCCGCGATTCCAGCCAGCCCTAGCGCGGCCGCGATCGGCAAGAGCCACCGGGCAGTTCTTTTCAGGGGCGGCTTCCGCCTTTCTGTCGTGGCCGAATGGGGCTGGATCCGCTTCAAATCCTGCCGCATCTGGGAGACGGTCTGGTAGCGCAAGCCGCTATCTTTCTCCGTGGCCTTGGCGACAATGCGCTCCAACTCCGGGGACACCGAGGGAGCCAAAGTGCGGACCGGCGGAAGCGGCTGGTTCAGAATCGCGTCGAACTGGGACGCCAGGGTTTTCCCGCGGAAGGCACGCACGCCGGTCAGCATTTCAAACAGCACGGCGCCGAAAGAGAAAATGTCGCTGCGGGCGTCGAGCGGCTCGCCGCGGGCCTGCTCCGGAGACATGTAGGCCACCGTGCCCACCGCCGTGCCCGGCATGGTGAGCGCGGCCTGGCCGCGCGTGACGGTCTCGTCTTGCGAATTCGCAGGCGGAGATTCAGGGGTAAACTTGGCCAGGCCGAAGTCCATAATCTTTACCTGGCCATCGCCGGTCAGGAAGATGTTGGCCGGCTTGATGTCGCGATGGACGATCCCTTTCGCATGCGCGGCCTCCAGTCCGGCGGCGGCGAGGAGCGCGATTTCAACGGCTTCCGCGGGCGCCAGGGGATGGCCGCCAATCCGCTCCTGAAGCGTCCCGCCTTCCAGGAGCTCCATCGCGATATAGCGAATCCCGTCTTGTTCCCCCACGTCATGAATGGTGCAGATGTTGGGATGGCTCAGCGCAGCGATGGTCCGCGCCTCGTGTTCGAAGCGCTCACCGAAGCCGCCGAGCGCCGTCTTGATGGCTACGCGACGCCCTAGCCGGGAGTCGCGAGCTTCGTACACTTCGCCCATGCCACCCGCGCCGATAGCAGCGAGGATTTCATAAGGGCCGAGTTTGGAACCCGGCAACAGAGACATGCGGTCTGGTCAATTGTACTCCAAACAAAGATTTAGATCCCGAATAACGCCCAACTGCTGAGGTGAACGGCGCTCCGGTGCGCCTGAGGCGGATCGCTCTCCGGAAACGGCGTTGGAGGAGATCGCTCCGTGAGGCCCCGGTCAGCCTCCGCTCGGTCTACGACCGCGTTCGCGCTTCCCAGCCGGCCGACGCCGCGGCTGGACCCAAAGCCTAGAACGCCCGACGCAACCAGGAGTCCCCGCTCACGAGCTGGGCTGCGATCCGTCGCCCTTCGGGCTTTTTGGGCAAGCTGAAGCATGCCCCACCACGTCGAAGTAGGATACACTACGCATGAGGCCAGTGGCTTTAAAAGGTGCGCAGCCGGCGGGCGCGTTTGCCGGACGGCGCGCAGAGGCAATCCAGCGCGGCGGGCCCCACGGGCTTGGCGCACAGATTACCGGAATGCTAAGGAACAGAAGAGAAATGGAACAAAAATTGAAGATCGCCGTGTTTATCGATTTCGATAACATCGAGATCGGAGTGAAGTCCACGCTGCACCGCGAATTCGACGTCGCGGCGGTGCTGGACGCGCTCAAGGAACGCGGCGAGATTGTCACCAAGTTCGCCTACGCGAACTGGGGCAGACAGGAAGCGGCGACGCGCGCGCTCAGCGAGCACGCCGTTCAAATGGTGCAGCGCGACCCTTCGCCGCGCGGCGACAAGAACGGCGCCGACATCAACCTGGCGCTCGATGCGCTGGAAATGGCGTTCACGCATGACCACATCAACGCCTTCGCCATCGTGAGCGGCGACAGCGATTTCATCGCGCTGGTAAACAAACTGAAACAATACGACAAACGGATTTTCGTGGTGGGTGGGAAGGCTTTCACCAGCACCATCCTGCAGAAGAACTGTCACGAGTTTGTGGCTTACGAATCCGTGATCGACGACCCGAGGCCGCGCCACCAGCCGCAGCAGTCGCAGCAGGCGCAGCCGCAACAGCAGGCGCAGCCGCAACAGCAGGCGCAGCCGCAACAGCAGGCGCAGCCGCAACCGCAGCAGCAACCGCGGGAGGAGAGACCGCAGCAGCAGCCGCGTCCGCATCAGCAGCATAAGCGGGTGGCGCTCGACCTGGCGCAAGCCATGCCGCTGGTGGAGCGGGCGCTGGGAGTGCTCGAACGCCGCGAGGTGCGTCCCCAACTGGGGCTTTTGAAATCCACCATGCTGCAACTCGATTCCACTTTCAACGAGAAGGCCTACGGCGCGAGTTCCTTCACCGACTTTGTGGAGAAACTGCAGAAGGCCGACTACGTGGAAGTGACCGGTGGCGAGGGCCGCTACATGATCCGGCTGAAGGGTGGCGCCGTAGCGGAGAAACCGAGCGCCAAACCCGAGCAGGCGATTCCCTTGCTGCGCGACGTGCTGGAAACGCACCGGCTCGA
>JBEKYD010000353.1:0-7596 GCA_049511335.1 Bryobacteraceae bacterium | reverse complement strand
GACTCAGGAGCTAAGCAATCGCATGCACGTTGGACGTCGACAACTCAAATCCGAGAGCGACCTGGCGGCTTTGTACCGGCGCCGGGAGAGCGTGGTGTCATTGATCCGGGCTCTGGAACGCTATCAACGCGCGCCGGTCCGTCCCAGCCAAGGATGCTCGCGACAGGCACCGCGGACCGTGGCCTAAGGTGGAACCGTGCCGACTGAATATCGAGCCGGTCCGGTTTATCGCGGGGGTCTGATCGTAAGTGGAGGCATGTGCGCCGGATTGGCAATCGCCATCCTGGTGGCGATGGTTCTCCACCGGCAATCTACGCCAGGCTGCTGCCGGCCAGCGTTCCCACTTCCGCCCGCCTCGGCCACAGGGTTTGTCGCTTGCGGGCTGGCTTCGATCGGGGGCGGACCCCGGGCCCCGCGGGTAACGTCGAAACTGGCCATGGTTACCTTGTCGATGGCGGTCACGCTGGCGGCCGGGCGGGCATTCGGTCTAGAGCCCAGAGTGGAAACGCTGGTCGCGGCCAACCTGGGAGCAGCAGATTGGTATGCCATAGCTCCCAATACGGCGGTCGTGCTGTTGCTCGCTGCGGCGGCATTGCTGATGCGCCACACGCACCGCTGGTTTGATCGACGGCTTGTGGCTATCGCCATTCCCCGATGGTTCAGCCTGGTGGTCTGCACGGGAGCCGTGGTCATCACCGTCAGCACCGCGGTGGAATTCCTCCACAGAGACGGGCAGACTTGGGCAGGCCCGGCGCGCCGGCGCTCCCGCAAACAACTGATTCCCACTACGGCGCCGTCCCCCCGCCGTGTGAGGGTTTTATGGCATGGATTTAGGTGCGCTTTTGGGACAACCTGATAGTGCACGACAGGGTCGAGTGAGTCATGATCTCCGATTTCAGCGACGTTACGTTTCGACTGCGCCTGTGCCCACAAAGCCTGGTCCGCACGTTGATCGGCGTAGGCTGCCTCAGGGTGATCTTGCCTCTCTCGGCAGGAAGCGGCCCCTCCGGAATCAGCCTCGCGGCTACGGTCGTCCAGTGGACAGTCGCGCGCCGCCTCGCCGATCATGCTTGCCCCGTGGGACTGGGACCCGCAAGAGCACCACCCCGGTATCCGTTCGCTCCTCCGTAAACTCCCCTGCGGAGCAATTGCAGGCTCGTTGCTGGCATGTGCGGCGAGCCTGCTTTTGTTCACGGACTTGGGCGCCGCCGCGGCGCTCGCCGCCGCGCTGGCGGGACTGGCCCTCACGCTGTTCAGCGCCACGCTGCTGGAGTGGCTCCCGAGAGAGATCGACCTGGACGCACCGCCCCTGTCTGAGAGCATGGTGATGGCGCGGTTGACAGCCTTGCAGGAGATTGCAGAACACTGCGTCCGGGGGACGGCGAGGCCGGAAGCGGTGGGCCGATAAAGCGCCGCAACAAGGTCGGAGTCATGTCAACGGAAGACTCCTCTGCTCAATCGCAGAAGGTGTGGAACTCCGCGGTCGAGACTGCCGCAGCCAGGCGGGAGCGCATGATTCTGGAACAAATGCCGCAGGTGCGGCTGATCGCGCTTCGGTTCCACTGCAGGCTTGCGGAAAAGGTCTACCTCGAAGATCTTGTCTCCTCTGGGACGCTGGGCTTGATTGCCGCGATTGACAACTTCCGGGAATCCCGTGGCGTCAAACTCCGAACCTATTCGGAGCACAAGATCCGGGGTGCCATCGACAGACAGCCTGCGCGGCCTGGACTGGGTCTCGCGCGGAGGCCGCAGAAGAGCCAAAGAAATGGAAGCCGCCGTCCGCAACCTGCAACAGCGACTGCAACGCAATCCCACCGCAGAAGAAGTGGCCACCGCAAGGGCACTTAGCATCGATGAGTATCACGCTCTCATGGCGGAAGCGCACGCTCACCAAATGGAGAGTCTGGATGCTCCAGCTATTATAGAAGCAACCGCACGCTAGGTTCGTCGATCCCAGACGAGACCGGGAATATGTCATCGGCGGCAGTGGAACGCTCAGAGCGCAAGCGCGTGTTGAGGGACGCCATTGACGCGATGCCGGAAATCGACCGGACTGTCATGGTCCTGTCCTACTGCGAAGGACTGACGCGCCGCGAAGTTGCCGCAATGATGGGTATTATGGGTATTGAAGCATTGCAGGTGACCAAGCTGAAATGGAACTCTATTCTGCGGTTGCGGGTCAAGATGGGGAAACAGCTCCGCTGCCGGGCCAGGAGACCCGGAAGCGATCTTACGAATTCCCGTCAGCACTCCACAATGTTATTGCGGATCGCATAGCGGACCAGTTCGGTGACGGAATGAAGGCCGAGTTTCTCCATGATCTTAGCCCTGTGGGATTCCACGGTTTTGACACTGATCTGAAGAATGAAGGCGACCTCTTTGTTGGACTTGCTTTCGGCCACCAGTTTGACGATCTGCCGCTCCCGCGGACTGATCCGGCTGGAGGGCGCGTCCGCAGTCGCCGCGACGGCCGTGCGGCCAAGATATCCGCCCAGCACCACCTCAGACACCCTGGAAGTTAAGAAAAGCTTATGTTGGCGAAGTGCTTCCAGTGCCGTGATGAGGTCGTTGCCAGCATCCCGCTTGAGAATGTAGCCCCGCGCGCCCGCGCCCAGCACATCGTGTACCATCTGGTCCGATTCATGCATGGACAGAACCAGGACCTCAATATCGGGGCTGTTTTTCAGAATCTCGCGTGTGGCCTCCAGGCCGTTCATATCGGGCATGGAGATGTCCATCACGACGATGTCCGGCCTGAGACTGGCGGCAGCAGCCACGGCTTCGCGGCCCGTGGATGCTTCGCCGCACACCTCCCAGTCGGGGCGGGCGTCCACTATGAGCCCGGCGACGCCCCGCCTTACCACCTGATGATCATCCACCAACAATATTCGCATTTTCTTCATTGGAATGAACCAAGGGCAAAGTTACGGTCAACCTTGCGCCGATATCGTTCGAAGTAAGTTCCAACCGGCCGCCAAGCTGCTCCACGCGCTCGCGCATGCCGATGATGCCTATGCCAAAGCGGACGGATCCCTTTGCCTGATTGCGCAGCGCCTTTGGCAGTCCGCGACCCCGGTCTTGCAGCACTAGCCGGACTTCATGTGTATCCTGTTTCAGCCAGACAACTGCCAACTGGCTGCCTGAATGTTTGTGAACGTTCGCCAGCCCTTCCTGGACAATGCGGAAGAGAGCGGTTTCCAGCTCGCAGTTCAGGCGGCCGAAATCGGACGGGATTTTGATCTCGACTTGGATCCCGGTCCGCCGGTTGAAACCCTGGGCGTAGCTCTGCAACGCGCTCGCCAGGCCGACTTCGTCAAGCAGGGGCGGATGCAGAAGACAGGTGACGGTTCGAATTTCCGCGGAGCAGGCAGTCGCCAACTCGCTGGCCTCTGAGAGCACCTGCCTTCGGCGTTCCGGTTCCATCCCGGGTTCCTGCAGACGGCTGAGACTGATGCTCAAGGCAGCTAAAAACTGCGCCGTGCTGTCGTGCAGCTCCCGCGCGATTCTCCGCCTTTCGTAATCCTGGGCGCGTAGAATATCCCTGGAAAGCTGCTGAAGCCTGCGATTGGACTGCTGCAGCGATTTCTCGGTGCGCTTGAGGTCGGTGACATCGAGCATCGCTCCGACGACCCGAGTCACCTTCCCCGAGCTATCGCGGGCGATGATGGCCCGGTCGTGGACGATGGACCATTCGCCATCGGCACGCTCAAGCCTGTATTCCGCGCTCCACGAGATGGCCTGTCCTTCCAGCGTCTCGGCAAAGTTCCTGGACACCGTTTTGCGGTCTTCGGGATGAATGCGCCAGACGCAGAGTTCGACCGACGACGCGGTTTCCAGCGTATTGCCGGAAGGTCTGTCGTATGCCTTAATCCATCGTATTCCGTTGACGGGGTCGTATTCCCAGATGACTTCATTGGTCGCAGCCACCGCCAGGCGCAGGCGCTCTTCGCTTTCCCGGAGCGCTTCGGCGGCCCGCTTGCGCTGGATGGAATAGCACAAGGAGCGCGTCAGCAGGTAGTGGTCGGCATGGGTTTTCACGAGGTAATCCTGCGCGCCCTCCCGCACCGCTTCCATCGCAAGTTGCTCGTCGCTGGCGCCGCTCAACACCACCACCGGGAGCTGCGGCGCCAAATCGCGAATCAGCGGAAGCGCCGCCAACCCCTGGCTGTCGGGAAGACCGAGGTCCAGCAGGACTGCGTCAATGCCGCCATCGGCCAGCCGGGCCAGGCCGCTCGATAGACGGTCCACCCACTCGACCCGATAGGCTGGGTCCGAGGTCCCCTTCAGAGCTTCCTGAACCAACCGCGCGTCGCCCGGGTTATCCTCGATGATCAGGACGCTAATGCATTGGCCGGTCATTGGGCGGCAGCCTCACGATAGCGAACCGGAATTGGCCGGCTATTGAACGGCAACCTCACAATGGCGAACCAGAAATGATCGATCGCCTTTACCACTAACATGAACTCGTCTAGATCGACAGGTTTGGTAATGTAGCAGTTGGCGTGCAATCTATAAGCCTGGAGGATGTCCTCGTGCGCCTGGGAGGTCGTCAGGACCACAACCGGAATGAGCTTCAAATCCTCGTCGGTCTTGATCTCCGCCAGCACTTCCCGGCCATCTTTTCGCGGGAGATTGAGATCGAGCAGGATCACGTCCGGGCGGGTGGCTCCGCTGAACCCGCCCTCCCGGCGGAGATACGCCATGGCCTCCACGCCGTCCTGAGCCACTTGGAGACTATTCCACAGACGGTCTGATTTCAGGGCTTCCCGGATCAACCGCACGTCCCCGGAATTGTCCTCCACTAAAAGGATTTCCACCGGTCCCGCTATCCTCATTGCGTCACTCATGGTGCTTCACCTCCACTTCCCCGCTCGCGACTCTGCCTATCTTGCCGGCAGCCGGAATATTGAAGAAAAACGTCGATCCATTTCCCGGTTCGGACTCCACCCCGATCTTCCCTCCGTGGCGCTCCACGATTTTCTTGCAGACGGCGAGCCCGATGCCGGTGCCGGGATACTCTTCGGGACGGTGCAATCGCTGGAAGATGACGAAAATACGCTCGGCATACTGCGACGCGATGCCGATGCCGTTATCGCGCACGGAAAAGACCCAGTCGTCGGCTCGCCGGACCGCCGAAACGTGTACCCGGGGCGGGTTCGCGCCCTTGAATTTGATGCCATTGCCGATCAGGTTTTGGAAGAGTTGCACCAGTTGGGTGGCATCCGCGGAGATTACCGGCAAGTCCTCGTGGCTGACCAGCGCGCCGTTTTCGACAATTGAAGTCTGTAGATTCCATTCCGCGCGTGCGAGCGCTTCATTGCAGTCTACCGGCTCGAAACTCCTGGCACGGGTCCCTACCCGCGCATAGGACAGCAGATCCTGTATCAGCGCCTGCATCCGGACGGCGCCGCCGACGGCAAACGCTATGAATTCCCGGGCATCGTCGTCCAGTTGCGACGCATAGCGCTCCGCCAGTAGCTGGGTGAAGTTGGCGACCATACGTAGCGGCTCCTGGAGGTCGTGGGAAGCAACGTAGGCGAACTGCTGCAACTCTGCGTTGGAACGCTCCAGTTCCCTGGTCTGCTGGATCAGAGCCTCCTCGACCCGCTTGCGCTCCCTTATGTCCCTATTGATCTCCAGAACCGCGCTGGGCTTCCCTTCGTCGTCCTTTCGCATCGCCCAAAGGCTCGCCACAATGACGGTCTGCCCGTCGCGGGTAACCTGGGTCAGTTCGCCATCCCATTGCCCCTGGTCGTGAATCAAGGACTTGATGTCATCCAGCGGGATGGGGAAGGTGGTCTGCAAGAGTTCGTAGACGTTCTTGCCCACGGCCTCTTCCGGCCGCCAACCGTAGATTACTTCCGCTCCCCGATTCCAGAAGGAGATCTTGCCATCCAACTCAGTCACTATGATTGCGTCGCGAGCGAGTTGCAATAGCGCGGCCTGTTCCGAGACCGTCGCGAGGGCTCGCTTCAGCTCCGTGATGTCGATTTTCACTGCCAGGATGAGGCTGGACTGCTCCGTGTCTCTGGAGGGGAAGGCGAAAACCCGATACACGCGGCCATCCGGACCCGCGCATTCCCATTCGTGGGGCGCCCTGGTTTCGAGAACCCGGTAGTTCCCGCAAAACTCGCACGGGGCATTGAGCCCGAAGCTGGTTTCGAAACAGTGCCGGCCATGAGCTTCGCCGAACCGCTCCCGGAACATGCGGTTAGCGAAAGAGACGTGATGATCCGGAGTCAGCAGCGCGGCGCAAACCGGCAGAAACTCCAGAATCTCACGGAAACGCCACCGTTCGTGCTCCAGCGCTGTCACGGCGTGGTTCAGTTCGGCAGTCCGCTGCCCGACCCGGGATTCCAATTCGTCGTGGGCGTTTCTCAACGCCCCTTCCGCCTGAATGCGCTGCCCAATTTCCCGCTGCAATTCCATTTGCCGGGTGATCGCATGCACGCGAGCGCTGTTCATGGCACGGGTTAAGGCCACGATCGTCGAGGCAACCACTAAGTAGCTGGCGGCTATCGCAAGGTCGAGAGGGCCGTGGTGAACGAAGAACGACTCGGCGAGCGCAAAACCTAGCGCCGCGCTCAGTATTGCCGGCCCCACACCGCCAAGCCAGGCAGCAGCGGCAATCCCCGCGAAAAATGTGACGAAGGGCAGTTGGTCATCAAGTTGGGGGTCGAGCGCCATCCGCGCCAGCAACGCCAACGCTGCGCTGACGACTGCGGCGCCGTACCGCCATGTCGTCGGGCGCCAGGCGAATTTACGTAGCCCCTTCATTCAGCGCCTATCGGGCAAGCCGCACTAACGCTAAGATCCGTACTGCGTATTCCGGGTTCGGAATCGGTGCCGCTATCGTAGTACGCAGAGGCCCCAGTCTTCGCGCTGGCGGAGGCCGGAGGTGTGCACGCGAGGTGGCAGGTCACTGTAGAGTAGCGGAGGTCACAGGTTCCGCACTCGGTCAAATCTGAAGCGCCGATGTCTTGTTCGTCCATAGAGAACCCTCTACGGCCAGACACCATACCCTGAGTTCGAAGCTGTCTCATCCACCCAATCCCTAGCAGGGCAGTAATTATGAGTAACTATTACATAATATACTAATTTCATACAGCTTACACCTAATAACATTACAAAACTTACAATACGAGCTTAATCTTTTCTCTGCGAAGATCTGACGGCGACGACATTTTAGGCTGCTTTGTGGAATACCACGAATTCCGTCCTGGTTACAGCCATCCGTTGGGTTTTCAGCAATAAGTACCGCGGGTTCTAGTAGCTGCGGCCGCGCCGCAGCAGGGCTCCTTGATGGTAACAGTACTTCTAGCAGATTTGTAAGGAATGGCTCTGAACCTGCTTACTATAGCTTCTATGTCTTCGGCCAAGTGTGAACCAGGCCCTTCTGGGTATCGAAATACTCTTTTTCAGCTTTTTTCAGCAACCTGCTGGAGCCGGATCGAGACTCTCTTTTAATAGATAGGCGACCCACTTGCAGAACTCGCAACAGAAACCTTCCGCACTGTTCGTATTCCGTCCGGGGCGACGATTTTTTGGAGCCCCAATTGCTGTCAGGGGCTGTGAGTGCGTGAAATCGCCACACCA
>JBEKYD010000352.1:0-7607 GCA_049511335.1 Bryobacteraceae bacterium | reverse complement strand
ATGTGGCATTGGACTCCCAGCCCTGCCCCACTATGAAACGCGCTATCGTCGAAGCCATGCCACCGGCGCGACTCATCGTCCTCGACCCCGGCCATTTTCATGCCTCCTTGCTGCAGGCCGAAATGTATCCCGAGTTGGACGAGCGGGTCTCGGTCTACGCACCGCTCGGGCCGGAACTGTTCGACTACCTCAGCCGGATTTATCGCTTTAATACCCGCCCGCGGAATCCCACCCGTTGGCAGCTCGACCTGGCAGCCACCGGCGACCCCATGGCGGAAATGCTCCAGAACCCGCGCGGCAGCGTGGTGGCGATCACCGGCCGGAACCGCGTCAAAATCGACCGCATTCTGGGCTCGCTCCGCGCCGGTCTCAATGTCTTTGCCGACAAGCCCTGGATTATCCAGTCGGCGGATCTCGCCAAGCTCGAAGAAGCGCTCGACCTGGCCGACGCCAAGGGCCTGGTGGCGTACGATATCATGACCGAACGCTACGAGGCGACCTCCGAAATGCAGCGCATTTTGGTGAACACGCCGGAGATATTCGGCGTCCAAAGTGCCGGTACGGCCGCTGCCCCCGGCGTTTCGGCCTCCAGCATTCACCACGTCAAGAAAGTGGTCGCCGGCGTGCCGCTGCGCCGCCCCGCCTGGTTTTTCGATATCGCGGAATACGGCGAGGCACTGGCGGACGTCGGCACGCACGTCGTCGACCTGGTTTCCTGGACGGCATTCCCGGACCAGGCCATCGACTATCGCAACGATATTCAATTGCTCAGCGCGCGCCGTTGGCCGCTGATGCTGACCCGGACGCAGTTTCAGGAAATCACCGGCGAGCCGGACTTTTCGCCCGGGCTCGCGGATCGGGTCAAAGGCGGGGAACTGCCGTATTTCTGCAACAACGCCGTCCACTACACCTTGCGCGGAATCCACGTCCGGATCGAGGTTCTTTGGCATTGGGAAGCCCCGCCGGGGACGGGCGACGTCTACCAGGCGTCATTCGTTGGCACCAAAGCGCGCATCGAGATCCGCCAGGGCCAGGCTGAGAATTTCAAGCCCGAGTTGTACGTGGTCCCGCTCAGCGATACCGCGCCGGTATGTCGCGCGCTCGAGATCAAAGTAGCCGCTTTGCAAGACCAATGGCCGGGATTAGCCATCGGCGCCAACCCCTCCGAGGCTCGCATCGACATCCCCGCCCAGTTCCGCGTGGGGCATGAAGCGCATTTCGCGCAAGTCGCGAAGCGCTTCCTCACCTACCTGAAATCGCCGAAAACGTTGCCGGCATGGGAACGGCCAGGCATGCTGGCCAAGTATTATGTCTCCACCAAAGGTGTGGAATTGGCTACAAAGTAGAGCCGGCTCCCGGTCCCTCCCCATCGCGCAGGCGGCGGAACACCACCCGGCCCAGCGCGAGCACCGGCACCGACAGGAACGCACCGGGTATACCGGCCACCTGCATGCCGGCGAAAACGCCGAACAGCACCAGCAAGGGATGCAGTTCTACGCCTCGCGACATGAGGTGGGGCGAGAGCACGTAGTCCTGAAACATACGGAAGCCCGCCAGGAATAGGGCCACGAGCAGCAGGGGAGCGCCGCTCGCCCAGGTTACCGCCAGGACGATGATCGCGGCCGTAAGCGGGCCTAAGGTGGGGATGAATTCCAGCATACCGGCCAGGGCCGCCAGCAGGATGCCATACGGCATGCCGATTATAGTGAAAAAACCAGCCAGCGTGAGGAAAGCTACCAGCGACAGCATCACCAGCGCCCGAATATACTGCGCCAGCAGCAGGTGGGCGTCGGTCAGAACCGCGTCCAGCATGGCCCGCTGCGGACTGGCCTCCGCCAGCTCCAGAATCTGCTGCCGAATCACGGCGGCGTCTTTCAGGAAGAAGAACGCCAGGATGGGCACAATCACGATATAGATCAGACCGCCCGCCATCGAGAGGAAACGGATGGCGGCCCTCGGCAGCTCCGAAACCCATTCGTCGGCACGCTGGACGATTTCCGCACGGAGGTGCTCCACCGGGATGCGCTGAATCCACGCCGATACCAGCTCGGGCAAGCGCTTGGCAAGCCCGCCATTCTCGAATGCGGCCGCCTGCTCTACCACCTTGGTCACTATGGCTACCCCGGCGCCGGCAACCGCGGCGACCAGTAGAACATAAGAGATCACCAGCCCGGCCTGACGCCAGTGCCGCTTGCCCGGCAACACGCGATTGAGCCAATTCACCAGCGGCGCCAGCATGAAAGCGAACAACACCGCCAGTACGAACAGAAACAGCGTGCTCCGCACCTGGTAGAGCAGCCAGAGCAGCAGCAGGACGAGCGCCACCGTCCAGGTGACACTGGCGGCGCGACGGTCGATGCCGAGCATCTCTGCATGCTAGCAGATAGCGGTCAGCGATCGGCGATCAGCCAACACGGTTTAGCTGACCGCCGAAAGCTGATCTCCGAAGGCTTCTAGACCGTGACCATTTCGTTCTGCGTTCGCCGCGTAATTGGGACGAGATCGCGCAGCTCTTGGCCGACGTAGATCTGCCGCGGCCGGGCGATTTTCCGTTCCGGGTCCTGCAGCAGCTCCTGCCATTGCGCCAGCCAGCCGACCGTGCGCGGAATGCCGAACAGCACGGTGAACTGGTCGGGCGTGAATCCCATGGCCTGGTAGATGATGCCGGAGTAGAAATCCACGTTGGGATAGAGCTTGCGCTTGATGAAATACTCGTCGGAAAGCGCGATTTTCTCCAGCTCCAGGGCAATGTCGATCTTGGGATTGCGCCCCGTCACCTCGAACACTTCCTCGGCGACTCGCTTGATGATGCGGGCGCGCGGGTCGTAGTTCTTGTACACCCGGTGGCCGAAGCCCATCAGCTTGCGATGCCCGGTTTTGACCTCGGCGATGTACGGAGGGATGTTTTCGATGACGCCGATCTCGTCGAGCATGCGCAGCACTTCTTCGTTGGCCCCGCCGTGCAGCGGTCCGGAAAGCGCGGCAATGGCGGCGGCGGCGGTCACGAACGGGTCGGCGTTCGAGCTGCCCACGGCGCGCATGGTGCTGGTGCTGCAATTCTGTTCGTGGTCCGCATGCAGAATGAACAACACCTCCAACGCTCGCGCCAGCACTTCGTTGGCCACGTAGGTCGGCTCGGTGCGCCGCCACAGCATGTGCATGTAGTTCTTGGTGTAGCTCAGCGTTGAGTCGGGATAAACGTAAGGCAGGCCCAGGCGATGGCGGTAGGCGCAGGCGGCCAGGGTGGGCATCTTCGCGATCAGCCGAATGATCTGCTTGCGGTTGCAGGCGGGATTGGTGAGGTTTCTGGCGTCCGGATAAAAAGTGGAAAGCGCCGCCACCGTGCTGATCAGCATCCCCATGGGATGGGCGTCGTGGTGGAATCCGTCCATGAACTTCTTCACGTTTTCGTGGATGCCGCTGCGCCGCATCACTTCGTGATTCCAGTTTTCCAGCTCTTCCTGGGTGGGAAGCTCGCCGTTCAGCAGCAGGTACGCAACTTCCAAAAAAGTGCAGTGCTCCGCCAGTTGCTCGATGGGGTAACCGCGATATCGAAGAATGCCGGCGTCGCCGTCCAGGTACGTAATAGCGCTATGGCACGACGCCGTGTTCATGAAAGCCGGGTCGTAAGTCATCAGGCCAAAATCCTCAGGCCCCGACTTGATCTGGCGCAGGTCCAACGCGCGTATCGCGCCGTTGGCAATCGGAATGGTGTAGCTCTTGTTGGTCCGGTTGTCCGTGATGGTTAAAGTCTCGTTCTCCATGGGGATCCTTGGGCGTCGGCGGGCGGCCCGGCGCGCTCAGGCCGGCGCTGACTTCTGGAACTCGGCGCTGCCTTCTCTAATGGAAATGTAGCAAAAGTACACGCTCTGTGGGAAACGTGCTCTTCGGGGTTATCTTTCATAATGCCACCTTAGTGCATGTACCAGCCGGCATCCACGTTCAGGCACTGGCCGGTAACGCCGTCGCTCCATTCGCAGGCGAGAAACAGGGCGGCCCGGGCCACATCGAGCGGCGTCAAACGCCGTTTGATGCTCTGCGATTCCAGAAAAACGCGGGCATCGGCATCGGTAACGAAACGCGGCTCCGATTCCGTTTGGATGGCGCCGGGGGTGATGCAGTTGACGTATACGTTGTGTTCGCCGAATTCGCGGGCGAGCGAGCGGGTCAAGCCGATGACTCCGCCCTTCGATGCCACGTAATGGCTCAGCTTGGCCGTGCCGAGGTGAAACGTGACCGACGAGATGTTGACGATTTTCCCCGACCGCCGTTCGATCATGTGGGGAGCCACGGCCTTGATGGCGTGGAACATGCTTTTCAGGTTCACGTCCTGCATGTGGTCCCATTCCGCTTCGGTCATATCGACGAACAGGCGGCGCGGGTAGATGCCGGCATTGTTGATGAGGGCGTCGATACGGCCATGGCGCTCGATGGCGTTGCGGGCGATGGCCCCGAGCGCCGGCCCGTCGGTAACGTCGGCGGTAATGGCATCGGCGCGGCCCGATTCGGCCCGAATGGAAGCGGCGACGGCTTCATTGCGAGCGGCATCGATATCCAACAGATAGACCTGCGCGCCGTGTTGCGCGAACAAGCGGGCGATGGCTTCGCCGATACCCGTGGCGGCGCCGGTGACCAGAGCGACTCGATCGTGGAGCATGTTCGCTATTGTCCAACGGATTGGCGCCGGGTGGGGGTGGACTGGCCACATGGCGCGGCCTCTCAGGCTGCCGTGCCCGCACCAGGCGTCTCCAGGAGTGGGAATGCGGCACGCCGTAGGGCGGACCCCCTGGTCCGCGGCCGGCCCCCTGGCCGGCTCTTCGCCGGTGTCGGAGACTTGCTGCTTGGGGAAAAGAGCGGGACGAGGGCGTCCCGCGCGGACCAGGGGGTCCACCCTACTAATGATGCCGTGCCGGCCCTGGCGAAAAGTATGCGGCATTGCGCCAAGAGCGTGCGCCACGTACCGTAGGCGCGTCAGTTACGCGCTGGCGTTGGCCGCGACAGAATTCCCGGCCACATCGCCACGCACGGCGTAGCGAGGCTCGGGAATAGCCAAAGAGGCAACCAGTTTTAAGCCGTGTATGGTAGAGTAGCGGAAACCATGAGTCGGACGATTCCCGGCTGGGACCAATATTATCTGGACATCTGCAAAGTAGTTGCGCAGCGCAGCAAGGACCCCAACACGCAGATCGGCAGCGTCATCGTGGGGCCCAATCACGAGATCCGTTCCACCGGGTACAACTCGTTTCCCCGTGGCATTCGCGACGACGTGGCCGAGCGCCTGGTGCGGCCCATGAAGTACCTCTGGATCGAGCACGCGGAGCGCAACGCCATCTGCAACGCCGCGCGCGCCGGCACGGCGACCGAAGGCTGCACCGTCTACGTGGAGATCATGCCATGCATGGATTGCGCGCGCGCCGTGGTGCAGGCGGGGATTGTGCAGGTGGTGATTTCACGCGAGCGAATGTCGCAATACTCCAGCCAATACTACGACGAACATTTCAGCATGGTGGAAACCCTGTTCGGCGAAGCCGGGGTGGTGGTGCGGCGGGTATAGTGCAGGCTTCAGCCCGTGTTGTTTGTCTCACCCTTGCGAACTCGTGTGGGCGTCTAGATCCACTGCTTCGCCGATTTTTGAAACCGCAACGGCGGGTGAGATCGCCCGTACCAATCCGCACAAAACACTGCCGGCTCCGATCTCGAAAGCGCGCCCCACGCCCTGTTCGGTCAGGTAACGCACGATTTCCACCCAGCGCACGGGGTTCGGCACCTGTTGGTAGAGCCCCTCGCGCGCTTCGGCGCCGGCGCGGATTTCGCGGGCCTGCCAGTTATTCACCAGGGGAATGGCGAGGCCGGCGAAAGGCGTGGCGTCCAGATTCACCCTCAGCCGCTGCTGGGCCGGCTGCATGAGGGCACAGTGAAACGGGGCGCTGACCGGGAGGAGCACGGCGCGGCGCGCACCGGCGGCTTTCGCCAAGGCGACGGCGCGATTGACGGCCCCGGCGTGCCCGGCAATCACCACCTGCTCCGGCGAATTCAAATTGGCGGCGGAGACTACTTCTCCCTGCGCGGCTTCGGCCAGAATGGACTCCAGTTTTCCTTCCGGCAGCCGCAACAAGGCGGCCATGGCGCCCACCCCCGGCGGAACGGCTTCCTGCATGTAACGCCCGCGATCGCGCACCAGGCGCAAGGCATCGCCAAACGCCAGGCTGCCCGCGGCCACCAAAGCGGAGTATTCGCCCAGGCTGTGGCCGGCCACGTAGTCCGCTGTCACTCCCCGCTCCCGCAACACGGCCAGCGCCGCGATGGAAGTGGCCAGCAGGGCGGGCTGGGTATTCTCAGTCAGCTTGAGCTGCTCGTCGGGCCCTTCGAAACAGAGCCGCGAAATGGAAACCCCGAGCGCCCGGTCGGCCTCCTCAAACACCTGCCGCGCTACCGCGAACCGCTCGGCGAGCGATTTCCCCATGCCGGTGTATTGGGACCCTTGACCAGGGAATAGAAACGCTGTTTTAGTGCTCAAGCTGAGGATTATAACTGGATTGAAGTAAACTAGCGGAAGGAGGCATCGTGGACCGTCTGGTGGAAAGATTGGACGCCGGGCTGCGCGAGTGGAAACCGGAGACGGCCGCCCAAGTGCGAGAGCGCGTAGCCGAGGTCATCGACCTCGCCGACCGCGACGTCCTCGACTTAGTGCGTTCGCGCGCTGCCGAACAAGAAGTTCTGGACCTGCTCGATGAACCCGCAGCCGGGTGACGTGTGGCTGGCCGATCTCGGGCTTGCGGCAAAGACGCGACCGGTAGTCATCGTGTCGCGCAAGGATTCCGATCCGCCCCGCGCCCTTGTTTTGTATGTGCCTCTCACAACCCAGAACCGGCTCAGCCCTTACGAGGTCCCGCTGCCGCGGCTTCCATATCTCGGCCTTCCGATTCAAGGAAGGCCGGCTCCGGCCGGCTTTCTTCGGTGAGAATTCCGCAACGCTTGGGGAACTGCTCTAATACGGCGTTCTACCGGCGCTTCTCCGGGTTGGCGACGTACGCCCATGTGGATTGGCCAGTCTCCGGTAACCCCGTTTTATCTGGAAGTGGTCAAGTGTTAGCATTGCATCAGCAGTGTCGTCGCCTTTGCGTACAATAGCTCGACGGGGAATCTGGTTGCTGCTGGCCGTATGCCTGGCTGCAGATGGACCGCTCTTTGAAGACGCACTGTCACCTCCGCAGGACGTCTTTTACGTGGACGAACACGGGAAATTGAACGAGCCAGAGCATTTGACCCGAAACCGGGTACTGTTTGCCGGGTTCGGCGGAAGAAGATCGGGAAGAACATCGGGACATCCATGATAAGGATTTGTCAAGGAAAAAAACACTTCCCCCTGCACTTGACGGGTGAGTTTTCCGAAGCGCTGGTTTGGGCCTGACGAATAGCGCCACGATTTGTCGTTTGCGACCCGTTAGAGGTTGGGTCAACGTGTCCCGCGCGGTAGTCTGCGCGGAGCCAGCGGGACCAGACATCCATTTGCGGGAACGGGTGGGATCCGTCCTTGAAGATTGAGTTTGGGTAAACCGGCCGGCCTCGAAACAGCCTGAGTGGCACATGGGGAGGAGAGAGCCCTC
>JBEKYD010000351.1:0-13861 GCA_049511335.1 Bryobacteraceae bacterium | reverse complement strand
CCGAGAACCGCGACTCGACGCCGAACAACTGCTCTTCAAACAGCAGCGACCCAATATCGGCGCCATGCAGCCGCTTCATGAGAGCGTTCGACAGCGGCTGCGCTGTAACCGCACCGTCTTTTTCCACTAACTTCAAGACCGTGAAATTCCGATCGATGGCAGCCTGAACCACGATCGGCGAATGCGTCGTTAGGACGAACTGCGTGTTCGGGAAGAGCTCCGTCAACTGCGGCAGCACCGTCCTCTGCCAGCGCGGATGTAGATGGAGATCGATTTCATCGATACCCACCAATGCACTCCCAGCAAGCGGATCTCCCTCAAGAAACAGATAGGCGTAGCGGAGCATCAGGTCGAGCACCACCACCAGCATTGCCTGGTACCCGTCCGACAATTCCGCCATCTCTAGTGCCACGCCGCCGCGGACGATCTTGGGGATGAGATATTCCGTGCCCTTGTCCATGCGAATGCCGGAAAGGCTGCTGTCCAACTGGGGCAACGCCGCGTTCAATCGGGACCAGATTGTGTCCAGCCGCGGGTCGGATTCGCGGCCGCGATTCAAGCCGCGGAGGTATCCGGTCAGATCCTGCAGCAGCCGGTTGTCGGGGCGGGTTAATGTCAGGGTCCGCGACTGTGCCGCGTGCGAAGCCAGTTCATCCAAATACTGGATGTCCGTCAGGTTTCGAGGTCCCTCGGATGAGTCCGGCGACAACACTCGCCGGTACCTTCCATACAGAAACACGTAGTTCTCCGCCGGAAGCCGCTTGCGCGCCGCCAACTTCGAGTCCCACCGTGCGGCGGCGGCCTTCCTTCCGTGCTCATAGAGCGCCACCTCGCCTCGTGCCGCGCCATGACGAAGGGGGAAATCCTGGAGTCCCTCGTTTTCGCCATGAGTGACCGACGCGATGGCCTCCATCAGCGTCGTCTTGCCCGACGCGTTCTCGCCTACGATCACGGTCACGCGCTTGTCGAACGGAATTTCGGCATCGCGAAAGCACCGCACGTTCTTGAGCCTAAGCCGATCGAAGTAGGTGACCTGAGGCGCCATAGATGCCCGGATTGTAGCATCGAGCTTCACACGCGAATGTTGCCCAGAACGGCGGCGCCAAACATCTGCGCGCATCCGTGGCTAAGCCTGCTGCGGCTCGCCGGTGCCCTCTGCCCATCGCCGAAACGTCGGTGAGCCTTTTTCGGTCACAGACTTTCGGGATATTTTTTAAACCCTGCCGTTTCAATCCGCTACAGCCATTTCGGCCCCTACCGCCGACCCCGCTTTCGCCCGCTCGCAAGCTATCGTAGAGCCGAAAGTGGAACCTATGAACGACTCTCACCTTTCCGATCGGATGTTCCAGGTCATCGACGCCCTGTCCAGCGGCGTCAACCTCACCGAAGCCGCCGCCGCAGCCGGCGTTCAACCGAAAATCGGCCGCAACCAACCCTGCCCCTGCGGCAGCGGGAAGAAATACAAGCGCTGCTGCCTCGGTAAGCCACTCACCGCGGCAGCCTGACGGACTCCCGGTGCGGCGACGGAGGCTACGGGATACGCTGGGACAAGCATGCTACTCTGGCGATACTGTGGACGAATCGCCTGGGGGATCGGCGGGCCCAGCTCCGCCCTCACAGTCCGGGTTTCCTTTGATTCCGGCTTTGGTGGCGGTGGCCATTTTGGCCGGGCAGGCTTATTTGGCGCTCGGCCGCGGCTTCGCCAACATCGTCGAAGATCCGTTTCTTCCGTACTGCTTGCTGGGGGCGTTTGCCATTCATATGGCTACTCGCCCTGGGCGCGGGGAACGGCTGGCTACTTTCTCGATCGCGGGCGTTTCGATTGCTTATTTTGTTCTGTTCAGTGGGAAGTTTCGGCCGACATTAGCTGGGTTTCTCGCTTGCCTGGCGTTCACGGGGTTGGCCAGCCTCACGGTGCTTGCGGTGCAGGTATTGCGGCTCAGAGGCAGCCAGCGCGACGAAAAGCTGAGCACACTCGGCGCGGGGAGCGTGTTCGGTTACAGCGCGCTGTTCATCGCTTTCATCCTGAACTACACCACCAAGCTGCACCCGCGGACGTACGACCTCTACTTGTATGCGGCGGACCAGGGATACGGTATTCCGATCTGCGCCTGGATTGGCGGGTTCCTGGGCGGGCAGCCGGCGCTGTTCAGGGTCTGCGCTATTGTGTACGGATCTTTGCCGCTGGCGGTGAGCCTGCTCTACGCCTATCAAAGGAGCGGGGCGAAACCGCTGGGAATCCGGGTTCTGCCGGCGTTTCTGGCAGGCGGCGTAGCGGTCTACCTGCTGTATAACATCCTGCCGGCCGCGGGGCCATACTACGTGTTCGGCGCGGCATTCCCCCATCGCCTGCCGCAGGCGCCGGGACTCGACCTGGTTCGCCTGGGGGACGTGGCGCGGAACGCCATCCCCTCGATGCACGTGGGATGCGCCCTGCTGATCTTCTGGAATTGCCGGCGGATTTCACGATGGGTTTATGGCGGTTCGGCGATTTACCTGGCGCTGACCGTTCTGGCGACGATAGGGCTGGGCGAGCACTACGTGGTCGATCTGGTTGCGGCGGTACCTTACGCTTTGGCGCTGCAGGCGGCTTGCGCGCCGGGCGGACTGCGCTCGCGGGCGGAATGGAAACAGAGCCTGGCGGGCGGCGCCGCGTTGACATTGTTCTGGATTCTGGCGTGCCGGTTCGGCATCGTCCTTTTCCACTCGGTGGTGTTCACCTGGGCGGCATCCGTGCTCACGCTGGCGATTTGCGGCGTGGCGCGGCGGAGAATGGTTCCGGGCGAAGCGGGGCAGGAGTGGAAGAAGGGTTAGGTAGTTTCACCCCACGCCGCGGCTTTTCCCGCTACTCTGATGCTATGCGTTTTCTCATCCTGGCGACAGCGTTTGTTCTGTCCGCTTGCGGCCCGGCCGCTCCAGCCGATAACCAGCCGATTCCGGAGTACGGTTACGAGGTGGTTCACGTTTATCCCCACGATCCGTTGGCCTTCACCGAAGGGCTCTTCTATTTGAACGGCTACCTATATGAGAGCACCGGACTGGAAGGGCAGTCGTCAGCCCGCAAGGTGAAGCTCGAAACCGGCGAGGTGGTGGAGAAGCACGTGGTTCCGGAACAATATTTCGGGGAAGGCATCGTGGCCTGGAAGGACAAGCTGGTGCAGTTGACATACCAGACACAGGTGGGATTCGTTTACGACCTGAAGACTTTCGCGACCCGCAGCGAATTCCATTATCCCGGCGAAGGCTGGTCCATGACGCAGGATGGCAAGCGCATCATTATGGACGATGGCACGGCGCAGCTCCGCTTTTGGAATCCGGACACGCTGGAGGAGATCGGCCGTCTGACGGTGACCGCCAACGGCGTGCCGGTGCAGAACCTGAACGAGCTCGAGTGGGTGAAAGGCGAGATCTACGCCAACATCTGGATGAGCGAACGGATCGCGCGCATCGATCCCAAGAGCGGCAGAGTGGTGGGCTGGATCGATTGCAGCGGCCTGCTGAGCCCTTCCGACCGGGTGCAAGAAGGAGACTTTCGCACCGACGTGATGAACGGGATCGCGTACGACGCCGAGCACGACCGGCTGTTCGTGACCGGGAAGCGCTGGCCGAAATTATTCGAGATCAGGCTGGTGCGGAAGAGGGAGAATTAGCCACGGATTAACGGGTGCGGGGAAAGAGAATTAGCCACAGATGAACACAGATGAACGCAGATAAAACAGAAAGGTTTCAAAGCCGTGTCTCATGGCTTCTGACTTCCGGGTCCTACTGTGTTTATCTGTGTTCATCTGTGGCTAATTACTCCTCGCTCTTAGATCTTCTCCGCGGTAGAGAAAAAGAAGGCCAGCTCGACGGCGGCGGTTTCGGGGGCGTCGGATCCGTGGATGGCGTTGCGTTCGATGTCGGTGGCGAAACGCTTGCGGATGGTGCCTTCGGCGGCATTGGCGGGGTTGGTGGCGCCCATGACTTCGCGGAGTTTCTTGACGGCGTCTTCCCGCTCGAGGGCCATCACCACGATGGGGCCCTCGGTCATGAACTTCACCAGGCCGTTGAAGAACGGCTTCTCGCGATGCACGGCGTAAAAGCCTCGCGCTTGGGCTTCGGACATGCGCGTCAGGCGCAACCCCAGGATTTTGAAACCGGCTTCTTCGATGGCCGCAAGAATGGCGCCCGCGTGGCCCGCGGCGACGGCGTCCGGCTTGACGATCGAAAACGTTCTTTCCAGGCTCATAATCGGCTTTTGATCTTTGCTCCCATTTCGGCGGGGGAGCTGCACACGTCGATGCCCGCTTCTTTCATGGCGTGAATCTTGTCGCTGGCCTTGCCCGAGCCGCCGGCGATGATGGCGCCTGCATGGCCCATGCGCCGGCCCGGAGGAGCGGTCTGTCCGGCCACAAACCCGACCACCGGCTTCTTCACGTGGGCTTTCACATACGCCGCGGCGGTCTCTTCGGCATTGCCGCCGATTTCGCCGATCATGACGATGGCGTGGGTATCGGGGTCGGCATTGAACAGTTCCAGGGCGTCCACAAAGTTGGTGCCGACGATGGGATCGCCGCCGATGCCAATGCAGGTCGACTGGCCGATTCGGAGGCCGGTCAACTGGCCCACCGCTTCGTAGGTGAGGGTGCCCGAGCGCGAGACCACGCCCACGTGGCCCTCCAGATGAATCCGCCCGGGCATGATGCCGATCTTGCATTTGCCGGGAGAGATGATGCCGGGGCAGTTGGGGCCGATCAAGCGGGTGCGTTTGCCCTTCAAAAACTGCCAGGCCCTCACCATATCGAGCGCCGGGATGCCTTCGGTGATGGCGACCACCAGCGCGATGCCGGCATCGGCGGCTTCCATAATCGCGTCGGCGGCAAAGGGCGGGGGCACGAAGATGACGGTGGCGTCGGCCCCGGTTGCGCGGACTGCCGCGGCCACCGTGTCGAAGACGGGAAGGCCGAGGTGTTGGCTGCCGCCTTTGCCGGGAGTCACACCGCCCACCACGTTGGTGCCGTATTGAATGGCCTGCTCGGCGTGGAAGGTCCCTTCTTTTCCGGTGAACCCTTGCACGATCAGGCGCGTGTTCTTATCGACCAGTACGCTCATTGCTTTTCCTGTGAGGCGCCTTTATGCGGCGGCCAGCTTGACGACCTTTTCGGCGGCGTCCGCCATATCCGCGCCAACCGTGAAATTCAGGCCGGACTCGAGCAAGATCTTGCGGCCCAATTCCACGTTGGTGCCTTCCATGCGCACCACGATGGGCAATTGAATCTGCAGATCGCGCGCGGCGGTGACGACCCCGCTGGCCAGCGTGTCGCAGCGCAGAATGCCGCCAAAGACGTTAATGAGCACGGCCTTGACGTGCTTGTCGCTGAGCAGAATGCGAAAGGCGTTTTTGACCTGTTCGGCGCTGGCGCCTCCGCCCACGTCGAGAAAGTTGGCCGGGTTGCCGCCGGCGTACTTAATGATATCCATGGTGGCCATGGCCAGACCGGCGCCGTTTACCATGCAGCCGACCGAGCCATCGAGCTTGACGTAATTCAGGCCGAAACGGGAGGCTTCGACTTCGAGCGGATCTTCCTCGCTGAGGTCGCGCAGATCGAGCAGCTCCTTGTGACGGTAGAGGGCGTTGTCGTCGAAGGTGATCTTGGCGTCGAGGGCGTAGACTTTGCCGTCCTTGGTGAGGATGAACGGGTTGATTTCGGCCAGCGACATATCCATGGCGAGATAGGCCTTGGCCAGCGCCATCATGGCAGCCGCGGCGGCGTTCACGCTGGCGGGGGGGATACCGATGCCGAACGCCAGATTGCGAGCCTGATAGGGCGCCAGACCGAAGCCCGGCTCGATGGTTTCCTTGAGGATGGCTTCGGGAGACTTGGCGGCAACCTCTTCGATTTCCATGCCGCCGGCGGCAGAGGCCATGAACACCGGTTTGCCCTGGACGCGATCGAGCACGATGCCGAGATAGAGCTCGCGTTCGATGGGCAGGGTTTCTTCCACCAGCAGGCGTTGCACCAGCTTGCCCTCGGGGCCGGTCTGGTGGGTGACGAGGGTCATGCCGAGGATGGCGCGCGCCCGTTCCAAAGCTTGCTGGGAATCGGCGGCAACTTTGACTCCGCCGCCTTTGCCGCGGCCGCCGGCGTGGATCTGCGCCTTCACCACCACGCTGCCGCCCAACTGTTTGGCGGCGGCCTCCGCTTCCTCTACGGCGAATGCCACCTCGCCGCGCGGCACAGGAACGTTGTACTGGGCCAGGATAGCCTTGGCCTGATACTCGTGGATTTTCATGGAATTCTGCTAGTGTTTAAGATGGCGGAAACGCCGAACCCACAATATATCATGTCGCTATTGCCCTTTATTGGCCGCATCGTGGAGCGCCAAGACCTGGACGCCGCCGAAGCGGAAGCCGCCATGCGCGTGATTTTGGAAGGGCGCGCCAGCCATGCGCAGATCGCGGCTTTTGCGATCGCGATGCGGATGAAGGGGCCGGCGGTGGCGGAGTTGGTGGGCTTGGCCCGGGCCATGCGGGACATGGCGGTGAAGGTGCAGCCGGACTTGCCCCATGGGCAGCCGCTGCTCGACACCTGCGGAACGGGAGGGGACGGAGCGGGGACCTTTAACATTTCGACGCTGGCTGCCTTTGTGGCTGCCGGCGCCGGGGTGCATGTGGCCAAGCACGGCAACCGATCGATTTCCAATACCGCGGCGGGCAGCGCCGATCTGCTCGAGTCTTTCGGAATCGAAATCGCGCTGGAAGCGGCAGAGACAGCCCGCGCCATTCGCGAAGTGGGAATCGGCTTTTTGTTCGCGCCCGCGCTGCATACGGCGATGCGCCACGCGCAACCGGTGCGAGCCGATTTGAAGCTGCGCACGGTATTCAATCTGCTGGGGCCGCTGACCAACCCGGCAGGGGCGGACGCCCAGCTTGTGGGCGCACCCGATGCCCACACGGCCGAATTGCTGGCGGGGGCGCTGGCGGCGCTC
This sequence comes from Bryobacteraceae bacterium, assembly GCA_049511335.1. Taxonomy (GTDB): domain Bacteria; phylum Acidobacteriota; class Terriglobia; order Bryobacterales; family Bryobacteraceae; genus JBEKYD01. The sequence continues at coordinate 6,892 of JBEKYD010000351.1, read as the reverse complement.
GGGCTGCGGCGAGGCTTCGTGGTGCACGGTTCCGACGGCCTCGATGAGATCACCACCACCGGCCCCACGCTGGTATTCGAGATCGCCAATGGCGCGGTAGAGCGGCGGACCTTGGAGCCGGGCGATTTTGGAGTTCCGGTGGCAACAGCCGGACAGCTCAAGGGTGGAGACGCGGCGCGCAATCTGGAAATTGCCAAGGCCGTACTGGGCGGTGCGCCGGGCGCAGCGCGGGATATCGTGATCGCCAATACGTCCGCGGGTTTGGTGGCCGCGGGCGTGGCCGCGAGTTGGGCGGAGGGCGCGGAGATGGCGGCGCGTTCAATCGATAGCGGCGCGGCATGGCGCCGGGTGGAAGCTTTGGCGGCGTATTCCCGGGACGCGATGGACGGGCGTTGAGGGCGGAACACAAGAACTAATGGCACGCCCTGTGCCGCAACGGCCAGGTTCCACCGGCCTCCGGGCTTGGGACCCTTCCTCGCTCTCCTCACGGTAACCCGCCTCGGTGCGGCGATCCGGCATTGCACGCCGACCCGCTCCGGCGCCAGGCGAGGAAATCCTTATGGAGAGCGTTGGCGGCGGCGATGGCGCAGTGGATGGCGCCGCCGGAACAGATGGCGTCGATGACTTGTTGCTGTTGGGGGTCGAGTGCGATATCCGTCACGAGAACCTCATTCGGACAACACGATAGCAGGCAAGTGGGCGGAGACGAGGTGAGGGGGATGGGTGGATAGCTGGGAGGCGATGAAAGGAAAGGGGTAAGGTAAGTCGAAAAAACTTCGAAAGTCTGTGACTGACATTTCGCCATTCGGCTACACTAGATCGCCGGCGCCACTGGAGTGCAGATTTGTGCGGATTTGGGGAGAAAAGGAAACGCCGGCTTGAAAGCCGACGCGCGGCGGGGGGCTTTTTGGGGCGGCCTTACAGGCGTCACCTTGAACGCGGAATTCGTTTTGCTGGGGGGGCAGCTTCTGGCCGGCTGGATCGGCAGTCCGACGGCTCAGGACCGGACTGGCTCAGCCCGGATGATGCACATCCGTGGGTCGGACGTGATACGGCCAAGTGGCCCGCCAGATCGCCGGGGTCAGTTTCCGATATGCTCACCTATTGTGCACGACTCGTTCAAAGGGGGGAAAATACGCCCGGATAGTGCGGCAGTGGCTGTGGGGAGCGTTTTCTCCATGAGTAGGGCGCTAACTACCGAGCGGACGCGTTCGGGATTCGCCGTGACGCCTCAGATTGGCCAACGGCACAGTATCAAACGCCATGTCCAATTCAGTTGACCCGGCCGAGATACTTATCCAGCCATCCGAGCACTTCTTTCAGCAGCAACGGCCGCTGCTGGCTGGCGTCGTGCGGCGCGTCGGCCAGTACGTAGCGTTTATCCGCCGCCGGCGTCCCCAGCATGTCGAACATGGGCTTCTGCGCCAGGTCGGGGGGGAACGTCGGATCGTAGCGGCCATTGATCATCAGGACCGGCTTTTTCACGCGCGCTACGAAATTCACCGGATCCGCCGCGGCCACCGGATTGCCAAGGAAAAATCCGCCGTCCAACAAAACCAGTGCCCGGAAGCGGTCGGCCAGCGCCGCGAATATCAACCCGTACGGTCCGCCCTGGCTCACGCCCAGGTACGCGATTTTCGTATGATCGATATCCCGCCGTGTCTCCAGGTAGTCCAACGTCCGCCGCAGCTCTTTTGCGTTCTTGATCATCGTGTCAAGCTGTCCGATGGCGCCCGGCCGATCGCCATTTCCCCAACGGCGGTAGGTTCCCGTGAAGATCGGACAGATCAGCGCGCGGCCGTTCTGAACCGCGTAATCCACGAATTCCATGTCGCCCAGATCGTCGCTCAATTGCCGGGCATTCACCCGCGCACTGGGAAAAAACAGCACCGCCTGGTACGGCGGATGCACGCCCTTCGGCAGAAACACATACAGCGGCAGCCGTTCGTTTTCGAAACCCGCATCGATGGTGAGTTTCGATGCCGTCCAGTCCACCGCGGTTGGGAGCGGCGTCTCACCTTTCGGGTCTACCGGCACGGAGGAATCGTACGCGTACATTGCCCGGTAGGATTCAAACTCGGCTTCCGACGGCAGCTTCGTTTTGGAAAAGTCGCGCAGCATTCTCACCATCGGCGCGGCGGCATTGGCCGGCAGTGGCTCCCGGTTGCGCACGCAGCGGAATCCGTTCAAGCCCGTACGCGCGAGGGGCGGCAGCGCCTCCGGCACGTACAACTGGTTGCTCTCCGTAAGCCGCGTTCCCGAAAGCGTGAAGCGCTTGTCGCCATCCACCGTGTTCAGACACCATTCCCACGCGTTGCCCACCATGTCATAGGTTCCATAGGGTCCCACGCCGGAGCCCACCTTCCGCAATGCGCCCAGAACGTTGCTCTGCGAAGCCGCGTAGCCGGCCAGGTCGGAGGGCGCCGCGCGGAACCACTGTGGCAGCGCCGGCAGGCTCTTGCCGCGGAATGCCGCATACGCAGCCGCCTCATACCAGCTCACGCCTGAGACGGGAAAGTCGCCCCGCCCCGCGCGATAATGGCCGCCTTCCCACGTCGAAGGGCCCGGCCGTCCGGTGGTGTCGCGCAGCAGATCCATCGCCTGCTCCCAGGTGAGCGTCTTCCCCTCACTGACGAATTTCTCCTTCCAGTATTCCGGCTTTCGGTATCCGCCCTGGTCGACGAATTCCTGGTATTCCGCGTTGGTCACTTCGTACTTATCGATGTCGAAGGCCGGGAGCGTGTTCGTCAGCCATCCCACGAAGCCAATCATCTCGATTATTCTGCCGGCTGGCACGCGAACCATTCCGGGCGCCAGGCCTGCCGGCGCCAGTTCGAAGTGAACGGGCTCGGTTTTCATGTCCGGCGCGGCGATCAATTCTCCTGCCCCAGCTTTGGTCGCGCGCCAGCGAAAATAACCCTGCGGCAGGCGAACTCGCAGCGGTGTCGTGCCCAGCGGCAGCCACGGGTCGCCGGGCGACGTATAGTCCTGAATCTCCACTTTCGCGCCCTGCGGAACCGACTCGACAGACATGACGCGCGTCTGGTCCGCCGCCAGCTTCACCAGTTCCGGATCACCCGGCAAAATCGTTTCGGCCTTTGTCAGCATCCTGAACATGGCCGCGCCTTTGGTCGATGCCAGCGCCCGCATCTGCGGAATGGCCTCCTCGCGCACCCATCGCCGCTCCTCCGCTCGTTTGTAGAACCACGTCCCCGCGCCCGCGATCGCCAGCAGCACCACCGCGGCCGCCGCCGCGTACGCCTTTCGCACTCGCGGACGCCGCACCGTCCGCGTCTCCAGCGCCGCCAGAGCCACCGAAATGTCGCGCGCCATTTCCCCCGCGGACTGGTACCGCCTGGCCGGATCTTTTTCCAGCGCTTTCGCCGTAATCGCATCCAGTTCCGCAGGCAGATCGGGCCGCACCTCGCGCAGCCTTGCAGGCGTGTGATTGACGATCGAGTGCATCACCTGAAGCTGCGAATCCCCCGAAAACGGGGGCTTGCCGGCCAGCATTTCGTACATCACGGCGCCCAGGCTCCACAGGTCCGTGCGAGCGTCCAGCCGCTTTCCGGCCGCCTGCTCGGGCGACATGTAGAGCGGCGTGCCCTTCGCGAAGCCCTCATCGGTAATCGTCGAGTCGCTCGTTTTGGACAGCCCGAAATCGATGATGCGCGCCGTGTCGTCCCAGCTCACGATCACGTTGGCCGGCTTGATGTCGCGGTGAACGATACCGCTCTGGTGCGCCCGCGCCAGCCCCAACGCGATCTGCCGGGCAATGGTCAGCGCTTCCACCACCGGCAAGCCGCCCGATATCCGCTGCCGCAGAGTGGCCCCTTCGTGATAGGCCATGGCGATAAACAGGCCGCCTTCGGGCGTTTCGTCGATCTCGTGGATCACCACGATATTCGGATGGTCCAGCAGCGAGGCGGCGCGCGCCTCCGCCGCCAGCCTCTTTTTCAGGGCATCGTCGTGGCGAACGTGCGGCGGCAGGAATTTCAGCGCCACCAGCCGGCCCAGCTTGGTGTCCAGGGCCTTGTAAACCACCCCCATCCCGCCCGCGCCCAGTTTCTCCAAAATGCGGTAATGCGAGATAGACTGCCCGGCCCATTCCGGCGGAGCTTCCCACGGCAGTTTGGTCTCGGTCGAATCGCCCAGGAAATGCTCAATCGGCTGGTCCAGAATCTTGCCGTCCGAATCCTGGGCGAGGAGCCTTTCCACCTCTCGCCGGAGCTCCGGGTCGGTGTCCGCAAGCACTGCGGGACCGTGCTCCCGCGCGGAATGGTATAGCTTTTCGACTTGGCGCCAGCGCTCGGGCGTCATCGGGGCCCTCCTTCCCGGTTCGTATCATTTTGATTCATTTGGACCTGGATTGCCAGCGCCGGTTGAATTCGAAGGGCCGCGCCCGATGAGGGTGATGTCGTCCGGGGTGAAAGGAAGGGTCTGCCAGAACATGGTGCGCAAGTCGGCTTCGTCCCAGTGCGCCTTCATGAGACCGGAATCCGCGTGGTGGTTGCATCCTTGCAAGATGGGGGTGATTTCGTGGGCAAAGACGTGCCCCAAGATGCGCGAGGTTATCTTTCGGGGAACACTTCTTTGGATCCGATCTAGGAAGACCACGATGTGGGCTCCATCGAAGGGCAGGGCGTAGGCCAGCGCACCGGGCATCAAACCCTCGGGCGTACGGGTAGACAGACTGATCCGCAACGCGTTCGAAGGGCAACTTTGGGAGCTGTGCCACTCTAATTTCACGCCGATCCTGGCGAAGATTGCGGATGCCAACATGCGTCCGCCCACGAAAGTCGTTGTCGAGTAACTCTCCGAGCAAACCGGAATCGTGCGAACGGCTGCCGCCGAGGCATGGCTAACATGCGCCGCCGCGCATCCACCTGCGATTATCACTGCCGCTAAAGCCTGAACCTTCATGATTCCCTCCGTATCTGGCCTACAGGCGCGACGCGGAGGAAAAAACCGGAACGGACGCAGAGAATTATTTTGGGGAGGGCCAGCGCAGTATAATGCTACCTGCCGGGCTCCCGATGGGAGAATCGCAACCATCTGAAACAACACGCCTGCTTCGTGCCTGGGCGGACGGCGATCAAAGCGCGCTCGACCGGCTGACGCCCAGGGTCTACCGCGAGCTCCGGCGGATGGCCGGGCGGTTCATGAAAAATGAAAGCCCGGGCCGAACCATGCAGGCCACAGCCCTGGTGCACGAAGCTTACCTGAAGCTCATTGAAGTGGAAAATGTCGATTGGCAACACCGGGCCCATTTCTTCGCTGTGGCGGCGCAGGTTATGCGCCACATCCTATTGGATGCGGCCCGCAAGCGCGGCGCGGCGAAACGGGGCGGCAACGCGCCGCGCGTGAACCTGGACGAGGTCCCAGACCTGGCGTCGAACCGCGGAAATCAGTTAATCGCTCTCGACGAAGCTCTTACCCGCCTGGGGGAAGTGGATGCGCGCAAAGCCCGCGTGGTCGAAATGCGCTTCTTTGCAGGGCTCACGGTAGAAGAGACGGCGGCTGTTCTGGCGGTCTCCGAGGACACCGTTTTGCGGGACTGGAGGCTTTCGCGGGCCTGGCTTCTGGCCGAGCTAAGCGGATAGCCGGCGGTGCCTGCGGAATTTTTTTGGCCGGCGGTTCAAGTATTGCGTTCCTGGTTGCGCCTTAAGGCTGACCGCGGGATTCGCCCGCGGCAGAAAGAGGAACTCGATGAACGCAATATCTCGATCGATCACGAAGACCCTTGGCTCATGGGTCTTCTTGACGCTGCTGGTCTCTCAGGCAACCGCCGGCTGTGGGGATTTGACGAATCTGCAAGGCCCCTTTTCCTTCGCATAGCAAGCCATGGCTTTGCGCACACTCACGGCCGCGGTAAAGGCGGCGCCCCAGGAGGCGGCGCGCGGCGACAACGGCGTGTCCATCGTGGGAATGTGGAACACTCAATATATCGCCGAAGGCAACTCCACCCGCAATCCGCCGATACCGAACGGAACCGTCGTCGACTTCGGGTATAACCAGTGGCACAGCGACGGGACGGAGATACTCAATTCCGCAGGCCATTCGCCGGCCACCCAAAATTTCTGTCTGGGCGTATGGGGACAGACAGGGTTTCTAAGTTACGAGCTCAATCATTTTGCGCTGAGCTATGACCAGACCACCCAGGCCCTCGCCGCCTACGTCAACATCCGCGAGCAGATCGCGCTATCTCCCAGCGGAGACATGTACACCGGTACATTTACAATTGACGTGTACGACCCGAAGGGAAACCACCTGGATCACATAGCGGGGAATGTTACCGCCCAACGCATTACGCTGGATACGAACCCGTTTTGAGGACCTTCCATTGCCAGGGTCTGCGGCGCGCCAGGCAGGCCGCCGTAGATCTTGGTCACGCGGAATGCAAGAGCCACCTTCTCGATCGGCATCCCGCCGCGGAAGCAGATGGCCGAATGCTCGGAAACAACCCACCTGGAAGCGTAGACGCCGACCTGAGCCTTGGCTGGCATCAAACCCCAACAGATGCTGCGCCGTCAAACCCTCCCTGGTCGCCACGGGCCCGTAGTCCCAACTTGGCGCGCCCCCCTCCTGCCTGCATCCGAGGTATCATTCCGTCGTTTGAATCGAAACGTGCCTGAGGAGGAACCGAATCTGGTCGAGTTCTGCACTGGCAAGCAGGCACAGGCGAGTGCACGGCTATTCCTATTTCTCGTACGCCTCGAATATACTCGTCCTCGATCTCTATTGCCTGACGGAAGCTCTTGCAACAACTCTATAACCTGAATCCGGCGTGAAGAATGCGATTTCAAACCTAAATCGGCTTCAGTCGGTTAACCTTGCGCAGGATGCCGTTGGCCAGATCCTGGAGCAGTGGCGACTCTCGGAGGCGAAGAAC
>JBEKYD010000350.1:0-7640 GCA_049511335.1 Bryobacteraceae bacterium | reverse complement strand
AAGTCACTATGAGAAAATCCTATGGGTTCCGAACCTTCCGAGTCACCGAACTGGCGCTCTATCATTCACTTGGCAAACTGCCCGAGCCGGAACTCACCCACAGATTCTTCTGACGAATCAAAGATCTACGCCGTTAGCGGCCTGTTCGCGGGAGGCCTCCAGGTGATCGTAAATGATTCTGAAAGCATCATCGGCAATTTGAATTTCATGGCCAGACCGTGTGGACGTGATATAGGCGATGAGCAGTCGATCATCGCGCGCCGCCTGAAGTTTCTCAATCAGGCTCTTACGTGTCAGACGTGGCATTAGCCTTGACCTCTGCGCGGTTCGATAGTAGCACCAATCAAATCCTCCCGGCGGCAAGTAACGGATTGCGGCCCTGGGCGGCTTATTTCAATCCGCAATCGGCGGACCCTTCAGGCGCCGCCCGGCCCTAGGTCGCCGCAGGCCGTGCCCTGATTCCATAATATCCGCTTCCGCCGCCGGCGATCCTGTCCTCGTCGGTTAACATGCCTGGAATCATCAAAAGAAAACCTTGGTTCCGCTGTGACCGACAATTTGCGATCAACTCGCGCGCGGAATCCACGAGCCGCTCCGGGCCTCGGAGAACAGGCCGAGGCCTACTTCACAAACACCTAGAACTTGTAAATCGTCAGCCCGCTCAGCAGCTTGGGATAGAAATCGGTGGACTTCTGCGGCATCACGCCTCCGCCGAAGGATGTTTCAGCTACCTGCTGGATGGAGGTGGGTTTGAGCAGAAAGCGATTTGCGCCTTGCCTTCGCGCGCGGGGGTAGTGCGCTAATTCGGGCAGTGTCGCTCGCTTGACGGGGCACGTTCACTCGTGCCGCAGCGCCGCCATGGGATCGATGCGCGACGCGCGCCGGGCAGGTGCAAATGCGGCCAATGCAGCGGACCCGAACAGGATCGCTACAGCCAGCGTCAGCGCCACCGGGTCGTTCGGTTTCACCGCGAATAGCAACGATTGCACCAGGTGCGAGGCGCCGAAGGCGACCGGCAGCCCGATCGCAATTCCCGCGATCGACAACGCGATGACCTCGCGCAACACCATCCATACGACGTGCTGACGTTGGGCGCCCAGCGCCATGCGAATGCCGATTTCGTTGGTGCGTCGCGCCACCCCGTAGGCCACGGTGCCGTAAATGCCGACGCTGGCGATCGCCATCGCCAGAATCGCGACCGCGGCGCTCAGCATGGCCAGGATGCGCTCCTGGTTGATGGCCTGGTCTCCCTGCTCGGCCAGGGTCTTCACGCCGGTAACCGGAATGCGCGCGCCGGCCTGGCGCACCAGTTGACGCACGGTGGGTACGAGCGAGCGGGGGTCCCCAGCGGTGCGCACCTCGTAGACCATCGAGGTGAGGTACTGTTGACCGCGGCTGTAGGGGATGTAGACCGTGGGAAGAATTGCTCGCCTTAGGGATCCGAGCTCCCGCGAGTTTCTGGAGACGCCGACGATCTCGATATCGGTGGGGTCCACGCCGGCAACCGGGCTGATGAGCTGGAAGTGCCGGCCGATGGGATTGCCGCCGCTCAAGTAGGTCTTGACGAACTCCTCATTGACCACGCCAACCGGACGCGCCCCCAACGTGTCTCCTTCGTCGATGCCACGGCCACGCAAGAGGGGAAGTTGCATCGTTGGAAAGTATGAGTGTCCCACCAGCAAACCCGCGATTGCCCAAACTCCGGGCTGATCCACCGGTGCGCCCGGTACTGCAACCCGGAACGGCAAGAAGCCCCCCAAAAGGGGTGCAACGTTCGAAAGACTCACGTTGCGCACTCCTGGAATTCCCGCCAACCGGGTTTGCAGGCCGGCGTAGAACCGCACCAGCGAGTCGTCTTTGAATCCGCCCTGTTTCGCGTTTACCGTTAAAAGAAGTACCTGATCGCGATCGATTCCCGCAACCATCCCTTCCAGATTCGAAACCGTGCGAACGAAGAGTCCCGCGCCTGTCACAAGCAACAGCGAGATGGCCATTTGCGCCACCACCAGGAACTGGCTCAAGTTGACGCGTGCATGCGATTTGCCGAGGCGGCTCTCTTTCAGCGCCGGAGTAACATCCACCCGCGTCGCCTGGACAGCGGGAGCCAGGCCAAACAGCAGCCCGGTGAGGATCGATAGCAAGATCGTCACCGCCAGAACGTGCCAATTCAGACCGGCATGCAAGGTGAAACCGTCCCGTCCGTTTGCCAAAAGCAACGTCAATGAGCGGATGCCCCAAACGGCGACCACGATTCCGAGAGCGCCTCCCATCGAGGCAAGCAGCACGCTCTCCGTCAGGAGTTGCCGCAGAATTCTCAACCGGCCGGCGCCCAGGCTGAGCCTGACCGCGATTTCACGCCGCCGGGTGGTGGCGCGCGCCAACAGAAGATTGGCCAGGTTGGCACAGGCGAGAACCAGAATCAACCCAACCATGGCCATTAAGACGTAAATAGGCTGCGCGTAGGTGAGGCGCAACGCCTCGAACCCTCTCGCACTGGGCTGGAGAACCAGCGCCGGCAGGTCCGCTTTCTCCTTGTCATTCGATGCCGTGCCGGCGGCGAATCGTTGAAACACGGGGCCGAGAACCGCTTGCGCCTGCCCGATGCCAACGCCGGGTCGCAGCCTCCCCATGATTTCGACCCAGTAGTTGTTCTTGTCCGAGAATTTGTCGTTCCAAGGAACCGCCGGATAAGACGCATCGAGCAGAGTGCTGGTGTGCAGCGGAAGATAGAGGTCCGGCTCCATGCCGGCATTGAAAGACCCAGGCCCATAGAATCCCGCGGGTGTGACTCCCACCACCGCGAATGCCGTATTGTCGACCAGGATCGATTGACCGGCGATGTTGGGCGTTCCTCCGAAGCGGTTTTGCCAGAGCCTGTAACTGGCGACAGCTACCGGGGTCGCGCCTGCCTGGTCATCGCCCGGATCGATCGGACGGCCGGCGGCGGGAGTTACTCCCAGGCAACGGAAGAATTCTCCGGACACATACTGGGCGCGCGCGACACCGGCTTCCCCATGGACGATCAGTGTCAAGGGACCGGAGTCGGAGTAGGCGAAAACGCTGGAGAAGACCGGACTGTCGGTGCGGAACAGCTCGAACGCCGGAAAGGGGAGGGTTGGGCCGGTATTGTCGGGATAGTAATTGACGTTTCCGTGTTTTATGACGGTTGGGCGGCCGGCCCTCACGCGGCTCTTGGTATGCCAATTCAAGGTAACCAGGGAGTCCGGGTCGTGAACTGGCAGCGACCGCATCAGTACCGCCTCCAGGAAGCTATAGATCGCGGTATTCGCCCCGATCCCGAGCGCCAGCGACACTACCGCTACCGCCGTGAAGCCCGGGCTGCGGGCGAGCATCCGCCCCGCGTAGCGAAGATCCTGTGCCAGGTCCGCGAGGAAGTTCACTCGCCGCATGTCGCGGCATTGCTCGGCCATGTGTGCCAACCCGCCGATGGAGCGCAGGGCGGCGTGGCGCGCTTCTTCCGGATTCATCCCGGCTGCCAGGTTCTCTTCGATCTGCGAATCCAGGAGAAAGCGCAGCTCGACGTCAAGGTCACGCTCAACCTGCGCCCGCGATACCAGCGATCGCAACCGCAGCCGAAGTTTGTGTAGCCAGCGCACCGTGTCCTCCTGTCAAGCCATCTGCGCCACCGCGTTTACGGCCGAAGAAAGCCGCGCCCAATTGGCCAGCTCTTTTTCGAGCTGGGCGCGGCCTGCGCGCGTGAGCGAATAGAACTTGGCTTGCCGCCCGGTCTCGGTCGCGGCCATGTGGCCCTTGATCCAACCCTGTTGCTCCAGCCGATGCAATGCCGGATAAAGCGAGCCTTGCTGGACCTGCAACACGTCGCTCGAAACCTGTTGGATTCGTTTCCCGATCGCCCAGCCATGCTTGGGCTCGAGGGAGACAGTCTTGAGAATCAACAAATCCAGCGTTCCTTGCACCAGGTCGGTTGGCTTACCCATAGTATGACTATCTACAATAGTGCTCCGGTTGTAGGTTTGTCAAGCGAGGAATTCGGACTCGGGCAAGCTAAAGCATGCCCCACCTACAGCTTGTAAATCGTCAGTCCGCTCAGCAGCTTGGGGTAGAAATCGGTGGATTTCTGCGGCATCACGCCACCGCCGAAGGATGTTTCCGCTACCTGCGGGATGGAAGTGGGTTTGAGCAGAAACGCGATTTGCGCCTTGCCTTCGCGCGCGGCCGCAATCGCGGCATCGAGTCCGCGCACGTATTGGAGGTGTTTCTCGTCGCGGACGGCGGTTTGGTCGATGCCGAGGTTCTTTTCGAGCAATTGCCGGTGCAGCACGCGGACGTCTAAATCGCCGGAGGCGGCAAGCTCTTCGAGCAGGTACAGGCGATCGCCGATGGCCGCGCCGATGGCGACCCTTTCGCCGGTTTCGGCCCAGGCGGCGCGGAGACGGTCCGGAGACTCGATCTCTTCGACCCGGAAATCGGCGGCGGCTTTGGTTAGAAAACGGGTGGTATCGACGCCGTTCACCAGCCGATGAGTGGCTAGAATGCGCAGGCCAGGCGAGTACATGTTGACGAACGTCATGGGCACGCGATCGGCGCCGGCGAGATGGGGATTCTCGTCGCGGAAGGCGAGCGCGGTCTCGTAACGGTGATGGCCGTCGGCAATGATCAGCTTCTTATCCGCCATCGACTGTTGGATGCGATCGGCCGGAGAGATGCGCCAGAGACGGTGGATGGCGCCGTATTCGTCCACGGCCTCGCCCAGCGGGGCGGATTGCGCGGCCTCGTCCAAGAGACGATCGATCATGCCCTCCGGTTCGGGATAAAGCAGGAAAAGCTGCTCGGCCTGCGCGTGGGTGTGCCGCAGCAACTCCAGCCGGTCCTTTTTGGGGCCGGCCAGGGTCTGTTCGTGGCGGTGCACCACGCCCGCTGAGTAATCTTCCAAGGCGCCGAGGGCGATGAAGCCTTTGCGGATGAGGCGCTCGGCTGTGTCGGGTTCGGTGAACTCCTGAAAATAGGCGAACACGGCGGGCTCAGCGTCGGCCGCCAGGATGCCGGAGGCGATCCAGCTTTCCAGATACGCGGCCGCGCGGGTATAGACGTTGCCGGTTTCCGTGTCACCCGGCTTGCGCTCGCCCAGGATGACGCGGACCAGGTTGTAAGGGCTCAGCGCCAGGTAGCGCGCCTGCATGAACGGCGAGATCTTGTCGTAAGGTTGGGTGACCAGATGGTCCAGCCGGCCGGCTCTGGCGGTGTAACGAAAGGGTTGAAAGGGATAGATGCGAGCCAAGGTCCAGGATAGCAGGAGCCGGGAGTCAGAATTCAAAAGTGTACGCTCGGTCGTGATCCCGCGCTGCGCGATTTTGACTTCTGTCTTCTGGCTCCTGTCTCCCTATTTCTGGTTCTGCTGCTGGGGCGCCAGCGGGATATCCGGCTCGCGGCCGACCTGACCGTTTTTGGCTTCGTCCAAGCTCACGTCGTAGGCTTCCAGAATCGTACCCGTCATTTGTTTGAGATTGGTGTTGGCGTTCTGGTATTGGCGCAGGTTCTCGATTTCGGTAAGCTGGCGCGCAGTGTCGTCGCGTTGGGCAACCACGACATCGAGAATGGTCGCGGTTCCCAGATCGTACTTACGCCGTGTGCCAGCCAGGGTCGCGTCTTGCAGCTTGCGCGCCACCACGCTGGTTTCGTAAGCGGCGCGGGCGTTGCGCACGTCGGTGACGGCGTTGAGGACGTTGAGCTTGATGTTGTTGAGGAGCTGGCGCCGCTGAATTTCCGATTGCCGGTACTGCAGCTCGTTGGTCACCATGTCGGCTTGCGCGGAGCGGTTGCGCAAGGGGATGGACAACGAAAATCCAACCGTGTAGTTGGGAAAATTGCGATTGAACAACTGGGTTAGAGCGGTGCCATAGCCGCCTATCAGAAAATTATTAACGGGACCGTAGTAGGTGGGGTCGGGATTGAGCGCATTGACCTGGCCGGCCTGGCCGTTATTGGTCAGGGTCGCCACGGCCTGGAGCTGGGGCATCAAGTTGTTCTTGGTGCCAAGCAGGTCCAACCTGGCATTCTCCAGGGAAATACTGTTTTGCTCGACCTCCGGGCGCTTGCGGAGCGCTTCGGCGACCTCATCCTGCAGCGGAACCACCGGTTCCTGGGCCGGCATTTCAATGTGATCGGTAGGCACGATACGGGCAGCCACCACCATCGGATTGTCGAGACCCGTCCGCGTGAGCACGTTTTTGAGGATCATTTCCTGTTTCAGGACCTGGGCCTCCTGCGCGATTTCGGCCTGTTGCGCATTCTTCAGGTCGGCTTCGGACTGAAGGACGTCGATGGGGGCGATGGCGCCCAGGTCGGCGCGCCGCTTGGTGTCCTGATAGAGCCGATTATCGAGCTCCACGGTTTGCTTCTGCACCTTGAGAGACTCGTCGAACGAAACCAGGTCCCAATAGAGGTTGACCACGTTGGCGACGGTGGCGATCGCCTGGTTCTCGAAGCTGAGGTTGTTGTAACGCAGATTGTTCCTGGCCTTGTGGTAGGCGCGCTTGTTCACGCCGAGGCCAAAGCCGTTAAGCAGGTTCTGGGTAATCTGGATCTGTCCATACGCCTGGTCGACGGGATTGAAAATGGCGGTGGCGGCATTCTGGTTGAGCCCCAGGTTGCTCTGCATCCCGACGGAAACAGTGGTCCCGGTCCAGTAGCTTTCCTGGATGCCGTAGGTCAGGCTCTTATATTGCGTCACCAGGGCGGTGGTGCCGGTGAGGATGGTGGTGGTTTCGATGGCGGTGGTGTGGGCGAACGATCCGGCAACGTACAGCGTGGGATCGAGATTGGGAATTGCCGAGCCGGCCAATTGCACACTCAGGCCGCTCAACACGCCGGTGTTGGCGTTGCCGGTGGAAGCGCCCGTCGAGCCCACCTGGCCGGCCGCGGCGGTGACGCCCAGCGAGGCCGATGACGGTCCGGCCGAGAGGCTGGTGGAGACGTTGCGCAGCAACTGCCCGGCCGAGGCGCGTTGCAGATCCGATAGCGCCAGCTTGGGGTAATAGCGGGCCACCTCCAGATCGAGATTGTTTTCGAGAGCCAGCGCGATGGCATCGCGCAAGGACAGGTAAAGTGCGCCGGCGCGTATCAGTTTATCGATTCGGCCCGAATCTTCGAAGCTGACGTTCGTCACGGGATGAGGACGGTACGGCTTGGTGAGCCCGGAGAAGAGCCCGCCGCCGGTATCGAGCGTGAAGGCTTGATTCTGCGCGAAAACCGGCAGGGCGAGCGCCGCGCTCACAACGATTGCTAGTAGAGATTGCAGACGAAACATAATGACCTTGGATCCTCGAATCACCTATTATCGCGTGCGTCTTCGAGGTATTACGAAGGCGCCCGCGCTCCAGTTCAAAATACCGCTGGACGGGATACACTCACCCTTTTGAAAAGGGACGGCGGGAGAGGGGATTTGTTAGCCCGGTGGCTCTCCATAGGCGCAATCTGGCAAGACATTCGCTGAATTCGCACGCGATTTCCCGGCTATGGCCCGAGCGCGCCAGCCTCTGGGCGGACCTCGCGTTCAAGTGAACAATCTCGGTGGGGCTTCGAGGCGCGGATCGCGATTTAGAGGGTGGTCGGCATGGGTCAGGCGGCGGTTTTCAAGCGTTTTTCGGGGGTGGGGGTCG